>JAKZRQ010000115.1:0-10363 GCA_047518105.1 Pseudomonadales bacterium | reverse complement strand
CAACCCAAGTGTCAACATTCGGCGCGCTCAAGGAATCTAGAGTAGCAAAGCCGGGGAAACGGCTACGACCGTCAATCGAGCACTATCCATCTACTCGGCGACGGAGCAGTTGAGAACACATGCGGTGTAGGGTGTTCATCGGGCATCTCCGTCGACTGGTTCGAACGACGTCGTTTGCGTTCAAGCGTATCCTGTTGGGGCGGCGCCCGTCGGGTCATCGTCTCGTGACTCGCCGGAGTTGATGGTGATCTTCGACAGCAAGCCTCCCGCCACTCACGGGGCTTCGCCGCGGAAGTGCGCAGCGGCGAGATCGAATGCGTCGCGTCCGACTTCGATGCCGATCAGACGCCCCGGAATGTCGTCGATAGGCGGATGGATACCGCCCCAGATCCGCGACAGGCTGCACTGGTCCGAGGCGTCGCGGTAGGTGGCCCACTGCAGGGTCATGTCGACGGTCGGGCCGTCTTCGAAGACCAGGAACTCGTTCGCGACGATCTCGAAACCACTCATGCCACCGGGGAAGAAGGCATCGCCCGTGAGGGCGGTCAAAACCTCGGCAGCGGCCCGGGAGTAGGTCGAGTGTCCCGACACGTAGCCCGCGAACGGCGGGGTGACGAAGGTCGGACGCTGGTAGGGCCACCAGTTCTCGGCGAGGATCCAACCCACACCGGCGGCATCGATTTCCTCGTCCTCGATGAAGTCGGGCCCGCGCCAGGCGTAGAACTTGATCTTGCCGACGTGTTCGTCCTCCTCGCCCGCAAGCGAGTCCCCGGCTTCGACGAGTTCGACGAAACCCTCGGTGAGCGGAATGCCGTCGGCGTGGTAGGAGTCGCCCTCCGGGTCGCTGCTTTGCCCGCGGTCCGCCATGGCGCGCAGTGACGAGATCGGGCGGATGTAGTCGTACCAACCCTTGATACCCCAGGCCGTCACGGCGGCATCGTGCATGGCTCCGCCGAGCGCGAAATACGCCTTCGCATCCCATTGCAGGGCATCGAGTTCGTCCCCGGTGCCCCCGAAGCGACGGGCCAACAGCGGGTGGTCGTTGACCTCGTTCAGGATGACGAACCAGTGCCCGGGCGGGGTCTCGGAGTCCGGCCCGTCGGCCCAGAATTCGGCCAGCACCCGGGTGTAGTCGCCCCGTGGCACCACCTGTGGCGCGTAGGGCTCGCTCGTGGTGGGATTGAATTCGTACCCCGTTCCGGGACCGCCGCCTTCGGTCGTATCGAAGAACGTCGGGTAGTCCTCGAAGTGGGCCGGGTAGTCCTGGATGTTGCCCAGGCTCGCCGGGGAAATGTCGACGGTCTCGCCATCGGCGGGGTCCAGATGCGAGGACCAGATCGCGACCAGGGCATGCGCCCAGCGGTAGTTGTCGGCCAACGTGCCGTCGATGGTGGGCGGCATGCCCGGATCGTGGTAGACGAGGTAGTCGAAGCCATCCCGCCGATAGACGGTTAGATCCGCTTCCGCCAAGGAGAACGGCACCACGGACCCCCATTCGGGACCCAGGAACTCGGGGTCGTCGGAAACCGGGTTGCCGGCCTGGTCCACGAAGGCGAGCAGCTTGAGCGGTTGCCAGCGGTTGAGATCGACGATGTCCGGATTGCCCGGCAGGTGCGGTTCGAGAGGCGGGTTGACCGGCTTGTAGCTCACGTTCACATAGTCGTTGGCTTCGTTGGCGCCGTCGGCAAAACCGAAGTCGATGTAGCACTGCGCGATGCCACTGCCGAACCGACCGGCCTCGTTCTCCGAATCGGTCTCGAATCCAAGAGCACCCATCAGCGACTCGGCGTCCCGGCGAATCAAGCCGGCCCGTGGCGACTCGACGAAGCGATGCCGAATCAGCCCGTATGCCGCGAAACTCATCGCCTGTTCGCGCGCCGCTTCGACCGCATCCACAACCGGCACCTCCACGTCGCACGCGACCCCAGCCCGTTGCCGCCCGTGCAGCCACGGCTCGGCCTCGTCGTCGAAAGCAGCCCAGGCGTCGTACATGGCGGCCGAGACGTGGAACAGGTTGCGGGCATGCACCGTCGGTCGTGCGTAGTCGTTGCGGATCGCCTGCAGCAGCAATTCGCTCCAGCGCCGCGCCACGGACACGTCGTCGCTCATCGCGACCCCTGGCGTGTAGTGGGCGACCACCGTGACGGCGTTGCCCGGCATGACGAAGATGGTTTGCGCGGAACGGTCGTCGTCGAAGCTGCCGCCGCCGTCGCTCACCCAGTGGCTGAAGTGGTAGTTCTCGTTCGCGGGCGAGGCGGTGATCGGGACGCGATCGCCTGCGGCGTAGTTGCCGCCACCCGAACCTCGGGCCACCACCAGGCGAATGCCGGTCGGGGGCGGCTGGGCGATGGTCAACAGTTGATCCGCCGCGACGTTCTCCCGGGTGGTGGTCGAGCCGTCGGGCCACCGCACGGTCACGTCGGCACCGGTATCCGAGCCGAGCCCGAAGTGAACCTCCGTGGGGTTCTGCGAGACGTAATTGTTGCCCGCCCGCACTTCCCGCACCTGGGATCCCGATTCGGTGGCGATGGTGATCCAGGCGCCTACCCCCCGCGTGTTCGCGCCGGCGCCTTCGAGGGCGATGCCGAGATAGTGATTGCCCTCGTCGAGGTCGTTCCGGTAGTAGACCAGGTGCCTGTCCCCGTTGTTCGTGATCACGATGTCGATGTCGCCATCGCGCTCGGCGTCGAAGCACGCCACGCCCCGGCCCAAGCCACGATCCGTCAGCGACAACGCCGTGTCCCGACGCCCGAAAGTGCCATCGCCCCGGCCCATGAACAGCCGTACCTGGTCGTCGGTGAAGTCGCCGTTTTTCGAGCCGTCGCCGCCGGTCGAGCCCTTCCACCCGTTGGTGTGGAAGATGTCGAGCACGCCGTCGTTGTCGAAGTCGGCGAAGCAGCTTCCCCAAGCCCAGCCGCCCCGAGCGACGCCCGCCTCTTCGGTCGCGTCCTCGAAGGTGCCGTCGCCGAGATTGCGGTACAGCCGGTTGCCGAAGTAGCTGCCCGCCTCGTGGATGGACGTGACGAACCAGTCCATGTCGCCGTCGTTGTCGTAGTCGCCGACGGCGGCACCCATGCCGGCTTGGTCGATGATCACGCCGCGGTCGGTCGTGCGCGTGAAGGTGCCGTCGCCGTTGTTGCGGAACACCTGGGTAGTCTCGAAATCCCCGGAAATGAGGAGATCCGGATCGCCGTCCCCGTCGATGTCGCTGAAGTTCGGCGTAAACGTGCGATCGAGTACCTGCGGGTCGCGCTCGATCAGCGCCTCCGCGATCCCGGACTCGATGCTCGCGGATTCGAACACCCCCCGGCCGTCGTTGCGCCACAGCGTCTGGGTGTCCGACCGTTGCGGGTTGCCCCAATGGGCGAGCACGAGGTCCAGATCACCGTCGAGGTCGTAGTCGCCGAACGTCGCCGAGATGGTGTTGTCCGCCGTGACGTCGAGACCCGATCGGGTGGTCATGTCGACGAAACTGCCGTCGCGGTTCTCCATGAGGTGGATGCGGTCGCCATCGACGGCTCCGACGAAAAGATCGAGGTCGCCGTCGCCGTCGACGTCGGCGAAGGTCGGACCGCTGCCCCGGTGCTTGAGGTCGAGCCCCACTTCCGATGCCACGTCGGCGAAGGTTCCATCGCCTTGGTTCTGGTAGAGGTGGTTGGCTTCGACATCGCCGCCCGCGACGTAGAGATCGATGTCGCCATCGGCGTCGTAGTCCGCGGCGGCCAGCCCGCTGGCGAACTCCTCGCCGAAGGACCGTTGCGCGTTGACCCAGCCAAACTCGCGAACAAGGCCCGAGGACCGCGCGATCTCCGTGAATCCGTTCTCCTCGACCGTGATCGTGGGCGGTGAGGGCGCGGGCGGGATTGGCGGAATGGGATCGACGCGGTCGCCACCACCACCGCAGGCGGCGAGCAACGCAAGTGACAGCGCCCCAAAGCCGGCCCGGCACTTCGCTGACGCTACGCGCCGGCTCAGCCACCCCGACCTTCCATGGAACATACGCCGTCGGTCGCCCGCGCTCGTCAGAGCGCGCCGCTCCCTTTGGCGTTTGTTCCATGGAAGGGCAATGATCGTACTGCGCATCCTAACCACGGTTCGCGGGACTGCTACAACAACCCGATCTTGCAATAGGAGTTGACGGTGTCGCGCAAGGTGTCGTCGATGGCGTAGGGCGTGAGGCGAAGCTCCTGCATCGCGAGGAAGACGAACGCGCGTTGGCTGTCGGGCGTCGGCTTGGCCGGTTCACCGTCGGCCAGGGCCTCCCCGCCAATCTCGGCGACTCCCGGGAACAACTCCCTAAGACGCGCTTGCATCTGCCAGGTGAACAGGATGCCGTCGAGTTCGTTGGCCCCGATGATGTAACGGGAACCGTTGCCGGCCACCGTGCTCTCGATGCACAGGCGATGGGCGCGCGCCACGTCCCGCACGTCGCAGTTGGTCCATTGCATCCGACCGTCCCGCGTCTTGCCGTACGGCTTGCCCTTCATCATTTCCTTGATCCAGTACTGGAAGCTCTGCTTCTGGTCGTGGTTGGCGCACATGACGGGCCCGATCACGTACGCGGGCATGATGCCCATCGCCTCGAACGTGCCGACTTGCTCCGCCGTGTCGTAGAGCAGCCGTTCGCTTCCACACTTCGCCATCTTGTAGGCGATGCCCCGGTTCCTGGGGATGTTGTCTTCCGACCAGGCGCCGCCGTAGGACGCGATGTCGTCGTCTGCCCAATCCTTCTCCGTGAACACGTAGCCGTCCTCGCAAGGATGGGTGACCGCCGCGAACGAACTCGTGAACACGAACCGCTTGACCGTGCCCGCCTTCAAGGTGGATTGGATGATCGCCCGGGTCTGGGTGAAACAGCCGTCGTAGGTCTGTTGAGGTGTCTCCCGGTTGTAGCCCAGGGGCGCCGCGGTGTGGATCACGGCCGCGCAGCCCGCGAAGGCGTCGTCGTAGCTGCCGGGGGCGAAGAGGTCGGCTTCGTAGAGTTCGACTTTGCCGCGCAGGCCGGCATCGTTCATGGCCAGCAAATGGTCGACCTTGGCCGGATTGGCGAGATCGCGCACGCAGGCGCGAACCCGGTATCCCTGGACAACGAGATCGTGCACGACCCAGGAGCCGATGTAGCCGCTGGCGCCGGTGACCGCGATAGGACCGGTGGCGGGTGAGACTGCTGGCATGGACTACTCCTCTTCGGATAGGGCGGTTGTCTGGGCAGTCTTCCGCTAACGAACTCCGACCCAGGAAGTGTGAGTCAATGTTGATCGGCGAACGGATTCATATGGCGGACGCCAATCCGAGAGTAGTGCTTTTCGTCCCTGGTGACGACCACCAAGTCCCTTTCCAAGGCCGTGGCTGCAATCAAACCATCGACGACGGGGACTGGATCCGGAATGCCAAGTCCGCCCCATCGTTCGGCAATGCTCTGGTCGAGGCCGATGATACGATCACGAAACTCGCGCGAGGTTCGCGCAAGCCAGTTCTCGAGCACCGCGGCGGAAGCCGGATCCTTCCGTCGCACCCTTTCGACGCCTCGGCGCAACTCACCCACCGTGAGGACACTCAGGAATAGTTCCTCTCGCCTGCGTTGGCGAAACCAGCCGACAACGCCTTGATCAGCTCGATCACGTTTGCGGAGTTCCGATACGACGTTCGTGTCCAGGAGATAGCTCACAGTTCGATGTCGCGCGGCGGCGACGAGTCGCGTTCGAAGTCGGCATCATCACCAACGTCCGGAATGGCAAGGAGATGCTCCACGAACGAGTCGGGTGGGGTGCCTTCGACCGGGTCGAGCCCCTCACGTTGGCGGTCCGCTTCGTGCTTTGCCTCGGCGGCATCGAGGGCCTTCGAAAGAGCGGAGTCGACCGTGTCCTCCAATGGTTCGGCCCACGCCTTGAGACGTCGTACAGTCGTGTCGGAAACGCGGATTACTGGCATGGCACACCCGTAACAAAGTTACAACACGTCGAAAGTAACTGGCATTCGCAGCGGTGTCAACGTATCGCGCTCAAGCGTTCTGCAACTCGACGAAGCGACGGTACGGACTGTCGGGATTTGCCATCAGCGCGTCGTGACTGCCCATGTCCGCGATTGCGCCGCGCTCGAGGAAGACGATGCGGTCTGCCCGCCGGATGGTTGACAGCCGATGCGCGATCACGATCACCAATCGATCTTGACGTGCCCGCAAGAGCGCCTGGACCAGCGCGTTCTCCGTTTGTGGATCGAGCGCTGCGGTTGGCTCGTCGAGGATGAGGATCCGGGTATCCCGGACGAGCCCGCGCGCGATGGATAGGCGCTGTTGCTGGCCCACCGAGAGCGTGTCCCCCGAGCGTCCGAGGACGGTGTCGAGTCCCTCGGGCAGCTTGTCGATGAACTCCATGCAGCCGGCGGTTCGGAGCGCAGCCAGCATCTCGGCCTCGGTCGCGCGCAGGTTGGCGATCGCGAGGTTGTCGCGGATGGACTCGGAGAACAGCAGGTGTTCCTGGAACACGTATGCCACCTGGTCGCGCAGCGAATCGAGCGAAACGTCCTCGAGGTCGTTGCCGTCGGCAAGTACCCGGCCGCCGGTCGGGCGTAAGAACGCCGGCACGAGATAGGCGAGGCTGGTCTTGCCCGCGCCGGTCGGGCCCACGAAAGCGACCAGTTCCCCGATCGCAAGTTCCAGGTTGACGTTGCGCAGTGCCTGCCGACCATCCGGATAGACATAGTCGACGTTCTCCATCCGCACGCCCTGGGCGATGGGACCCAGGGTGCCGCCCCGGTAGCGTTCCTCGTCCGACTCGTGGTCGATGAAGAAGAACACCCGGCGCGCGGGCGCGATGCGGTCCTGGATGTTGATCCACAGATCACCGACAGCCGAGGCGGTACCGGCGATGGCCATGTAGAGACCGAACAGCGCGACGAAGTCGCCAACGGTCAGTACGCCGTCGATCACCTGGTCGCTCACGAGGATGGCGATGACCAGCGCGACCAGGGCGGTCGCACCCCTGATCAGGAACTCCATCAGCGCGTAGGTCAAAAGGTTCACGCGCCCGCGCCAGAACGCGTGCGCGCTGCGCTCGGCGAAACGCTCCTTTTCGCGCCGCATGCCGCCGAGGCTTTGTACGGCGCTGATGTTCGCCAGGGTCTCTTCCATGGAGTTGGTGGTCGCCGCGCCCGCCGCGCGCGCGTTGTGCACCGTTCGCCGCATCAGCCGGGCCACCGGGAACGTGACGGCGAACACCACCGGCAGCATGATCCAGGCGATCCAGATCAACTCCGGCGCCACGTCGCTGTAGGTGTAGTCGAGTTGGTAGAGGGTGAGCCCGTAGCCCACCACCGTGAAGATGGGATACATGGTGGCGCTGCCGACCATGCCCCAGGCGATCACCGAGTCGTAGAGGACCCGGTAGAGGGAATCGCCGACGCGGTTTTCGTCGATGGTGGTCATCGGTGAATGCGTCAGCCGGGCAAAAAGCCGCGTGCGCAGGGCGTTGCCGAGACGCTGGTTGAGTCGGACGCTCAACCAGTATTCGACGAGCCCCACGAGGCCGCCGGCGTTGGTCCATCCCTCGGCCAGTTCGTTCTCCGCGTTCGACGCCGGATCGCTTCCTCCGAACGTGCTCGCCGAATGACCCCCGTCCCCGGCGCGGGTTCCGATAAGGACAAGACCGATCGTGAAGATCGTCGTCAGGACCAGCATGATCTCCATGGGTCCCATGCCTTCCAGGAAGCGGATCAAGGGCATCATATGGGGCGGGAAGCGTGCCCCTTCGGCGACCAGTTCCTGCTGCATCAGGACGTTGTCGGTGATGATCTTCCCGAACCAGGCGAGGAACAGTCCGGGGACGATCAGCGTTGCGTTGAAGGCGAACTTCGCCGTGAAGAGTCCCGGAACGTGGCCGATGAGCTTCAGCCCACGCCACACCACCACCAACGCCCTCGCATGGCTGATCTCGGGGCCGGTGTCGATACGATCGTCGAACCGCTCCCCGGCCTTGAAGCCGCTTAGGATGCGACGTCGCTGGGTCGTGTCGACGGTGGTATCGACCGCCTTGTGTCCGCTTTGGCCCGATGTCGGCTCGCTCATGTCGATGCCCCTTCGGCACCCACGGTCTCGGCCTGCACGAACTCGCGGTAGCGACCGCCCGCCCGCGACACCAGGTCGTCGTGGCTGCCGATCTCGGCGACACGCCCGTCCTCGAGGAACGCGATCTTGTCGGCGCCCCGGATGGTCGATAGGCGATGGGTGACGAGCAGCACGACCTTGTCGGCGCCCCACTCGGCGAGGTTCGCGAGCACCCGGTGCTCGGTCTCGGCATCGAGGGAGGCGGTGGGTTCGTCGAGAATCAGGATGGGGGTGTCGCGGATCACTGCGCGGGCGATGGTCAGGCGCTGGCGCTCGCCGGAGGAGAGCTTGCTGCCACGCTCGCCGAGTTCGGTGTCGTAGCCCAACTCCATTTCCCGGATGAACTCGTCGGCGCAGGCGATGCGGGCGGCTACCTCGATCTGCGCGCGCGTGGCACCCAGGGCATAGCCGATGTTGTCCGCCACCTTGCCGGTGAACAGCACGTTCTTCTGCAGCGCGATGGCGCAGTTGGCGCGGATGTCCTCGATGCCCAGATCCCGTAGATCGACACCGCCCACCAGCACCGCGCCTTGCTCCGGGTCGTAGAGGCGCAAGAGGAGCGACATCAGCGTCGATTTGCCGGACCCGGTCGCACCGACGACGGCGGTGACTTGCCCCGCCTCGGCCCACAGATCGGCCCCGAGCAGAACGGGATTGTCCGGCGTGTAGCCGAAGTGGACACCACGCCATGCCACCCTTGCAATCGGAGTTGGGTAGGGAACCGGATTGGCCGGCGCCACCACTTCCGGCTTCAGGTCGAGGAAGTAGAACGCGCGTTCGAGGCCGATGAACAGATCCTGGATCATGCACCACACCCGCACCATGCCGTAGCCGGTCCCGAGGGAACTGCCGATGCGCTCGCCGGCAGCCTGGAATGCGCCCAGGTTCCAGAGCGTGAAGCCGAGCCACGCTGCAGCCCACGCGCCGAGCAGGGTCGGCCGTTGCTCGATGACCCATCCCGCCGTCACGTACTCCAGGGCGATCACGGTTGCACCACCGAAGAACATCACCAGCGTCGACAGGACCACCATCTCGAAACGCAGCAGCAGCGCCGTGTCGAGGGCGTGGTTGGAGTCCCGGTCGAAGCGCTCGAGCATGAGTCCCTCCGCCCGGCTGGCCTTGACGACTTTGAGCGCCGCAAAGGTCTCCTGCAGCCTGGAGGTGAGATTGCTACCCGCCACGCGGTTGGCCACCGAGCGGCGCCGGATCCGCGGTGTGAAAGCAGCCGTGAGCACGATCATGGGCACGACCGCCAACGCCACGCCGAGCAGCAGCAGGGCATCGAAAGCGGTGACGAACGCGATAGCGACGACCAGTGTGTAGAGCATCATGATGGGGTTGATGATCGCTTCGCGCAGCAGGTTCACGATCTGGGCGCTGTCCTGGATGATCCTGTAGAGGGCGTCGCCGGAGCGTGATTCGCTGTGGAAGCGTAGCGACAGGTGCTCGAGTCGCTCCACCATGGTGACGCGCAGGTACTGGCTCACGTTCTGCCAGACCCAGGCGCCGTAGTAGCGAAGCACGGTACCCAGAATCAGCCCGAAGGCACCGACCGCGATGAACCAGGTGATCATCCGCGTCCGCACCGCGCGGCGCTGCGTGTCGGTGAGCCCAGTGCCCGCATCCGTTACGGGCGCGGCTTCTCGGGCGTCAACGGTGGCTTGGACGTAGCTGTCATCGAGCCCCAGGAGGAATCCCTGCAGCGGCTGGATCTTGTTGCCGACGAGCACCTTGTTGGTGAAGAGATCCAGCGCCAGGGTCGTCCCGACGGCGGCCACCCCGCCCATCGCGAAACCCAAGGCAAGAATCACGACGATGTGCCACAGCATGGGGCGCATGAAAGGCAATGCCTTCCAGGCGATGCGGCCCATGCGGCGCAGGCTCAGGTCGGGCGGCGCGGTCGGGTCAGCGAGTGCGCGGGCGACGTCTGCGTTGCTGTGGTTTGCGGCGGCCAAGTCGGTCAAGCAATAAACCTGCTACGGCGAGGTGGGTGTAGGGGAAGCTATTGCGCCCGTAGATGCGCGTTCGCCCGCGCCCGGAACGGTGGGGGATCATCGAGAAGGGACGCCGCAAGGGCGTCCCCTACATCGACCCGTCCCCACCGCCGTCGTTCGATGGGCCCTAGCCCGCATTTCTCACCAGGCCGCTTCTCGGCGTCAAAAGAGCTCATGGTTTCAAGAAGTTGACCGCGATGCCAACGATCGTGCCGGTTGCAGACTGCGCTGGCCGTGCCCTCGCGGGTCTTTTGGCCCCGTGTAAACA
>JAKZRQ010000114.1:0-11811 GCA_047518105.1 Pseudomonadales bacterium | reverse complement strand
CTCGGACGACCTGGATCTGGGCAATGCCGACAAGGGTCTCGCCGGGAGCACGGGCG
Organism: Pseudomonadales bacterium; assembly: GCA_047518105.1. Taxonomy (GTDB): domain Bacteria; phylum Pseudomonadota; class Gammaproteobacteria; order Pseudomonadales; family Azotimanducaceae; genus VXYL01. Next base: position 11,755 of record JAKZRQ010000114.1, on the reverse strand, counting down.
CCGGGACGGGCGACTGGCGCCTGGCGCTGTCGAGCGATGATCTGGACGACATCCAGGTGCTCGCCTACATCCGCCACGACGACGGCTTCCTGACGTCGATGCACGACGTGGCGCCCCGCGTGGAGGGTGGGAGCCGGGTGGCCATCTTCAATCCGGGCAGCAATCCCGACCAGGCGAGCAGTCTGCGGCTGATCAACCCGACCGCCGTGGACGCCGAGGTGACGGTGACGGGGATCGACGACGCCGGCGCCTCGCCGGGCACGGCGGTGGTGCTGACGGTCCCCGCCGGGGACTCGCGCACGCTGGATGCCGCGACGCTGGAGGACGGCGGCGAGGATCTCGACGGCGCGCTCGGCGACGGCAAGGGCAAATGGCGCCTCGTGGTGACTTCCGAACAGCCCATCGTCGTGATGAGTCTGATGACGAGCGCGACGGGGCAGTTGACGAACCTGTCCACCGCGCCCGACCGGGACGGGACCTGACGCGCCCCGGGCTGAGGCGCCGGATACAGGCCGTTCGCACGGCGGCAGACGGGCGACGACCGATCCCGGGGGCCACCGCGTTTGAAGTTCGAGATTGTCGGATGCGGTTCTGCGATGTGGGGATGATTGAGGCCGGGTCTGGCGGTGGTCAAGTGTGCTTGTTTGGGCGGCGAAGGAGTTGGAGAACGGACGGGCGTTGGAGGCGTCATGCCGCGCGTTGATGGCCGTCTCTCGACCTGAGGGGTCGCCTTGCCGATGCGTTGATCGTGCCATACTCCCGCCATGCGCTTTTTCAACACCACCGGACCCGTCGTCGCTGCGGATCACTACCGCATTCCGCCTTTGGCGCGCTTGGATCTGGACGAGGTGTGCAACCTCATCCGCGACAAGCGCTACTTCGTCCTCCACGCGCCGCGGCAGACCGGCAAGACTACCGCCTTGCTGGAGCTATGCGACCTGTTGAACAGCGGCGCCCGGGGCGACTACCGCTGCGTGTACGCCAACTTCGAGGCCGGACAGGCGGCACGGGAGGACACCGAGCGCGCTATGCGGGCGATTTTCGGCGAGCTGGTTTCCCGGGCGCGTCTCACGTTGAGGGACGACTTCCTGGCCGACTCGTGGTCCGCCCTGCTTGCCGACTTCGGCCCCGACGGTGCCCTCCGCCAAGCATTGAGCCGCTGGGCCGAAGCCGACCCGAAGCCCCTAGTGCTGCTGATCGACGAGATCGACAGCTTGGTGGGCGACACGCTGCTGTCGGTGCTGCGCCAACTTCGGGCCGGCTACGACCTGCGCCCGAGGGGATTCCCGCAGAGCGTCGTCCTGTGCGGCGTGCGGGATATACGGGACTATCGCATCCATTCCGCCTCGGCCAACGCGGTGATCGCGGGTGGCAGTGCGTTCAACATCAAGGCGAAGTCGCTACGCCTGGGCGACTTCTCTCGGGACGACGTCCTCGCTCTGCTTGCACAGCACACCGGGGACACAGGACAGTCGTTCTCGGCGGGGGCGTTGGAGGCGGTCTGGACGCGGACCGAGGGCCAGCCCTGGCTGGTGAACGCGCTTGCCGACGAGGTCTGCTTCTCGAAGGACGGTATCCGCGACCGAAGCCGGGAGGTCACCGAGGACGATATCGGCGAAGCGCAGGAGCGGCTTGTCCAGCGCCGGGAGACGCACCTCGACCAGTTGGCAGACAAGCTCCAGGAGAGTCGCGTCCGGCGCGTGATCGAGCCGCTGTTGAGCGGCGGCAACGAGCGCGAGTTTTCCGCCCGGGACATCGAGTACGTCCGCGACCTCGGTCTGATCGCGACCGACGATCCTCTGCGCGTTGCCAACCCGGTCTACGCCGAAGTCGTGCCGCGCGAACTGACCTACGCAGCCCAGGCCGGGCTGGTTGAGGACACCGCCTGGTATGTCGATGGCGACGGCAGTCTGAACGTCGTCAAGCTCCTGACCGCCTTCCAGGGGTTCTTCCGGGAGCACTCGGAGCACTGGGTGGCGCGATTCGACTACCAGGAGGCGGGGCCGCAACTGCTCTTGCAGGCGTTTCTGCAGCGCATCGTGAACGGCGGCGGGCGCATCGAGCGGGAATACGGCCTCGGTCGGGGGCGTACCGACCTGCTCATCATTTGGCCGCAGGGCGACCGGACGCGCCGGTTTGTCGTCGAGTGCAAGGTGCTGCACAAAGGCCTGGAGCGGACCATTGGAGACGGACTTGAACAGACGGCGGGCTACATGGACCGCTGCGCGGCGGAGGCGGGCCATCTGGTGATTTTCGACCGCGGTGAGGGCAGGAGCTGGAGCGACAAGGTGTTCCAACGCGTGGAGTCCTTCGGTGGCGTGGACATCCACGTATGGGGAATGTGAGCCCAGGGGACAGCCCGTCGGAAGGACGCCCGAGACCGAACCGGACGGCGCGCTCGGCGACGGCAAGGGCAAATGGCGCCTCGTGGTGACATCTCGATTGCCTCGGAAAACGGGTCAACCGTACGATGACTTCCGTACACCGTTGTCTTGTCGGAAGCGGGCCGGGGGGGGCCGGGGGCGCTTCGCTGGCGATCCGCCGTCCCTCGATTAGGATGGGGTCCGTGATCCTGCTCGATGCGAACGTTGTGACCGAACTGATGCGCAAGTCGCCCGATCCTGCCGTCGAGGTGTGGATAGCCGGCCATCCCGCGGAGGATCTGTGCTTCTCGGCGGTCGGCGAAGCCCAACTTCGCTACGATGCCGCCATCCTGGTGTCGGGTCGACGTCGCGATACGCTGCCTTCGGACATCGACCGCCGCGCCGGGTTCGGGGTACAGTAGCGCCTTTGTCCGCGTTCCGGGCTGGCGGGACAACCGAACGCTCCTATGGGTCGCAAGCCCAGCGGGTTGCGCGCGCGGGTTCAGGGACGGTCGGGGCGAGACAGGCGACTCAAGCAGCGGAAGACTCGATGATTTTCGACAGTACCGGCACCTACATCTCAACCGACGAACTGTCCATGGCCGTGGACGCTGCCGTGAAACTGGAGCGGCCGCTTCTGGTGAAGGGCGAACCCGGCACCGGCAAAACCCTGCTTGCGGAGGAGATTGCCGGCACCTTGAGGCTGCGCCTCATCACCTGGCACATCAAGTCCCAGACCAAGGCCCTGCAGGGGCTCTACGAATACGACGCCGTGTCCCGCCTGCGCGACTCCCAACTCGGCGACGAACGGGTCGGCGATATCCGGAACTACATCAACAAGGGCAAGCTCTGGGAGGCGTTCGAAGCCGAGGACCGGGTCGTACTCTTGATCGACGAGATCGACAAGGCCGACATCGAGTTTCCGAACGACCTGCTCCAGGAACTCGACCGCATGGAGTTCTACGTCTACGAACTGAACGAAACCATCGTTGCGAAGCGGCGGCCCATCGTGGTCATCACCTCCAACAACGAGAAGGAACTGCCCGACGCCTTCCTGCGCCGCTGCTTCTTCCACTACATCAACTTCCCCGACCGCGAAACCATGGAGCAGATCGTCGAGGTGCACTTTCCGAGCATCAAGCAGCATCTGGTCAAGGAAGCCATGGAGATATTCTTCGACGTGCGCAAGGTGCCGGGTCTCAAGAAGAAACCCTCGACATCCGAACTCATCGACTGGCTGAAGCTCTTGATGGCCGACGACATCCCGGACGAGATTCTGACCAACCGCGACACAACCAAGGCGATTCCGCCGCTCTACGGCGCCTTGGTCAAGAACGAACAGGATGTCCACCTTCTAGAACGACTGGCATTCATGAATCGGCGCGATCAACGCGGCTGACAGTCGGTTGATCCCACTGGAACCGAGCATGGCAACGGGGGAGCGGACACCGTGCTGATCAACTTCTTCCTCACCCTGCGCCGCCACCATGTGCCGGTGACCATTCGCGAGTTGATGGACCTGATCAACGCCCTTGGCCAGCGGGTGGTCTACAGCAACCTGGACGACTTCTACTTGCTGTCGCGCACCTGCATGGTCAAGGACGAGAAGAACTACGACAAGTTCGACCGCGCCTTCAGCGCCTATTTCAAGGGCCTCGAGGATCTGCACGGCCTGCTGGAGTCGCTCATTCCCGACGAGTGGCTGCGCCGGGAGTTCGAGCGGGCGCTGACGCCCGAGGAGTTGGAGCAGATCAAATCCCTGGGCGGTTTGGAGAAGCTGATCGAGGCGTTCCGAAAGGCGCGCGAGAAGGCCGAAGCGGAGCAAGGCGAGGGCGAAGACGGCCAGGAGGGCAATGCGGACCGGTCGGGCCGCAACGGTTCCGGGGGCCTGGGCAGGGGCAGAAAGAAGAAGGCCAAGAAGGTCTGGGACCAGCGCCAGTACAGGAACCTGGACGACTCCGTGGAGATCGGCACCCGCAACATCAAGATGGCGTTGCGCCGCCTGCGCAAGTTCGCGCGGGCCGGCGAGGACGAGGAGCTGGATATGGACAACACCATCCGCTCCACCGCCCACAACGGCGGCCTGCTCGACCTCCGCATGCGTCCGGAGCGAAGGAATACGGTCAAGGTGCTGCTGTTGCTCGACATCGGCGGGTCAATGGACGCCCACGTCAAGATCTGCGAAGAACTGTTCTCGGCGACGCACACGGAGTTCAAGCATCTGGAGAGCTACTACTTCCACAACTTCATCTACGAGTCGGTGTGGAAGGACAACCGCCGACGCATGAACCAACGCATCCCGACGTGGGAGATCTTCAACAAGTACGCCCGCGACTACAAGGTGGTGTTCGTCGGCGATGCCACCATGGCACCCTACGAGATCACCCACGCCGGTGGCAGCGTCGAGCATTGGAACGAGGAGCCCGGCGCGGTGTGGATGACCCGCTTCATGGCCGGCTACGACAAGGTCGTTTGGATCAACCCGACTCCCCTTCAGACTTGGGAGTATTCGACTTCGGTGGCCATGACCCGGGAACTGGTGGACGGACAGATGTACCCGCTGACCGTCGGCGGCCTTGAAGGAGGCATGAGCCACCTCTCCAGGTAGGCATGTGAATGACGGTTCCTCGAGACGTTGGAGAGGCGTTGCTTGCTGGGGATCGGCGCGATCTGACGGAGGTGGCGAGGATCCCGTGAAACGCCTGCCCCCATTGCGCGACGGTCTTGTGAATCCTCGCTTTCCCGCCGAATTGCCGATCACGTCGCGGATCGGCGAGATCGTCGAGATGTTGCGCCGCCACCCGGTGCTGATCGTTGCCGGCGAAACCGGATCGGGCAAGACCACGCAGCTTCCCAAGGCTTGCCTGGCTGCTGGACTGGGGACTCGCGGCGTCATCGCCCATACCCAGCCCCGGCGTCTGGCGGCGCGCACGGTGTCGGCGCGCATCGCCGCCGAGCTCGGCGTGGAACTGGGGATGGAAGTGGGCTACGCGGTGCGTTTCAGCGAGCGGCTTTCCGACTCGACCCGGGTCAAGGTCATGACCGACGGGCTGTTGCTGAACGAGATTCAGCGCGACCGGTCGCTTCGCCGCTACCAGTGCGTGATCGTCGATGAGGCGCACGAACGCAGCCTGAACATCGACTTCATCCTGGGCTACCTGCGGCGGCTGCTCGAGAGGCGCAACGATCTCAAGGTCGTGGTCACCAGCGCCACCATCGATGTGGCCGCATTCGCCAAGCACTTCAACGGTGCGCCCGTGGTGGAGGTATCCGGACGCGGCCATCCGGTGGACACGGTCTACCGACCGGTCGAGGACGACCCGCAAGAGGCCCTGGTCGAATGTCTGCGCACCATTGCGACCGAAGCGCCGGTAGGACACCGGGATGTCCTGGTGTTCCAGTCGGGCGAACGGGAGATCTTCGATACCGCCCAATGGCTCAAGGCGGAGTTCCAGGACCGGTTCGAGATCATGCCGCTGTATGCGCGGCTGCCGGCCAAGGAGCAGGAGCGTATTTTCGCCCGCGGCCGTCGCCAGCGGATCGTGCTCGCCACCAATGTCGCGGAAACCAGCATCACCGTGCCCAATATCGGCTATGTCGTCGATCCGGGTTTCGCCCGCATCAGCCGCTACAGCTACCGCGCCAAGCTGCAACGGCTGCCGGTGGAGCCGATCTCCCAGGCGAGCGCGCGGCAACGTGCGGGCCGCTGCGGGCGGATTGCGCCCGGCGTCTGCTACCGCCTCTACGGCGAAGACGATTTCCGGTCCCGGCCCGCGTACACCGACCCCGAACTGACCCGCACCAACCTGGCGGCCGTGGTGTTGACCATGCGCGCCTTCCGCCTAGGCGACATCGAGTCCTTCCCGTTCATCGAGGCGCCGAACCCGCGCGCGGTGCGCGACGCGGTGAGCCTGTTGCACGAACTCAAGGCCCTCGAACAGGACGAGCTGACCGAACTCGGGCGTACCATGGCCCGGCTGCCCGTGGATCCGAGGCTGGCGCGTATGCTGGTCGAAGCGGCGCGCGGACCACGCGGCGGTGCGCTGGCGGAGGTCCTGATCATCGTCTCGGCGCTAGCGGCGCAGGATCCCCGGCTCAGGCCCTTGGAACGGCGTCAGGCGGCGGACCAGGCCCATGCCGCATTCGCGGACAAGGCGTCGGACTTCCTCGCCTACGTAAACCTGTGGCAGTGGCTGGAGGACGCACGCTCGACCAACACACGGGCGGCGTTTCGGCGCCTCTTGGAGGATCGCTTCCTAAGCCCGGCGCGGGTTCGCGAGTGGCGGGCGCTGCATCGGCAGTTGCTGCTCTCGTGCCGGGATCTCGGGATGCGGGTGAACCGCGAACCCGCGACCTACGCTGCCGTACATTGCGCCTTGCTCTCGGGTTCGCTCGCCTTCATCGGGCAGAAGAACGAAGAGCCGCGGGACCGCCCGAGAGGCGTTTCGAGCAAGGGCGAACGACGGCGCCGCGCGGAATACGAAGGTGCGCGCGGCCTGCGTTTCCACCTGTTCCCGGGTTCCGCCTTGATTCGGCGGCCGCCGAAGTGGGCGGTCGCCGCCGAGATTAGCGACACGGGCAGAACGTATGCGCGCTGCGTGGCCACGGTCGAACCGGAATGGATCGAGCGGGCAGCCGCGCATCTCGCCAAGCGCAGCTACTCCGAACCGCGCTGGGACGAAGCGCGGGGCGAGGCCATGGTCGCGGAACGGGTGACCGTGTACGGCCTCACGGTGGTCGGCCAGCGCCCGAAGCGGGCCGCCGTGGTCGACCCCGAAGCCGCGCGGGAAATCTTCGTTCGCGAGGCGCTGGTTCGGGCCGATCCCCGGCTGGACGCGCCGTTTCTCGCGCGCAACGTGCGCTTGGTTCAGCGCATCGAGGAGCGCCAGGCCAAGGGGCGGCGTGCCGATCTCCTGGCGAGCGAGTCCACGCGCGCCGCGTTCTATCTCGCCCGGCTGCCGACGACCGTGTGTTCCATAGCCACCTGCAACGACCATCTCAAGAAGGCGTCGACCGCGGAAGTCGCCGGTTTCGAGATGACGGAGGCGGACCTGCTGGCCGGCGTGGACGGTGGTTTCGGCGAGGATGACTTCCCGACCCGGCTCGCCGTGGGCGAGGCGGAAGTTCAGTTGGCCTACAAGTTCGCCCCAGGCGAACTCGACGACGGGGTTTCCGCCCGGGTCGAACTGGGCTTGCTGGAGGAACTGGATGAGAACGTCCTGGACTGGCTGGTGCCGGGCTTTTTCGAGGAGAAGTGCTTGGCCCTGGTCCGGGGATTGCCGAAGGCCTTGCGCCGCAAGCTCGCCCCGGCGAAGGACCACTTGGCGAAGATCCTGCCGGCGCTTCGAGACCCGTCCACGTACCGTCGCGGCACCTTGCCGACAGCCCTCTCGTCGGCGATTCGCACCGCCCACGGCGTTGACGTGCCCGTCGGCGCGTGGCGAATGGAGAACCTGCCTGGCCACCTCAGGATGAACGTCCAGGTGCGCGACCGCCGTGGGCGCATCCTGGACCAGGATCGCGATGCGGTCGCGTTGCGTGGCCGGCTGCTCGCTCGAGTCGAAAGCGACGTGGCCGGTCGCCTGCGGGCGTCCCTGGAGCGCCTGGGTATCACCGCCTTTCCCGACGAGGGCGTGCCTGGATCGCTGGCGGTCGGCGACGGCGAAACCCGGGCGCTGGTCTATCCCGTCCTGGTGGATCGCGGCAATAGCGTCGACCTGCTGATTCACGCCACGCCACGTCGACGCGCGGCGCTCGACCGGGACGGCTACACCCGGCTGGCGCTGCTTGTCGAATCGCGCACGGTGCGCCACCTTCGGCGGGAAGCGGAGCGGGATCCGACACTGGCGCTCCACTATGCACCGCTCGGTAGCCCTGCCGAACTGGTTGAAGCCATGTTGTCGGCATCCTTCTGGTTCGCCTGCTTCGAAGGGCACGGACTGCCGGTGACGAAGGCGGCTTTCGAACAGCGCCTGGCAATCGGCAGAACCTCGGCAATGCCGATTCTGTTGGAGATTCTCGAGCACGCCAGAGACATCCTGGGCAAGCGTCTCGAGGTCGCGCGGGGCATCGAGGGATTGACTTCGCCGGCGTTCGCGTCGAGTCGCAACGATCTCCGGGGGCAACTCGACCACTTGGTCGCTGCGGACTTTCTTCGCACGACGCCCAGAACCCGCTTGGCCGATCTGCCCCGTTATCTCGACGGCATGCTCTACCGCATCGGCAATCTCCATGGCCGGGTCGAGCGGGACCTCGCCGGCATCGAGAAGGTCGCTGTTTGGGAACGGCGTTCGGCGGTGTTGTCCGAGGCTTCGGAGGTGGGGCACGGGGCTGCCGCAGAGCTTCGGTTCCTTGTCCAGGAGTATCGGATCGCGACCTTCAGCCAGCACTTGGGAACGAGGGAGAAGGTGTCGGCGAAGCGCTTGCAAGTGCGCTTCGAGGCCCTCGAAGATTTGGAATAGCGTACGCCAAGATGAAGTGTATACTCGGAACCAATGACCCTAGTGTTGGTCATAAGGGTAGGGCCATTACGGTCCTTTGGTGTACAGAGAGGAGATACAAATGTTGAATCGCAAGATGAAGCCCATCGCCGTGGCAGTTGGGGCGGCGTTCGCTGCATCGTTGGCCGGCAATGCAGTCGCCGACCAAGCTGATCCGTTCGAGGCCAGCCTGCTGGAAGACGGCGTCTTGCTTGCAACGAGCGACGATGCCGAGGGCGACGAAGCCAAGTGCGGCGAAGGCGAAGGCAAGTGCGGCGAGGAAGGCAAGTCCGGAGACGGCGAAGGCCAGTGCGGTGAGGGCAAATGCGGCGAAGACGGCGATGCCGAAGAAGGCGACGCTGAAGAAGGCGACGCCGAAGAAGGCGACGCCGAAGAAGGCGATGCTGAAGAAGGCGACGCCGAAGAAGGCGATGCTGAAGAAGGCGACGCCGAAGAAGGCGACGCCGAAGAGGAAGAAGCCGCAGAGGAAGAAGCCGCAGAGGAAGAAGCCGCAGAGGAGTCCTAATCCTCAGCCACCGAAGTGGCCTGCGGTGAATGCAGTCCTGCGGGCTACGGCTTGAGTTAGCTACTCGCTCCCATGGGGGTTGCCCTGCCAGTTAGCGGGTGCCCGTGTGGGAGACGCGATCCATGAAGACGCACGCCAATGTGACCGGCAGTGGGGTGGGTCTTCGTCGCGGTTTAATGAGCAGTCTCGCCCGCCACGACGAAGCCGTCGTGGCGGGCGTGGACTTCATGGAAGTAGCGCCGGAAAACTGGATCGACGTCGGCGGACGTTTCGGTCGGCGCTTTCGTGCCTACACCGAGCGCTTTCCATTCGTTTGTCACGGGCTTTCGCTGTCTTTGGGGGGCCCTTCCCCTTTGGACATGGAGTTCCTCGGCGGCGTCAAGCAGTTTCTCGACGACCACGGCGTTCGGTTGTATACCGAACATCTTTCCGCCTGTAGCGACAGCGGACATCTCTACGACCTCATGCCGATCCCGTTCACGGGCGATGCCGTGAAGTACGTGGCGTCGCGGATTCGCCAGGTCCAGGACGTGCTCGAGCGCCAAATCGGCATCGAAAACGTCTCCTACTATGCGGCGCCCCGAGTGGCGGGCGAGGAGATGACGGAACTGGAATTCATCAATGCGGTGATCGACGAGGCCGACTGCCTGCTGCTGCTCGATGTGAACAACATCTACGTCAACAGCATCAACTTCGGCTACGAAGCCTCCGCCTTCTTGCGTGGCCTGCCCGGGCGGCGAACCGCCTACGTACATGTCGCCGGCCACTACCGGGAAGCGGAAGATCTGCGCATCGATACCCACGCGGCAGCCGTGGTCGATCCGGTTTGGAAGCTCCTCGAAGAAGCCTACGAACTCTACGGCCCGCTGCCGACGCTGCTGGAACGCGACTTCAACTTTCCTCCCGTGGAAAAGCTGCTGGACGAGGTCGCGAAGATCCGCGAAATTCAAACCCGAGCCTTGCGGTAGCACGGCAACGCCGTGGAGCAGGGAGACGACACCGTGGGCGCATCCGGTACGGGCACCCTTCCTTTTCAGGCCGTGCAACTCGACTTCGCGGCCTATATCCGCCACCCGGAAAAGAACCCCATCCCGGCTGGCATCGAAGAACGCCGCATGCGCATCTATGCTCGGCTGTTCTACAACAACATCGAGTCCTTCCTGGCCAAGACGTTCGGCGTCTTCCGGGAGATCGCGGGCGATGCGCAATGGCATGCCATGATCCGCGACTTCTTCGACCGGCACCGCGCGCAGTCGCCGTACTATTCGCAGGTACCGGAGGAGTTCATGGAGTATCTGAACGCCTGCCGGGCGGAGGCGGGGGCAGGTTCGGTCGGGGAATCGGCCGGGCAATCGGCGATGAAGCCGCCGCCCGAGTCCAGTCCGGCCCTGCTCCCCTTCGCCTTGGAACTGTGCCACTACGAGTGGGTCCGGTTCGCTCTCGACCTCGCCCCGGACGCCGAGGGCGTTTTCGACGACGACCCCATTGGGATCGACGACGACCTAAGGGTATCGCCGCTGGCTTGGCCGCTGCGCTATGCCTACCCGGTGCAACGCATCCGACCGGACTACCAACCCATGGAACCCACCGACGAACCGACCTGGCTGATCGCCTGTCGGAATCGCCACGACCGGGTACGGTTCACCAAGTCCAATGCCGTGACCACGCGCCTCCTGAAGCTTATCGAAGAGAACGACAACCGCCGGGCGCTCAAGATGCTTGCCCAGGAAATCGACGCACCCGCCGAACGCATCGAACACACCGGGCTCGAGACCCTGAACCGGTTACACCGACAGGACATTGTTGTGCGACCCCGGGAGAGACCGCGCGAAACACAACGCAATCGTTGTTGACGCGGGGTGGAGGGACTTGCGCTGTTCTGAGAGTCGCCAATCATAAGGGCTTGCGGGCGGTCGGTATTTTCTTTACCCCCGGGAACGCGGGGTTTTTGCGTTTTCGGCGCTCTCGGGTGCCGGATTTCGGATTTTCACCCCCAACGCGACTTGGCCGGGCGGCGACGCGACGCGCGCCGGCCCGGGGGGCGCCGGACCTGGGATCGGACCTGGGAAAGGGTGTCGCCACGGGGCAGAATGATTGTTGGAAAACAACCAAAGCCGCTCCACGGAGGGAGACGCCATGGCGACGGACCGCAGTTTGCTTTTTTTCTGGGACGATGTCGAATGGCTGCCGGAGCTGAGGCGGCTGGAGTTCGTGCTGGACAACCTGCCGGACGCGGCGGTGGTCGAGGCGCTGGAGGCGCGGCGCGGGCGCGGCCGGGACGAGTACCCGGTCGGGGCGATGTGGCGGGCGCTGGTGGCGGGGATGGTGTTCGGGCACGAGTCGGCGGCGTCGCTGCTGCGGGAGCTGGGGCGCAACCCGGCGCTGCT
>JAKZRQ010000113.1:0-19677 GCA_047518105.1 Pseudomonadales bacterium | reverse complement strand
GCGCTGGTAGCGCCCTTCGTCCTTCGCCGCCACCCGCTCGACGGCAACCTCGCCCAGTTCCACGCCGTTGCCCGCTCCTCGTCAACGTGCCGGCTTTTGTACTCCTATTCGGAGCGGATGTCCAGCATTCGGGTCAACCCGCTCTTTCCGCTCGGGTTCCCCGGGTGTACAAATTCGTCCTGAGGGGATGTGTGCGACCGATTTTTGGTAGGCGAAGGATTCCATCCGGGCATGCTGTAGAGGCGCGATCCTCCCAATGGTCGTCGAACCAGCCGCTGAGCCGGGCGCATCGAACGGCAAGCACATTGGGACCGGACGCGCGCAGATCCTCCAAGACGTCATCGAGGCGTCCCGCCTTGAGAGCGCGGCAAAGCGGATGCGCCCAAGCTGCGGCGAGGTTGGTTTCGGCTCCGTACGGGGGCGTGCGCCGCCTCCCAGACCTATTCGGCGGCGTGGAAGAAGTCGGGCCGACCTGCTCCTGCCAAGGATTTGCCGCACACCCTCAAGGGGAGGAGGATCTCGCCCTGTGGGTACTTCTTTCGGATGCCCGACTACCGCACGGACAAGCGGCGGCTGACCGGGCGATCGATTGTCCGCCGACAACGGGAAGGGCGGCTACGTCGACGAGCGAGCGCATCCGCCCGCGCAGCCACGCCGCTCGAGGCGCTGGTTCCGACACCCTAACTTCCGAGACAGGCCCCCGCACCGAGACGGCGAGAGCCTGCAAGGGCTCGTCGCCGAGACTATGAAGCGACTTGAGAGCGACCCTGTTCCGGCTGGTCCTCGTCGCGGATTCGGTCGTAGATCTCCTCACGATGCACCGCAACGTTGCGGGGTGCGTTCACCCCTACCCGGACCTGATTGCCCTTGACGCCCAATACGGTGACGGTGACCTCGTCGCCGATCATCAAGGTCTCCCCGACGCGCCTGGTTAGGATCAACATCTGTCCTTCCTCCCTTCCTTCCTTCCTTCGCCTTGCCCTTCCTTGCCTTGCCTTGGCCTGGCCCTTGGCATGGCCTGGTCGTGTCCGCTCTTAGGTGACGAATTCGCGACAGCCCGATGACGCGCCAATTGTGGCCTACTTCGTCGTCGCAGAATACCCCCCCTCCGGGGCGGATGAAACCGAGGGCTCCTCGCTCGCCTCGGCGTTGCCGAGACCGAAGGCATCGTGGATCGCGCGCACGGCCAGTTCGAGGTAGCGCTCGGCCACCACCACGGAAATCTTGATCTCGGAGGTGGAGATCATCTGGATATTGATGTTCTCCGCGGCCAGTGCGTCGAACATCCGTGTTGCGACGCCCGCGTGGGACTTCATGCCGACGCCCACCGCCGAGACCTTGGCGATCCGGTCGTCCCCTTCGACCGCTCGGGCGCCGAGCCGGCGCCGGGCACTCAGGAGTACCTCCCGCGCCCGGGCGTAGTCCGCGCGACGCACGGTGAAGGTCAGGTCCGTGGACCCGTCGGCACCGCTGTTCTGGACGATCATGTCCACCTCGATGGATGCAGCGCTGATCGGCCCCAAGATCTTGGATGCCACGCCGGGCACGTCGGGCACGCCGAGCACGGTCAGCTTGGCTTCGTCGCGCGCATGGGCGATACCTGAAACCAGGGGTTGCTCCATGGAACCTTCCTCCGTAGTGATCAACGTGCCGGGGCCATCGCTGAAGCTCGACAATACCCGCAGCGGCACCCCGTATTTCCCGACGAATTCCACCGAACGCGAATGCAGAACCTTGGCGCCGAGACTGGCGAGCTCCAGCATCTCCTCGAAGGTGATCGCGTCGAGCCGCCGGGCGCTCTCCACCATGCGTGGATCGGCGGTGTAGACGCCCTCCACATCCGTATAGATCTGGCACTCGTCGGCATTGATCGCGGCTGCTATGGCGACCGCCGTGGTATCCGAGCCGCCACGTCCGAACGTGGTGACGTCGCCGGTGGCGTCGATGCCTTGGAAGCCCGCGACCACCGGCGTCACGCCCAGGTCGAGGTCGGCGTACAGCCGATCCACGTCGATGCGCTCGATGCGCGACCGCGTGTGATTGGCGTCGGTGTGGATGCCCACCTGGAAGCCGAGGCGGGAGCGGGCCTCGCAGCCCCGGTCCATCAGGGCCGTGGCGACAAGCGCGATGGATACCTGCTCGCCGGCGGATAGCAGCACGTCCATTTCGCGCCTGGGCGGTCGCTCGGCAACATCGAAGCCGAGACCTTCCAGGCGATCGGTCTCGCCTGCCATCGCGGAAACCACGACGACCACGCGGTCGCCGGCGGCGACAGAGCGTGCCACGCGCTGTGCGACCGCGTTGATGCGGTCCACGTCGCGTACCGACGTTCCGCCGAACTTCTGTACGAGCAAACGCCCCACGGTCGCGGTCAGCCGGCTGCCGTGCGTTCCCGCACCCAGTTCGCCACGGAATCCAGCGCCTCGCCCAGCTTGTCCGGCCGGTCGCCGCCGCCGGCCTGCGCCATCTCGGGACGGCCACCGCCCCGGGCGCCAACTTGGCCGCCTACGAACCGAACCGCATCACTCGCATTGATGCGGTCGGTGAGGTTCTTGCTGACGCCAGCGATCAGGCTGACCTTGGCACCGGCGTGGCCCAGCACCACCACCGCGTCGCCCAATCGATCGCGCAGGTTGTCCATGGTCGCGGGCAAGGACTTTGGATCGGCGTCCACAGCGGCGGCCAGCACCCGGATGCCGTTGACGTCAACGGCACGACTGGCGAGATCGGCGCCGCGACCTGCGGCCAGCTTGGCATCGAGCACCTCCACTTCCCGCTGAAGCGCCTTGGAACGTTCGGACAGTTGCCGCACCCGGGCGTCCACTTCGCCGCGCGAACCGCGCACGATGGCGGCCACGGCGTCGAGTTGTCGCTCGCCATCGGCGAACCAGGCGAGCGCGTGGGCACCGGTGAGCGCTTCGATCCGGCGGATTCCCGCCGCGATGCCCTCTTCCGAGACGATGTGGAAGACACCGATGTCGCCCGTGCGGTTGACGTGGGTGCCGCCGCACAGTTCGATGGAGAAACCATTGCCCATGGTCAGCACCCGGACGCGGTCCTGGTATTTCTCGCCGACGAGCGCCATGGCACCCTTGGCGATGGCCTGGTCGAAATCCATGATCTCGACTTTGGCTTCGCTGTTGTCGCGAATGCGGTCATTGACGATTGCCTCGATGCGGCCCAGTTCATCCCCGGTCACCGGGTGGGGATGGCTGAAATCGAAGCGCAGCCGGGCGTCCGCCACCAGAGATCCCTTCTGCTGGACGTGGTCGCCGAGCACTTCGCGCAACGCGGCGTGCAGGAGGTGGGTTGCGGAGTGGTTCAGCACGATCTCGCGCCGTCGGGCGTTGTCGATGGCGGCGACCACCGCATCGCCTCGGTGCAATGCGCCCTTGCCCACACGGCCGAGGTGCAGGTGCTGGTCGCCGCCCCGGGTCGTATCTTCGACGGCGAAGCACGCATCGCCGTCCACGGCACGAATCCGCCCCCGATCGCCGATCTGGCCGCCCGCCTGCGCGTAGAAGGGCGTCTCGTCGAGCAGCACGACACCGGCCTTGCCCGCTTCCAGGGCGTCGACTTCGTCCCCATCCTCGAACAGGCCGACGACGGTGGCTCGGGTCTCGGATTGGGTGTAGCCGGAGAACGCGACATTGGAGTCGACGCGGATGCTCTGCTCGACGTTGGCGTCGAATCGGGACGCCGCTGCCCGTCCGCGCGCCCGTTGGGCCTCCATCAAGCGTTCGAACGCCTCGAGGTCGATCACAAGGCCGCGTTCGCGGGCGACGTCGCCCGTGAGATCAGGCGGAAACCCGTACGTGTCGTAGAGCTTGAAGACCACGTCCCCGGGGATCGTCTTGCCCCGAAGTTCACCGATCGCGCCGTTCAAGAGTCCCATGCCGGATTTCAAGGTCTCGGCGAAACGACCCTCCTCGTCCTTGACGGCACGCTCGATGTTGTCCGCATGCGCAGCGATGCCGGGGTAGGCCCCGCCCATGATTTCGACCACCGGCTCGACCAGACGATGGAAGAAGGGCTCGCGGATGTCGAGCTTGTGGCCATGGCGTAGTCCGCGCCGAATGATCCGGCGCAGCACGTAGCCGCGGTCCTCGTTGCCTGGCAGGACGCCGTCGGCGATGAGGAAGGTCGCCGCCCGCACATGGTCGGCAATGACACGCACCGAAGGATTGTCGATGGCGGCACGTTCGTCACGGAACCCCGCGAGCTGCCCAACGCGGGCCAGCAACGCCCGAAAGAGGTCGTTTTCGTAGTTGCTTTGGACTCCCTGGACGATGGCTGCTACCCGTTCGAGGCCCATGCCGGTGTCCACGCCCGGCGCGTCCAGGGGGGTCAGGGTGCCGTCCGCCGAGCGGTCGAACTGCGGAAACACGAGGTTCCAGAACTCCGAGTAGCGATCACCGTCCTCGTTCGCCGACCCGGGAGGGCCGCCGGCCACTTCGGGGCCCAAGTCGTAGAAGAGCTCGGAGTCGGGTCCGCAGGGACCGGTGTCGCCCATCGCCCAGAAGTTGTCCTCGTGGTCGACAACGCGTTCCGGGCTCAAGCCGATCTTCCGCGTCCAGATCTCGCGCGCTTGGGCATCGGTTGGATGCACCGTCACCCAGAGCCGGTCGCGGTCGAGATTCAGGACGCCGGTGACGAATTCCCAGGCCCAGGCGATGGCTTCTTCCTTGAAATAGTCGCCGAAGCTGAAGTTGCCGAGCATTTCGAACATCGTCTGGTGACGGGCGGTGTAGCCGACGTTCTCCAGGTCGTTGTGCTTGCCGCCGGCCCGCACGCAGCGCTGGCAACTCACCGCGCGCTGGTAGTCGAGCCGCTCCCGACCGGTCAGCGCATCCTTGAACTGGACCATCCCGGCATTGGTAAACAAGAGCGTCGGATCATTCGCCGGCACAAGCGAACTCGACGGCACCACGCGGTGGCCGCGATGCGCGAAAAAGTCGAGATAGGCCGAGCGAATCTCGTCGGTCTTCATAGCCGGGCTGGTCCGAAAGGGCGGAAAGTATACTTGGGTTCACCCAACCGGTTGTGCAAGCCGCGCGGATCGGCGCGGATCGGGCGGGGGCTGTTTATTTGCTCTATCCGCTCTATCCGCTCTATCCGCTCTGCCCGCTCTGCCCGCTCTGCCCGCTCTGCCCGCTCTGCCCGCTCTATCCGCTCTACCCGCTCTACCCGCTCTATCCGCTCTACCCGCGAGGACTTGGACGACCGTCAGAGCGCATCCAGATCGCCGAGGACGCGTCTCGCGGTGGCTTCGGGAAAACCGCGCCCGGCCAGGAAGCGAACCCGTCGGGCCCACTCCGCTCGCTCGCTGGGCGGCGCTGCGCCGAAGCGCTTGCGAACGGCGGCGTCGGCACGAGCACGCCATTCCTCGTCGGGGAGGTCCAGGACTTTGCGTACC
This sequence comes from Pseudomonadales bacterium, assembly GCA_047518105.1. Taxonomy (GTDB): domain Bacteria; phylum Pseudomonadota; class Gammaproteobacteria; order Pseudomonadales; family Azotimanducaceae; genus VXYL01. The sequence goes on along the minus strand of JAKZRQ010000113.1, from coordinate 14,261 downwards.
AAATCGCCGTCCACGCCCCGCTGACGCAGACCGGCCCGTATTTTCAGCGGGCCCTGGCCGCGATTGAGGGCGGACCGCACGTAGACGTCGGCGAACCGCTCGTCGGATTGCAGCCCCTGTGCGGCGACCAAGGCGATGGCGCACTCGGTCGCCTGGGATGCGAAACCCCGGCCGCCAAGTTTTTGTTCCAGTTCAAGCCGGGTGTGCTCGCGTAGAGCAAGCAGGCGGACCGCGGTGTCCCGGGCGGATGCATCAGACACGTCCATCGGGATGCGCAGCGCAAGCCCGTCACGGGGCACCGCGCGGTTCAGCCGGCTTCGCCTCTCAACGGATGCACACTGGCCCCTTCGGCCGCCGCTTCGGCACCTTCTTCGGGTCTTGTCCTTTCGGGGCGTTTCGGAAGCAGTTCTGCCCGAATCCGATCTTCGATTTGGTCGCACGCCTCGGCGTTCTGCTCTAGCCACTCGGCGGCGTTCTTCTTGCCCTGGCCGATGCGCTCCCCGTTGTAGCTGTACCAGGCACCGGACTTCTCGACGATGCCCTGCTCCACGCCCAAGTCAATGATCTCGCCGTTGCGGTAGATACCCTTGCCGTAGAGGATCTGGAACTCGGTCTGGCGGAACGGCGGTGCCACCTTGTTCTTGACCACCTTCACCCGGGTCTCGTTGCCGATCACTTCATCGCGATCCTTGATGGCCCCGATGCGGCGGATGTCCAGACGCACCGACGCGTAGAACTTCAACGCGTTGCCCCCTGTGGTGGTCTCCGGCGAGCCGAACATCACGCCGATCTTCATTCGGATCTGGTTCGTGAACACCACCAGCGTATTGGAGTTCTTGATGTTGGCGGTCATCTTGCGCAGCGCCTGGCTCATCAGGCGGGCCTGAAGACCGACGTGGGTATCCCCCATCTCGCCCTCGATCTCCGCCTTGGGCGTCAGCGCCGCCACCGAATCCACCACCACGGTGTCCACCGCGCCTGAACGGACCAGCATGTCGCAGATCTCGAGTCCCTGCTCGCCGGTATCCGGCTGGGCCACCAGAAGATCGTCGGTGTTGACGCCCAACGCCCCCGCGTAGATCGGATCCAGGGCATGCTCGGCGTCGATGAAGGCGCAGGTGCCGCCCCGCTTCTGGGCTTCTGCAATCACCTGCAGGGTCAACGTGGTCTTGCCGGACGCTTCCGGGCCGTAGATCTCGACCACGCGACCGCGTGGCAGACCGCCGACGCCCAGCGCGATGTCCAACCCCAGCGAGCCGGTGGAGATGGTCGGCATCGCTTCCAGTTCGCGGTCGCCCAGGCGCATCACCGCACCCTTCCCGTACTGCCGCTCGATTTGCGACAGTGCGGCAGTCAGGGCGCGTTTCTTGTCTAATTTGATATCCGGCACGGGTTTCTCCTTGATCTCGCCGAGGTCAACTGTGAACTAGGCGGTACTGTATATTTGCTCAGTAGCCAGGTCAACCCGCATCGGTGAAATTTCCGTGAATTCGCACGCCGCCAATGGCCAATGGCGCACACGGACCCGTCGCCCGCCCCAACTGGGTTACGCTCTCGCCTCATGGACCTCGCCGCCCACACGCCGATGATGCAGCAGTACCTGCGCATCAAGGCGCAACATCCCGGGACGTTGCTGTTCTACCGCATGGGAGACTTCTACGAGCTGTTCTACGACGACGCCAAACGCGCGTCCCAATTGCTCGACATCACGCTCACTGCCCGCGGCCAGTCCGCCGGCAGCCCGATCCCCATGGCGGGCGTGCCGTTCCACGCCGTGGATGGCTATCTCGAGAAGCTGGTGGAGGCGGGCCAAACCGTGGCGATCTGCGAGCAGATCGGCGACCCGAGCACCGCAAAGGGGCCAGTGGAACGGCGCGTCCAGCGGCTGGTCACCCCGGGCACCCTGGCGGAGGACGGGCTGCTCTCTCCCGACCGGGACAGCATCCTTGCGGGCGTCAAACCGACCCGTGACGGCTACGCTGCCGCCTGGCTGAACCTGGCGTCGGGCGAGTTTTCCTACGGGCATGCAGCGGAGACGGAGGAGCTTGCCGCCCTCCTCGCCCGATTGCGGCCTGCCGAAGTCCTGGTTCCCGAAGGCGTGGAACTGGACGGCGACGCAGCCGTGGCATCGGTGGCATCGGTGAGGAGCCGCGACGCGCTGGAGTTCGATACCGGTTTGGGGTTCCGCCATCTCGCCGACCATTTCGGCGTCTCGGAACTCACCGCTTTCGGGCTTTCGGAATCCGATGCGGCCATCGGGGTGGCTTCGGCGGTCTTGCGCTACGCCCAGGCAGCGCGCTGCCAAGACCTGACGTTCGTGGACCGGCTGGCCAGGGTTTCCGAGGCGGATACGCTGGTGATGGATGCCCACACCCGGCGCAACCTCGAGATCGACGTCCGGCTCGATGGGGACTCGGCCGGGACGCTGTTCGCGGTAATGAACCACACCACCACCGCGATGGGCGCTCGGCGACTGAAGGCGTGGTTGAACGCGCCGATTCTGGATCACCGCGCGGTCGCTGTCCGCCAGGCCGCGGTGGCCGCGATCCGGGATCGGCGCGTGGCCCCGCGCTTGGCTTGTGTTCTGGGCGAGATCGGCGACATGGAGCGGATCACCAGCCGCATCGCTCTCGGCAATGCCTCCCCCCGGGACCTCGGCAAGCTCAGGCAGGGGTTGGCCGCGGTCCCGGCCGTCAACACCGCAGTGGAGGAGATCGACGACACGGATCTCGCCGACCGGTTTGGTCGTCTTCCGGACTTCGGCGCCGAATGCGCCCTGCTCCAAGCCGCCCTGGTCGAAGATCCTCCGGCGACCATCCGCGAAGGCAGCGTCTTCGCCCGCGACTACGACCCGGAACTCGACCGGCTGAAGGATTTGACGGAAAACGCTGCCGAGTGGCTTGCCGACCTGGAGGCGCGAGAACGGCAGCGCACCGGCATCGCCACCCTGAAAGTGGGCTACAACCGCGTCCACGGCTACTACATCGAAACCAGCCGCAGCGTCGCTGTGGACATGCCGCCGGAGTACGTGCGCCGTCAGACCTTGAAGAACGCCGAACGCTACATCACGCCCGAGCTGAAGGCGTTCGAGGACGAAGCTCTCACCAGCCAGGCGCAGGCGCTGCGCCGCGAACGGCACCTGTTCGACGATCTGCTGGCGCGCCTGGGCGAAAGCCTGGGCGGTTTGCGGGCGGGTGCGCGCGAGATCGCCCGGCTGGACGTGCTGGCCTCCTTCGCCGTGGCCGCCGAGCGTCACGACCTGGCCATGCCGACGCTCACCGACGAGCCGGTGATCGCCATCGAGGCCGGCCGTCACCCGGTGGTCGAAGCCGTGTCTGCGGCGCCGTTCGTGCCGAACGATCTGACGCTTTCCGACAGCCGCCGCATGCTCATCGTCACCGGCCCCAACATGGGCGGCAAGTCCACCTACATGCGCCAAGCCGCGCTGATCGTGCTGTTGGCCCATACCGGCAGCTTCGTGCCGGCCACCGCCGCCACCATCGGTCCGGTGGACCGTATCTTCACCCGGATCGGTGCCGCCGACGATCTGGTCGGGGGCCGGTCCACGTTCATGGTCGAAATGAGCGAAGCCGCCCACATCCTGCACAACGCCACCGATCGAAGCCTGGTGCTGCTCGACGAGATCGGCCGCGGCACCAGCACCTACGACGGACTGGCCCTGGCCTGGGCGACGGCCGACCACATCGCCAGACGAATCGGGGCGTTCACCCTGTTCGCCACCCACTACTTCGAGCTGACCGCCTTGCCCACGGAGATCGACACTGCGGCCAACGTCCACCTCGAGGCGGTGGAGCACCAGGGCGAGGTGGTCTTCCTGCACAGCGTTCGGGAAGGCCCGGCGAGCCAGAGCTACGGCATCCAGGTGGCGAAACTCGCCGGAGTTCCGGGTGCGGTGCTGAACGAAGCGAGGCGCCGGCTGACGGAACTCGAAGCACTCCACGGGGACCGCGGCGCGCTGCCCCAGCCGGACCTGTTCCGGGATCTGGCCGCCCTGGCCAGCGCTGCCGATGCGCGCGAAGCGGCTCCAGACCCCCAGGTGGTCGAACGTCTCCGCGAGGTGGACCCGGACGCGCTAACGCCGCGCGATGCCCTGGAACTGCTCTACGAACTGAAGAGACTCGCTACCCCCGACGGGTAGCGGCGGCTACCGCTGAAGATACTCGCGCTTGCCCTTCACCTCGCGCCATTCGGCCTCGTCCTCGGGCGGGTCCTGCCGTTCGTTGATGTTCGGCCAGATCTCGGCGAGTTCGGCGTTCAGGTCGAGAAAGTCCTCCTGGCCTGCCGGGATTTCGTCCTCGCTGAAGATCGCGTCCACGGGACACTCGGGCTCGCACAGAGCACAGTCGATGCACTCGTCCGGATGGATGACGAGCATGTTCGGACCCTCGTAGAAACAGTCCACCGGACAGACCTCAACGCAGTCCGTTAGCTTGCACTTGATGCAGTTTTCGCCGATCAGGAACGTCATTTGGATCCTTCGAGAGTAGATTCAAGCCTGGACGAGGACGCGGTATTCTACTCGCGGGCGGCGGCTTCTCAAGCGGCCAGTCGGGAATGGCTGCGACCAGGTTGCCGTCACTCTACGACAATTCGGGCACCGACGGGATCCGTTGCCGATACGGCTCGGGATGCACGCTCGACATCGCGCGCCATCGCGTTGAATCGCGCGAAGGCCAAGGCGGCCAGGACGGTGAGGCGAACCAAGGTCGGCTGCCTCAACCGCCCACAAGCGATCCCGGATTGACGGGCTTGCCCTGGTCGCGGATTTCGAAGTGGAAGTCGCCGGCGGTGGAACCGGCAGTGGTTCTCGCCACCGTGTCGCCCACATTGACCTTGTCCCCTTCGCGCAGCGCCGGGGGAACGTTCACGCCGTAGGCCACGAGATGCCGTTCGCTCCTCTTGACGATCACCAGGTGGCGGAATCCGCCGAGCCCGGGACCCGCATAGACCACGGCCCCGGACGATGCGGCGTGAATCAGCGTCCCGGGAGGCAAGGCGTAGTCGAAGCCCTTGGATCCGTTGCCGAATCCGCGGACTGGCTTGGCCGCCACCGGCGCCCGCCAACCGCCCGGTCGCGTCGTTGGCGCGGCTGCCGGCTTGGGCGGTTTGGGCGATGGCTTCGCCGGAGCGGGTTGCGCCACGGGCGTGGGTGCCGGGGTGGGCTTGGCGACGGCCTTCGGGGCTGGGCGCTGCACCCGCTCGACGGCGGGGGCCGTCGGCTTGGGTTGGGCCGCCGGCGTTGGCTTTGACGTCGCGACCGGTTGCGTCCCGGGTGTTGGTTGCGGCTCGGGTGCCGGTTGCGTGTCGGGTATTGGTTCGGGAACCGTTTGTGGCGGCGCTGGCCGGCGTACCGGTTGCGATGCCGGTGGTTCAACCGGACGGGGCTTGGGCGCCAGGCGGATGCGGCTGCCCGGTTGGATGACGTATGGCGAGGTGAGGCCGTTGAGTTGGGCAAGCATTCGGAAGTCGAGGTTGTGGCGCCAAGCAATGGAATAGAGCGTGTCGTCCCTCTGCACGATGTAGACCTCCGGGGCCGGCAGCTCGACCGGCGACCGCTCCGCCACGGGCACGGTGGTCTGCGGCAGGCATCCGGCCAGAGGGGCCATTAACGCGAACGCGAGCCATCCCCGGACTCCAGGCAACCACCGGCCACGCACCGGTCCACTCCTTTGTAGCCGCCCGCCCCTAGACTCCTTGAACACGCCGGATGTCGACACTTGAGTTGCATTTCGAACGAGGCCGGGAGAATGCGCCAGCATTCCCAAACACGCCCACAGGGCGCGTATTCTCAAACGCGTCGTCAGGCGTGCCGATGCACATGCAGCGCGCCTAGACCCCTTGAGCACGCCGGATGTCGACGCTTGAGTTGCATTTCGAACGAGGCCGGGAGAATGCGCCAGCATTCCCAAACGCGCTGCACATGCAGCGCGCCAAGTCATCGTTTCGCTCCGCGCCGCCGGGACGCCTGCACGGCCAACAAGACAATCGCCAGGACCCCCAATGCCATGGCGCCGACGACGCCCAACGTGAACGTATCCTCCACACTCGCCGCGCGCCAAGGCCACAATTTCACCACCGAGCCCGCCATGAATCCGGTGAGCAGTCCGATGACGGCTGCGCGGGCGCGCTCGAGCAGCCAGGCCAGCGCCTTGGCGAAGCCGATGAGACCGACCCCCATGCCGGCGGCAAAAGTGACCATGAGCGACAGATCGCCGTTGGTCACGGCGGCGAGCATCGGTTGGTAGAGGCCGAGCAGGACCAGCACGAATGCCCCGGACACACCCGGCAGGATCCAGGCCGTAGACGCCAAGGCGCCGGCGACGAAGATCATCATCGCCGAAGCCGTCTGCGCCGACGCAGCCGAGCCGGCCTCCAGGCCGCCGCCCAATGCCCCCCCGGTGCCGGCCAGGCCGACAACGCCGCCCGCAACCACGCCGGCAAGCCCCACCGTCGCGAGCCATCGCCAGTTGGATTGGGCCCCCACGTGAAAGACCGACGCCGCGATCAGGCCAAAGAAGAACCCCGTCACGTAGACCTCGTGGGTTTGCAGCAGGGTCTCGAAAATGTGCGCGAAGAGCACGAAACTCACGGCCATGCCGGCAATCAGAAACGCGAGAAATCCCAAGTTGTGCTGCTGGGCGAACGCGCACCAGCCGGTGCGCAGCAGAACCTTCGCGGAACCCCGGGAGAATGATGCGAGCGATTTTACCAATTCGTCGTAAATTCCTGTAATAAAAGCGATCGTACCTCCAGATACGCCAGGTATCGTCTCCACAGCGCCCATGGCCAAGCCACGTGCAAAGACACCGACGCCGGCCCTTGTCCCCAAAACTGTCCCCATTGCAGTGGCGCCGGTCACGCCTCGGTGCCCTGCAGCAGCGGCACGAAGCGCACATGTTCGAGCGTCTCCTGCCGCCAGGCGTCGCCGACGCGCTCCATGCGCTTGAGTTCCTGGACATCGCCGTACCCGACCGGAATCACCAAGGCGGAACCGTCCGCCAACTGATCCATGATCAGATCCGGCACATGGGTCGCGCCCGCGGTGACCAATACCGCGTCGAAGGGCGCTTCTTCGCGCCAGCCGCGGTTGCCGTCGTCGTGCCGCAAGCGGACGTTGCGGATGCCGAGCGCACGCAGCCGGTCCCGCGCCCGGTCCACCAACGCGCCGATGCGCTCGATGGAAAAAACCTCGTCCACCAGATTGGCCAGGATCGCGGTCTGGTACCCGGACCCGGTGCCGATCTCGAGAACCCGGCGGGGTCCGCCGTTCGCTTGCCGCGGGTTGCCGAGAATGGCCGCTGTCATCGTCGCCACGACGTAGGGCTGCGAGATCGTCTGGCCGTAGCCGATGGGCAGCGCGCTGTCCTCGTATGCCCGGTGGGCCAACGCCTCGTCAACGAAGATGTGCCGTGGAACGCTCGCCAAGGCGCCCAGCACCCGTTCGTCCACGATACCGCGCTCGCGCAGACGTCGCACGAGCCGGTCCCGGGTGCGCCGCGAGGTCATGCCGATGCCCTGGAGGTCGATGTCCTTCATCGCGCGCCGTCGTCCGTGTCGTCGGAATCCACCACCAGATAGAACGTTTCTCCTTCGGCGACCATGCCGAGTTCGGTGCGGGCTCTCGCCTCCACGACCTCATGCCCCTCCTTCAGCATCGTGACCTCGCCTGCGAGCAGCCGGTTGCGTTGCTTGAGGCGATCGGTGAGACCGTCCTGGGTGGTCACGTCGCGGGCGAGATCCTGTACCGAGAACCAGCCGGATTCGCCGAACCAGAAGCGGAACAGCAGGACGACGAGAACGACGATCCCGGCGATGGTTACGATCTTCGGCCCCCGCTCGCCTACCACCATTCGCCTCCGGCGACTTCTTGCCGACCGCGGTATTCGGCCGCGGGCCCGAGCATCTCCTCGATGCGCAGCAGCCGGTTGTACTTGGCCACCCGCTCGGAACGGGAGCAGGAGCCGGTCTTGATCTGGCCCGCCCCGGTCGCCACGGCAAGATCGGCTATGGCCGTGTCTTCGGTCTCGCCGGATCGATGGGAGATCACCGTGTGGTATCCGGCTTCAGCCGCCATGCGGATGGCCGCCAGGGTCTCGGTCAGGGTGCCGATCTGGTTCGGCTTGACCAGGATGGCGTTGGCCACGCCCTCGCGAATGCCGCGCGCGAGCCTCGCGGTATCGGTGACGAAAAGGTCATCGCCCACCAACTGCACGCGATCGCCTAGCCGGTCGGTCAGCGCCTTCCAGCCGGACCAGTCGTTCTCGTCCAAGGCGTCTTCGATGGATGCGATGGGGAATTCGTCCGCCAGCCCCGCCAGGTAGCCCTGGAAATCCTCCGCGGTCAGCGACCGTCCTTCGCCCGCGAGCCGGTACTCGCCGTCGTGGTGGAATTCGGTCGCGGCGCAGTCGAGGGCCAGCAGCACGTCCCGGCCCGGTTCGTAGCCGGCGCTGACCACGGCATCCCGGATCGCGGCAAGCGCTGCGGCGTTCGAGCTCAAGTCCGGGGCGAATCCGCCCTCGTCGCCCACCGCCGTGGACAAGCCGCGCTCGGCGAGCGCGATCTTCAATGCCTGGAATATCTCGACCCCGCAGCGCAGCGCCTCGGCGAAGGACCCCGGACGCACCGGCATCACCATGAACTCCTGGATGTCGATGTTGTTGTCCGCGTGGGCACCGCCATTGACGATGTTCATCATCGGCACCGGCAGGCGGACCTCCGCCCCGCTCCCGCGACCTCCATACAGGTCGGCCAGGTGACGGAACAAGGGCAGGCGCCGGGCGAGCGCGGCCGCGCTCGCACCGGCCATGGACACGGCGAGGATGGCGTTGGCGCCGAGGCGGCCCTTGTCCGGCATGCCATCCAAGCCGATCAGCGCGCGATCAAGCGTTTCCTGGTCCACGGGGTCGAAGCCGCGCAGCGCGGGCGCGATCTCGGCGCGTACCGCCCGGACGGCCGCCAAGACACCCTTTCCCCGGTAGCGTGCGGGATCGCCGTCGCGCCGTTCCACCGCCTCGCCCGAGCCCGTGGAGGCACCGGACGGAACCATCGCGGTGCCGACTTCGCCGGTATCCAAGGCGATGTCCACTTCCACTGTCGGATTGCCGCGCGAGTCGAGCACTTCGCGCGCGGCAATGTCTTGGATGACGCTCAATTCGCGGCCTCCAACAGGGTGTGTTCAACGAAGCCGTGGCGCTTGACGACCCGGTCGATCTCCAAAAGCTCGCCTAGGAGATCCTCCATCATGGGGGTCGGCCAGGCGTTCGGACCGTCGGAGAGCGCTTGCTCCGGATTCGGATGGGTCTCCATGAACAATCCGGCGACACCGGCGGCAACCGCTGCCCGGGCGAGCACCGGCACCATTTCGCGCTGGCCGCCAGACCGGTTTCCGAGCCCGCCCGGCATCTGCACCGAGTGGGTGGCATCGAAGACCACCGGACAACCCGTGGCGCGCATGATCGCCAACGCGCGCATGTCCGAGACCAGGTTGTTGTAGCCGAAGCTGACGCCCCGTTCGCACACCATGATCTGGTCGTTGCCCGTGGAGCGCGCCTTGGCGACCACGTGGCGCATGTCGCCCGGCGCCAGAAACTGGCCCTTCTTGATGTTGACCGGCAAGCCGCGGGCGCAGACGTTGTGGATGAAGTTGGTCTGCCGGCACAGGAATGCGGGCGTCTGCAGCACCGAGACCACGTCCGCCACCTCGTCCAGAGGTGTGTCCTCGTGCACGTCGGTGAGCACCGGCACGTCGATCTCGCGTCTCACCCGTTCCAGGATGCGCAACCCTTCCTCGATCCCGGGTCCGCGGTAGCTCTCGTGCGACGACCGGTTGGCCTTGTCGAACGAACTCTTGTAGATGAACGGGACGCCGACGTTGGCGGCGACGGTCTTGAGCAGCGCGGCCGTTTCCATCGCCAACGCCTCGGATTCGATGACGCAGGGGCCGGCGATCAGGAAGATCGGTCGGTCAAGTCCCACCTCGAACGTACAAAGCTGCACTGCGAACTCCTTTTCGGCGTATTGGCGGGTGAGCTACCAGGCGCCACCCGACTCAGCCTGCGGCGACACTCGTGGCCGCGGGTCGGTCGGCGTGCTGGTTGGCCGCGGCGATGAATCCCTGGAACAACGGATGGCTGTCCTGGGGCGACGAATTGAACTCCGGATGGAACTGGCAGGCCACGAACCAGTCGAGCGCCGGCAACTCGATCATCTCCACGAGGTCGTCGCCATCGCTGCGACCGGCGACCGCCATGCCGTGCTGCTCGAGTCGGGGGACGTAGCGGTTGTTGACCTCGTAGCGGTGCCGATGGCGTTCCATAACGACATCCTTGCCGTAGAGCGCCCGTGACAGGCTCGCACGGTCCAGCAGGCAGCGCTGCTCCCCAAGCCGCATGGTGCCTCCGAGACCCTCGTCCCCGTCCCGGTGCTCCGTCTTGCCGGTCCGGTCGAGCCACTCCGACACCAAGCCGATTACCGGGTGGCGGGTGTTGGGGTTGATCTCCGTGGAGTGCGCATTGTCCAGCCCCAGGACATGGCGGGCGAAGTCGATCACGGCGGCGTGCAGGCCGTAGCAGATGCCGAGGTAGGGCACGTTGTGCTCGCGCGCATACCGCGCCGCCAGGATCTTGCCCTCGAAACCGCGCGGACCGAAGCCGCCCGGCACCAGGATCGCGTGCACAGCGCTCAATACGCCGGCGCCGGCCTGCTCCACCTGCTCCGCATCCACGTAGCGGACAACCACCTGGGTGCGGTTCACGATGCCGGCGTGGATGATGGCTTCGGAAAGGGACTTGTAGGCGTCGGGCAAGTCCAGGTACTTGCCGACGATGGCGATCTCGGTGGTGCGCTCGGGCGAACTCAGCGCGTCGATCACCCGCCGCCATTCGATCAGGTCGGCCCCGGCGCAGTCGAGGCCGAATTTTTCCACCACGATGTCGTCGAGGAACTGTTCGTTGAGCAGGACCGGTACCTGGTAGATGGACATGGCGACGTCTTCGAGCGAGATGACGGCGCGCTCCTCGACATTGGTGAACAGCGCGATCTTGCTGCGCACGGCCTTCGGCAGCCGCTCCTCCGAGCGGCAGACCAGGATGTCCGGTTGGAGGCCGATGGAACGCAACTCCTTCACCGAGTGCTGGGTGGGCTTGGTCTTGATCTCTCCCGCCGTGGCGAGACGCGGCACCAGGGTGAGGTGGATGAACAGCGTGTTGCGGGCGCCGATCTCCAGGCGCAACTGCCGAGCAGCCTCCAGGAACGGCTGCGACTCGATGTCGCCGACGGTGCCGCCGATCTCGACGATGACGATGTCGAAGCCGTCGCCGACGGCGCGGATGCGTCGCTTGATCTCGTCGGTGACGTGCGGAATGACCTGCACGGTACGGCCGAGGTAGTCGCCGCGGCGCTCCTTCTTGATGACCTCGTCGTAGACGCTGCCGGTGGTGAAGTTGTTCAACTGGGACATGCGGGCGCCGCGGATGAAGCGCTCGTAGTGGCCGAGATCGAGGTCCGTTTCCGCGCCGTCCGCCGTCACGAACACCTCGCCGTGCTGGAACGGACTCATGGTGCCGGGATCGACGTTGATGTAGGGGTCCATCTTGAGGATGTTGATCTTGAGGTCCCGAGCCTCGAGAACCGCCGCCAACGAAGCCGTCACGATGCCCTTGCCAAGCGAGGAAACAACCCCGCCGGTCACGAATATATATTGGGTAGTGCCCATCTTGAACCGGATGCCGCCGCCCATGGCGGTAAGATGGAAGTGCAAGCTAGCACAATTCGGGACATCCCGCGCTGATAAACGCGCAAAAGCGTCAAAAGCGCAAAAGACGCGGCCGGTGGACTCGGGATAGGATGAAGCGATGGCCGACGACGAGCACAAGGGCCCCCGCCCCACCGGTTTCGACACTCTCGCGCTGCACGCGGGACAACGCCCCGATCCCGCCACGGGCGCGCGGGCCACGCCCATCTACCAGACGGCGTCGTTCGTCTTCCCGGATAGCGATTTCGCGGCGGGGCTGTTCAATATCGAACGGGCCGGCCACGTCTACTCGCGCCTGTCGAATCCCACCAACGCGGTGCTCGAGGAACGCATCAGCGCGTTGGAGCGTGGGGTCGCGGGCATCGCCGTGGCCAGCGGGCAGGCCGCCATGCACCTCGCCGTGGCGACGATTTGCAGCGCCGGCGACCACATCGTGGCGTCGCGTTCGCTCTACGGCGGCACCCACAACCTCCTCCAATACACCCTGCCTCGTTTCGGCATCGAGACCACCTTCGTCGAGCCGCGTTCGCCGGCGGCCTTCGCCGCGGCCATTCGGGACAATACGCGCCTGGTATTCGGCGAGATTCTCGGCAATCCGGGCCTCGAAGTCCTCGACGTTCCCGCCGTCGCCTCGGCAGCCCACGACGCCAGGCTTCCGCTGCTGGTCGATTCGACCTTCGCGACACCCTATCTGTGCCGACCGATCGAATTGGGCGCCGACCTGGTCATCCATTCGGCGACCAAGTTCCTGAGCGGCCACGGCATCGTCATCGGCGGCCTGGTGGTGGACGGCGGGACTTTCGATTGGGAGGCGTCGGGCAAGTTTCCGACCCTGACCGAGCCCTACGAAGGCTTTCACGATCTGGTCTTCGCGGAGGAGTTCGGGCCCCAAGCGTTCATCACCCGGGCGCGCCGGGAGGGCTTGAGGGATTTCGGCGCCTGCATGGCGCCGACCACCGCGTTCCATGTTCTGCAAGGCCTGGAGACGCTACCCATCCGGATGCAGAAGCACGTCGCCAACACCCGCGAGGTGGTCGCCTTCCTGAACGAACAGGAAACCGTGGCCAGCGTCAGCTACCCGGAACTGCCGTCGCACCCCGACCATGACCTGGCGGCCCGGCTGCTGCCGAACGGCGCCGGCGCGGTGTTCGGTTTCGACATCAAGGGGGGCCGCGAGGCTGGCAGGGCGTTCATCGAGAATCTGGCGATCTTCTCCCACCTGGCCAACGTCGGCGATGCGAAGTCCCTGGTCATCCACCCGGCGAGCACGACCCATCACCGCATGGATTCACAGGCCCTCGCGGCTGCGGGCATCGGCGAAGGCCTGGTGCGGCTGTCCATTGGCTTGGAAGACCCGCGGGACCTCATCGCCGACCTCGGCCGGGCGTTGCGGCGCGCGTCCAGGGTGGCTCGATGAGCGGCACCCGACTCGCTGCGGCCGGACGGACGGTTTACGTCGGCAACGGCTCCGGCCACGCGGGCACCGACGCACCGAGCGTCGTCTTCGTCCATGGCGCGGGAATGGACCACACCGTTTGGGCCCTGCCTGCGCGGTATTTCGCACGCCACGGACTGCGGGTCGCCGCTGTCGATCTCCCCGGCCACGGTCGTTCGGAGGGTCCGCCACTGGACAGCATCGATGCGATGGCCGCCTGGCTCGAAACCGTTCTCGACGCGCTCGCCATCGACCGCGCGGCCATCGTCGGCCACAGCATGGGATCCCTGGTGGCCTACCGCGCCGCGATGTCCGCGCCCCACCGCTGGCGCGCGCTGGCGTTGCTCGGCACGTCTGCCCCGATGCCGGTGACCGCACCACTCATCAACGCGGCGCGGGACAACCATCACGCCGCCATCGACATGGCGAATACGTGGAGTCATTCCGCCGGCACCTTGGGCGCCAACGCGAATCCGGGCATCTGGATGCTCGGGGCCGGGGAACGGCTGCTGGAACGATCCGCCCCGGGCGTCTTCCACGCCGACCTGGCCGCCTGCAATGGATTCGATGCCGACTCGGCGTCCGGGCCAATCGACTGCCCGTGCCTCGTGATCGTCGGCGACGACGACATGATGACCCCGCCGCGCTCGGGCCTCGGCGTCGCGGCTTCGTTGCCCGGCGCCCGTATCGTACGCCTCGCGGGCTGCGGCCACGCCATGCTCAGCGAACGCCCGAACGACGTATTGGATGCGCTGATTCCCATCGTTGGGGTCACGACGGGGGCCTACGACCTGCAACGCCGCGGCGCCGACCAAGCCTCGGCGCGTCCGATCATCGGGAAGTCGTCATGAGAACGTCGCATCCCGTATTGGAGCCACTTGCGCTGTGCTGGGAGCCGCGAAAAACAAGGATTTGCGGGTCGCCGCTTTTTTCTTTACCCCAAGAAACGCAGCATTTCGGTCGTTTTCTGACCTCACGGGCCTTGAATCCGAGATTTCCACCCCAACGCCCGCGTGCTTACACCAAGCCGTCGAAGTAGGAATGATTGCCGTG
>JAKZRQ010000112.1:0-3575 GCA_047518105.1 Pseudomonadales bacterium | reverse complement strand
AGAGAATGCGGCAGCATTCTCGATCGACTCGCACCGCGAGGCGCCGCCGCCATATGCGGCGCGCCTGGTCTCCATCGTGGTGCACACCGGGCGCTACCCGTGGACGGCGCCGGGCGGCGCGGACCGCATCGAGGTGACGGCGGACGGCGAGGCGGCGCTGCCCCTGAGGGGCGTATACGTTCCTCTTGACGCGCGCCGGCTGGCGCGCAAACAATTGCCGGCGCGCAACCTGATGGCGACCGCCTTCGAGCTGACCGGCGGGCGGGCGCTGGCGGACGTGGCGGGTCCGCTGCGGGCGATGGGATCCTGGCTGGGGTCGCTCGGGCTGGACGACCCGGAGGAGATCGTGGAGACCTTCGCGGTGTGGCTGGCGACGACGATGCCGTGGTTCTTTCCCGAGGACCGCGCGCTGGAGATGGTCGGAGACTTCGTGGGCTTGGAGAAACAGGAGGAAGCCATGATGGCGTTGATGGAAGAGCAGATGAAGCGGGAGAAGAAGCTGAAAGCCGCGAGCCGGCGGGAGGGCCGGCGGGAGGGCCGCGCCGACGCCCAGTTGGCGATGCTGCGGCGACAGGCCACCCTGAAGTTCGACGCGGACACGGGCAGTCGTCTGGGCGCCCTGCTCGACGGCGTCTCCGACCAGGCCGCGTTCGACGAGCTGTCCGCGGCCATCGTCAACGGCACCACGCCGACCGGCCTTCTCGAACGCGCCGCCGATGCGCGGCGGGGCGCGGCGAACCGAAACTCCCGGTCGCGAGGATCCGACGAGACTTGCGGGCGACGGGCATGCCGGGCGTCACCGAGCGGCGGGCGTCCGCGAAAGGTTCCCGACACCGCACCGCAACCGACAGTCCGATGTTGGCGGACGCTTACCAAGGATTTGTCGCACACCCAACCTGGTTCCGTCCGGCCGCACGTCGTGCCCTTCGTGTTAGCGTAACCCGAAGGCGGCGACGACGAACGCGGCCAGCCTCCTTGCCCTAAACGCGATCCCATCGGGGGATGAAGGTAGTCGTGCGCAACCCGGATGGTTCACCTATTGGCGGAGTCGTGGTTGACGTCGCGACGCCGTCGAGCGTCTTCGCGTCCATCTACCTTGCGCTTGATTCCGACGGCAGCGCGACCATGCCACCGCCACTCGCTGGACATGACCTGACGTTTCATCGCTTGGGCCACCAGCCTGCAAAAGTGTCAGACTGGGATGGAGGTCCATTGGTGGTGGATCTGATCCACTGCGACTCGGATGGGGACTGTAGCCAAATGTACGGATTGCCCCCGCAGGGCACGGACTAGCCCGCATTTCTCACGAGGCCGCTTGTCGGCGTCAAAAAGCTCTTGGGTTTCACTAGTTTGACCGCGATGTCGATGATCGTGCCGATGGCGGACTGCGCTGGCCGCGCCCGCCCGCGCTTCGCGCGGGAGGCTCTCGCGGGTCTTTTGGCCCCGTGTACACAGAGCCAAAATCCTCCGCGATCATCACGGCCCCTGGTGAGAAATGCGGGCTAGCGGCGGCATCGCGGCCGACTCCAGGACGGATTTGTGAAACAACGGTCATGCGGTAAACGTACACTGATCGGTTGATTTTGGAAGGCGGATATTGACCTTGGAACTCTCCCGGAAGCTGACCCGGAAGCTGACCCGGAAGCTGGCCCGGAATTTGGCCCGGAAGCTGGTCGCCGAAGCGCTCGGCACGCTACTGCTGCTCGCCGCCGTGGTGGGTTCCGGCGTCATGGCGGAAAACCTCGCGGACGGCAACGATGCCGTCGCCCTGCTCGGCAATACGCTCGCCACGGGGGCGATCCTGGCCGTCCTGATCACGATGCTGGGTCCGGTATCGGGTGGCCACTTCAACCCGGCCGTGACAGTGTCGTTCCTCGTTCGCCGGGAGATCGGGCCAGGCATCGCCGCCGCCTACATCGGTGTCCAACTCGTCGGCGCCCTCGCCGGCGTTGCGCTAGCCCACCTGATGTTCGACATCGACGTTGTCCAGGTTTCCACGAAGGCACGCACCGGGGTCGGCCAGTGGCTCGCAGAGGCCGTCGCCACCTTCGGACTGGTGGCGACGATCCTCGGTACCCTCAAGGCGCGACCCTCGGCCGTCGCCGCCATGGTCGGCCTCTACATCAGTGCCGGCTACTGGTTCACCGCCTCGACATCCTTCGCCAATCCCGCGGTGACCGTGGCGCGTTCGTTCACGGATACGTTCAGCGGCATCGCGCCGATGGACGCGCCGGCATTCATCGTGGCCCAGTTCGCGGGTGCGCTTCTGGCGGCCGGAGTCATGGGATGGCTGCTCAAGGATGGTCCGTAACCGTTCGGTCAAGCCGTGATAGGGCGGATGCGGGCGTGCCGCGTTCCCGCGCCGGGCCACGGAACTCGGTGTCTGGTGTGGGAAGACTGGCTGCCTGGGCGACCAGTCCAACGGGCTGACCGAACGGTTACGATGGTCCAATCCGTCCAGCCTCCGGTGGCGGGTGAGGTGCCGAACGGCGGGTGTGCGACCAATCCTTGGTGAGCGTCCGCCAACATCGGACTGTCGGTTGCGGTGCGGTGTCGGGAACCCGTCGCGGACGCCCGCCGCTCGGGGGACGCCCCGCATGCCCGTCGCCCGTCAAGTCTCGTCGGATCCTCGCGGCCCGGAGTTTCGGTTCGCGGCGCGCCGCCGCGCATCGGCAGCGCATTCGAGAAGGCCGGTCGGCGTGGCACCGTTGACGATGGCCGCGGACAGCTCGTCGAACGCGGCCTGGTCGGAGACGCCGTCGAGCAGGGCGCCCGGACGACTGCCCGTGTCCGCGTCGAACTTCACGGTGGCCTGCCGCCGCAGCCTCTTGTAGACAACGCCTTCGTAGCTCGGGACGGGCGACGGCGCGCCCTACGGGCGCGATAGCGTCGCCTCTACGACGTCCGTGCCGGGCGGGCTTGACGGCTATCCCACCTACGTGTTGATCGATCCCAAGGGCACGATCCTCAACAAGCATGGGGGCACCTTCAACGCCGAATTGAGGACCGAGATCGAACAAGCCGCGCGGGACGCCGAAACCTAGCGCTGCGCTGCACATGCAGCGCGCCTAGCCTAGCCCGCATTTCTCACCAGGCCGCTTGTCGGCGTCAAAAAGCTCTTGGGTTTCACTAGCTTGACCGCGATGTCGATGATCGTGCCGATGGCGGACTGCGCTGGCCGCGCCCTCGCGGGTCTTTTGGCCCCGTGTACACGGGCCGTGTACACACGGGCCCGTGCGCGCACGTGCTCCCTCAACCGTAGTCCCCGCTATGCTTTCGGTCGCGAGCACGCGCACGTGCCCGTGTGTACACGGGGCCAAAATCCTCCGCGGTCATCACGGCCCCTGGTGAGAAATGCGGCCTAGTCTCCGCGCCACCCGATCCCACGCCGACATTGCTCGCGTTGGATATTGCCGGCACCCTCCAGATCGGGTTGATCAGCGTCATCCTGACGTTCCTCATCGTCGACCTGTTCGACACCACGGGCACGCTGATCGGCGTTGCGAAGCAGGCCAACCTGCTCGACGCCGAGGGGCGGTTGCCACGAATCAAGCGGGCCGTGATCGCGGACTCCA
>JAKZRQ010000111.1:0-7332 GCA_047518105.1 Pseudomonadales bacterium | reverse complement strand
TTCCTCCGCCCGCCGCCGCTCGCGCTCGAACAGCGACCGCCAGTCCGGCTCGCCGCCTCCGGAGGACGGCGCGGAGGGCCCGCCTCCCGCCGGGAAGGCCGGCAAAGATCCACGTCCCCGAACCGCGGACGAGACCGCCCGCGAAACTTGTGCCGGAAACGACATGCGCACAAAAATAACGCATGTCGAAGAGCGTTACCAGCACTTCGCGATTGAAACCGCCGAACAGAATAGGGCAAATCTTTTTGACAAGATCGTCACGGGACGACCGAACGCTTACCTAACAACCTCGCAAGCGGCGTTCGATCAAATCGACGAACGCCCGATTGAGTTCTATCCCGATCCATCTTCGTCGAAGCTCTTGGGCCGCAACAAGGGTGGTTCCTGAGCCGGCGTAGGGATCCAAGATGACACTGTCTTCACGGCTCGTAATAGACACGCATCTGCGCGCAAGAGACATAGGCATCATGGCCGGATGGTCATCGGCATCACCGTTTTGGCGCTTTCTTGGCTCTGTCGGAACATCCCATACCGTTCGCAGTCTGCGGTCGTTCGGGCCGCGTACGGCGTCCAGGTCGTAGTAGTAGTCCTGGCTCTTGGACAAGAGGAATAGGGTCTCGTGCGCTTTCGTGGGCCTGTCACGGACGGACTCCGGGTGAGCGTTCGGTTTGTGCCAGATCACTTCCGAACGGATCCACCAACCTGCCTCCTGGAGCATGAATGCGAGCCGCCAAGGCACGCCGATGAGATCCTTCGGTTTGAGTCCCTTGGGGGTCGGTGGACGAACATGCATGGCGCGGGCGCGATTCTTCTTGTCCGGTGCGCGGTAGCGCCGATTTCCCGATGTATAGACGTCGCCTGCGTTCAGCCAGACCGTGCCGTCGTTGCGCAGAACGCGCTTGAGTTCATCGAAGGCTCTTACGATGTTGGCAAAGTAGTCGTGCAGGCTATCGTCGCATCCGATCTGCTCTGCGACGTCGTAGTCTCGAAGAGACCAGTACGGTGGTGACGTGACGACGGTTTGGACGGTCTCGTCCGGCAATAGCTGGAGTGCCCGTGTGGCGTCGCCGCAAAGCAGGAGGGACCGAGAGATGGTGGAATAGGAGGCCCCCGCTAGGTCGTCGACTCTAACGTGGGACTTCAACGGTGCAGGGTGCCCGGTTTGTTGCGAGGCCAAGTCCCAAATTAGGTCGTCGTCACCTAGTTCACTGTTGGCTTTGACAGGCGAACCTGCATCACCCACGTTGTTGCTGAACCTGTGGTTGCTGTGGCATCTCTCGCGCCCTGAGTCTTGCCCCGCGTCTTGCCCCGAGAACTTCATCCGCTGTCTTGTGAGAGTCCCAAGACGAGTCGTTGTAGGGGCGGCTCGCGTTGGTGAGCTGACAGTCTCCATCGTACACGCACCTTTCGATTGCTGGAAGCCAATCGATTGATGCATGGATGAACATACAGTGTCAATGATTCAGTTTCGCCTGACCTCCCGGAACGGCCCCCGGTCCATCCGCGGTTCCTTGGGGAGTTCGAGAATCCTCTCGGCGATGATGTTGCGCTGAATCTCGTCGGTGCCGCCGGCAATGGAAACGGCGGGTACGGAGACGAGAATCTCCGCGACGATGCCTTCGAGGTCACCGTCGTCGCCCGCGAGCATGGCATTGGCGCCGGCGATCAGGGTATGCACGTGGCACGCCTGACGGGCGACGTGGCTTGCGGCGAGCTTGCCGATCGAGCCTTCCGGGCCTTGGGACCCGCCTCTTTGCTGGGCGGCCCGGGCACGACGTGCGGTCCACTCGGCGGAGTGTGCCAAGACGAGCAGTTTGGCGATTTCCTGGCGGACCGCGGGATCGGCGATGCGGCCGGTGACACTGGCCCGTTCGACGATCAGGTCCACCCGGCCTGCGCGTTGTGGATACCACTTGTAGGGTGCCATCACCGTGACGGTCTCGCGGCGTTCTTCCTCGTAGATGCCACCGACCAGATCGCGGTCGCTGGCCTCGCCACGCAGACCGTCGGCGCCGCGGCGTTCGTGGGCGAGGGTGGTGATGGCCACCTGCCAACCGTTGCCGATGGCCGAGACCTGGTTTTCGGACGGGATGACGGCGTCGGTGAAGAACACCTGGTTGAACGACGCGTGGCCGTTCATCTGCTTCAGTTGGCGCACCTCGACGCCGGGTTGCCGCATGTCGAGGATGAAGTAGGTCAGTCCCTGGTGTTTGGGGACAGCCCAGTCGGTGCGGGCGAGCAGGAGGCCGTAGTCGGCGTGATGGGCGCTGGTGGTCCAGACCTTCTGGCCGTTGACGATCCAGCGCTCGCCGTCGAAGTCGGCACGGGACGTCGCCCCCGCGAGATCGGAGCCGCTGCCGGGCTCGCTGAACAGTTGGCACCAGGTGTCCTCGCCGGTCACGATGCGACGCAGGAACCGCGCCTTCTGATCCTCGCTGCCGTGCTCGAGCAGCGTCGCTGCCGCGAGCACGCGAATGCCGGCCCTGCCGCAACCGACAGCGCCGATGCGCGCGAATTCCTGGTGGACGACGGGTAGCAGGGCTTGAGGGAGGCCCCGACCAAACCACTGTTCGGGCCAGGCCGGCATCCCCCAGCCGGAGTCGGCCAGCTTGCCGCGCCATTGGGCGAGGCCCGCGTTCGGATCCCAGTTCTGCTCGAGCCAAGCACGCACTTCCCGGCGCACCGAGCGTGCTTCGTCCGTATCGGACGGTACGCTCGCCGGCAACGAAGCCGTTCCGCGTTCCACCGCTCTTGATGGCGCCGGTGTCTCCCAGTGTCGCATCAGGCGTTCTCGATGCTGGCACGGGTCGCCTAGGAAGACTTCCGAACTCTTGGCCCGCTTGTAGAAGAGGTGCGTGTCGTTGTCCCAGGTGAAGCCGATGCCGCCGTGGACCTGGATGCAATCCTTCGCCGCCTGCATGTATGCGTCTGCCGCCGCGGATTTGGCAAGGCTTGCGAGCGCAGGCAGGTCGTCGTCGTCCTCGGCTGCGGCGTTGGCCGCCTGGTAGGCCGCCGACTTCGCCAGCTCGACAGTCAGCTTGAGCTCGGCCAAGCGGTGCTTGACCGCCTGGAACGAACCGATGGCGCGACCAAACTGGACGCGGTCCCGGGCGTAGGCAACTGCGGACTCGAGCATCCACTCGGCGCCACCCGCCATCTCGCTGGCCAATGCCACGGCGGCGAGGTCCAGGGTTCGGACGAGAGCGGGTCCCGCTTCGCCTTCGTGACCGATCAGTCTGCCCGGGACGTTGTCGAACGCGATTCGCGCCAACTTGCGCGTGGGGTCCAAGGGTTGGAGTGCCGTTTGGGAGATCCCTTCGGCGGCTGCCTCCACCGCGTACAACGAGAGGCCGTCGCTCCCGTGCGTACCCGGTCGCCGTGCCGCGACGAGGATGAGATCGGCAATACAGCCGTCCAGGACATGGCTCTTGACGCCGTTTAGCCTGCCGTTCGTGGCAACGAGTTCGATAGCGTCGGGATTCCAACCGCCGTCGCGCTCGGCGATCGCCAGCGTGGCCAAGCGCTCGCCGGTAGCGAGAGCCGGCAGCAGTTGGGTCTTGTCGGACTCGCTGCCGGCATTCAGGATCGCCGTGGCGGCGAGGACCGTGGACGAGAAGTACGGACCGCAATAGATCACGCGGCCCATCTCTTCGAGCACGATGGCCAGTTCCGCGAAGGAGAATCCTTGCCCGCCATAGACTTCTGGAATGTGAACGCCGGCCAATGCCAGGTCGTGGCACAACCGTCGCCACACCTCCTCGTCGTAGCCGTCGGCGGTGTCCATCAGCCGCCGCGCTTCGGTGATCGGGCACTGGTCGTTCAAAAACCGTCGTACGGCGTCGCGCAGTTGCTCTTGTTCGTCCGTGAATTCGAATGGCATGGGTCTCAGCCGGTCGAACGCTTCTTGGGCAGGTCCACGAACTCGCCCGGGCGCTTCTGGCGGTTGGCGAGCATGGCTTCCTGCATTTCCGCGGCTTGCAGGAACGACGCGTTCCAGATGGCGATGTAGTCGAGGCCGTCGGCCGTGGTGTGATCGCGGGCGTAGTTGATCATCCGCTTGCAGCCGTACACCGCGAGGGGCGGTTTGCTGGCAATCTCCCGGGCCACCTCGAAGACGCCCTCGAGCATGGCGGCCTGGTCGGAAAAGACGCGGTTGACCAGACCGACCTCCTTGGCTTCCGGGGCGGACATGCGGCGGCCGGTGTAGGCGAGTTCGCGCACGATGCCTTCCGGCAGGATCTTCACCAAGCGCGGAAACGTGCCCACGTCGGCGGTCATGCCGATGTTGACTTCGAAGATCGTGAAGTAGGCGTCTTCGGTGGCGTAGCGCATGTCGCATGCCGAGACCATGTCGACGCCGCCGCCGATGCAGCCGCCCTGCACGGCCGCGAGGACCGGAATGCGGCACTCCTCCAGGCAACTCAAGCTCCGTTGCAGATGCAGTGCGTTGTCGTAGAAGCTTGCGCCATGGCGGATCCGCGCGGCTCGCGCCGCCGAATCGTCCTGTGCGTCATCCGCGCCGGGCCCGCCGAACGAGGCGAGGTCCATGCCGGCGCAGAAGTGCGGACCGGTGGAGGACACGACGATGGCCCGGGCTTGTGCGTTGGCGTCGATTTCCTCGACGATGGCAGGCAGATCGCGCCAGAACGCGGGGATCATGCTGTTGCGCTTGTCTGGTCGGTTCAGGACGATGTGTGCAATCCGATCCTGGATGTCGACGCTGAAACTCTCGTAGCTCATTCGAAGGTCCTGCTGCTGAGTCGGTCAATGGTCCCACATATTGGAGGTCGGGCGTATTGGGTCGTCGGCTGAACGGCCAACGGCTACCGTGTATTCCATGGCTTGCATGTCAGCCCGTGTTGAGATCGTCGCGGCAAAGGAGAAGGGCAGAGCGATCGGCGTTCTGACCACCGCTGCAGAGCTTCCGGCCCGCGCGGCAACTGGATGGAATCACTACGGGCGGGCAGGTGGGGGCGTCCCCTTGGCCGCCTGTCTCACGTAGCTCGCGTTCCAATTCCACGCCACGAGGCCGACACCGACGTTGCTCAGCGCTGTCGCGATGAAGATGCCGATGTAGCCGAAGAAATAGTCGCCGAGGAGTGCCAAGGGGACGTAGACGACCAAGGTGCGCAACAGCGAGATCACCACCGACGGAAACGGCTTGCCCAATGCGTTGAAGGACGAACTGGCGATTTGCGTCATGCCCATGAAGCCGATGCTCAAAGGGATGATGAGGAAGAACCAGACGGCAACGTCGATGACCACGGGATCGTCGCTGATCCAGGTCGTCACGACCCGTTCGCCGCAGGTCGCCATGACGACGAAGGTGAGCGCGCCCCAGACCAACGCGAAGTTGTTGGTCAGCTTCAGCGCCCTCCGCACACGGCCAATCAGGCCCGCGCCCCAGTTCTGGCCCACGAATGGCTCCACGGAAGACGAAGCGGACCACAGGATCATGTGGGCCAGCATCTCCACCCGGGAGGCGACGTTGTAGCCAGCGACCACCGCATCGCCGTGTGCGGATAGCAGTCGGGTGATGATGAACATTGAAACCGGCATGACCAGACCGCTGGCGACTGCGGGCCCGCCGACATGCATGATGGCGAGCCACGACTGCGTCAGACCGTTGAAAGTCCAGCGGAAGAGATGCGCGCGCGCGATCAGAACAGCGTAGGCGACGCTGGCGAGACCCCGGGACACCACGTAGGCCCACGCTGCTCCCGCAATGCCGAGTTCGGGCGCGCCGAGCCAACCGAAGACCAGAATCGGGCACAGAACGATCTGTCCCACCGAGCCGACGAACATGATCACGCCGGGACTCGCCGCATTGCCCGTGGCCCTTAGCAGCATCGAGCCCACGATGGAGATCATGAAGAACGGGAAGCCGATGGCGAAGACGGCGAGATAGTCGGTGGCCATCTGCCGGACTTCGCCGGTCGCGCCCAGCATGCCGACGATGTGACCTGCCGAGACGGCGAACAGTCCCGAAACCGCGATGCCCACCAACAGGGCGAGCAGGTGTGCGTGAGTGACGATCGAGGCGACCCGGGCTCGGTCGCCTGCGCCGAACGTGCGGGCGGTAACGGAGGACGCGCCAGTGCCGATCCCGCCAGCGAACGAATACAGGGCGATGGTTGTTGGGAACGCGTAGCCCAAGGCGGCGAGGGCGTCGGTGCCCATGGACCCGAGGACGACGGTCTCGGCGATCTGCGCGCCGAGCATGCTCACCGATCCCAGGGCCATGAACGACCCGAGCCGGAACAGGTGCCTGCCTACCGAGCCACTGGTGAACCCAACCGCCAGGCGCGACGGGGCCGTCTTTGCGGGAGTCGCGGTGGCGCGGCGGTGCGGGCCGTTGACCGAGGTGTCGGCACTCCCGCCCGTGGCGGTCTTCTTCAGGCCGCGTACTCGAAGTAGGCGTTGGAGACGACTACCCGATCCTCGACACGCGCTTCGAAGATGGCGCGACCGTCGCCGTCATGCCAGGCGCGCACGGTCAACTCGTCGTTCAGGAACACCGGTGCGGAGAAGCGCACCTTGATTTTCCTGAACCGTGCCGGGTCGCCATCGGCCAATGCGCCGAGGAGGAGTTGGGCGCAATGGCCGAAGGTGCACAGGCCGTGCAGGATCGGCTCGTCGAAGCCGCCGAACCGGGCGGACGCCGGGTCGATGTGCAGCGGGTTGTAGTCGCCGGAGAGGCGGTAGATGTGGGCCTGGTTGTCGGCGATTCGATGGGTGAGGGCGGCGTCGGGTTCGCGTTCTGGAACCGTCAGCTTCTCGGAGTAGGTCTCGCCGGCACCTTCGAAGGGCTCGATGTCGCCGAGCTGCTTGACCCCCCGGCGGAACGAGCCGTTGACCATCTTGACGTAGACGTCGCCGTCGGCGTCGGCGACGTTGCTCTGGAACTCGACGAAACCGTTGCCGCGTCCCCGGGGATGGATGCCGATGACGCGCGAGCGCACGAAGACCGACCCTGATCGCGGTAGCGGCTTGACCATCTCCAAGTACCGTTCGGCATCGATGTTGAGGGGTCCCGGGGAGTTGGGAACCAGGTTGCGGTTCAGCGGTGCGCCCGCGCCGCCCCATCGGATGGAAAAGGTGGGGAAAACGGCGAACTCGGGATGACCCTCGTAGACGAAGCGCAGGTCGCGGCTGCCGATGCCCACCGCGTAGAGCAGCACGTCGCGCCGATCGTAGGCAATCTCGACCGCCTCGCCCCAAGGGCCGGGTTCGCCGTTCGGCAATGCCTCGGTTGCGCGATATGTCGGCATGTCGGTCCCCCGTCCAAAACCCGGCATCTTACACCGAAGCGTGGGGCCTACCGGCTGGCGC
>JAKZRQ010000110.1:0-16193 GCA_047518105.1 Pseudomonadales bacterium | reverse complement strand
ACCGGCATGGAGAACATCCGCGACGCGATCCCGTTCCCGCGGGTGCCCAACAACGCCTCGTTCTGACCTTCAGTCACAGCTCGCGCCCATTCCAGCCCGCTCTAGAATCCTTGAGCATGCCGAATGTTGACACTTGGGTTGTTGCGAACACCGGTGGGCAGCGCTCTTGAACGGCTCGTATTCCGAGACGCGCTAGCGTTCTTGAGCACGGTCCAACTGAATAAATCAGCCAAGTCTCGGGACCCGCAGAGAATGCGCCGGCATTCTCAAACGCGCCCGTCAGGGCGCGCACTAGCGTTCTTGAGCACGGCCCAACGGAGCAAATCAGCCAAGTCTCGGGACCCGCAGAGAATGCGCCAGCATTCTCACACGCGCCCGTCAGGGCGCGCGCGCACCGCTTGGCTGCGGCGGGTTGGCGCACGGCCCCGAGTGATGGTGGAAGAGGCGCATCTCGCCGTCTTCCTCGACGAAGCCGTTGGTGGCGATACACACCGAACCGGGCATTTCCTCGTAGCAGTTCACCATCACCAACGGACCCACGGCCTTGGCCGAGGCGTTGTAGAAGTCGATCCCCGGCTGCTCCGGATTACCGAGGATTCGCCGCCAGCTTTCGACAATCTCGCGGCGCTCGGTAATCGCCGGCCAACCCGGATGGATACACGACGTGGGATGGTCACGGGCCCACAACCGCTCCATGGCCTTGAAGTCCTTCTGGGCGAAGGCCAGGTAGAACGTGTCGTTGGCGAAGAGCGCGTGGTTCTCCGGCTTCATGTCACGAGCCGGGTCGCGTAGGCGACGGCGGACTTGGTGAGCGCATGGCGACGGCGGAAGTTCTCGCGGGCCTCGGCAGGGGGTGTGCGGGATGCCTGCCAGGAATTCAGTCCGTCGTACCAGGTGCACAGCAGCATGCGCCCCGCCGCCGCGCTCATGTCGTGCTGGCGGAACAACCCCTGGGGCTCGGCAGCGTAGGCGTCGACGTTCTCGAAGGTTTTCCAAGCTTCGAAGGAGAGCGCGGCGATCTCGTCCACATCCTTGTGCTCGACTTCGAACAACCGGAACACGTACAGGCCTTCGCGGGTACGGGGCGCCGCCTCGGTGGGTCGCACGGTGGGTTCAAGCAGCAACGTGCGGGCACCAACCACCGTTTCCATGCTGGAGATCGCGCTCTGGACGCCCCCGACATCGCCATAGGTCACCACGATCAGTTCGTTCGAGCCGATGCCGAACAGGCCGTGGAATAGGCCCCAGACCTTGGCCGGTCCCAGCGCTGCGTTGGTGTCTGCGCTGAGCGCTTGGGCTGCCCCACCGTAGTCCCGGTCGCGAGTCTTCAGCCGCGTAAACGCGTAAACCATGGCGACAGATATATTCCCTGCAATTCACGGGTCGCGAGCCGGGGAGTATATGGCAAACTGCCGCTCTTTGATTCCAGGAGGGTGCCGTGAACGGTGCCGAGAGCCTGATTCGTACTCTTCTCGCACACGGGGTGGACACCTGTTTCGCCAACCCCGGCACGTCCGAAATGCATCTCGTCCAAGCCATCGATGCCGTTGCCGAGGCCCGCGCCATCCTGTGCCTGTTCGAGGGCGTGTGCACTGGCGCGGCCGACGGCTACGGACGCATGAGGGGCGTGCCCGCGATGACCCTGCTGCACCTCGGCGCGGGCCTCGGCAACGGAATCGCCAATCTGCACAACTGCCGACGCGCCGCGACCCCCTTGGTCAATGTGATCGGCGACCACGCCATCCATCATGTCGCCTACGACGCGCCGTTGACCTCGGATGTCGAAGCCGTTGCCAAGCCGGTTTCGGCGTGGATTCGCACGACGCGAACCAGCGAAGGCGCCGGGCTCGATGCTGCCGACGCGGTGCGCGCCGCGATGCTGCCGAACCCGGATCCGCGCGGCGGCATCGCCACCCTGATCCTGCCCACCGATTGCGCGTGGGGACCCGGTCGGGTTGCGGCCAAGGCCGCCGCATTCGAGAGCGCGATTGCAAGATCCCGCGTACCTGCGCAGACGATCGAGACAGCGGCGCCGCAAATCGATGCCGACACCGTGCTGTTCGTGGACGGCAGCGGCTTGAGCGAGTCCGGCGTGGTCGCGGCCGGCCGCATCGCGGCAAGAACGGGCTGCGCGGTCTATTCGCCGACGTTTCCCGCACGGGTGGAAGCCGGTCCGGATCTTCCCCTGGTCAATCGCCTGCCCTATTTCCCGGAGCAGGTTCTCCAAGTGCTGGCACCCGCTCGAAAACTGGTTCTGGTGGGTGCCGAACGACCCGTGAGTTTCTTCGCCTACGAGGATCTGCCTAGCGACCTTGTGCCCGATACCTGCGAGGTGATCCGCGTCGCGCATCGGCACGAGGACGTGGTGCGTGCCCTTGGCGATCTTGCCGAAGCGTTGGACGCCCCCGATGCGAAGGTGCCGGGGGGCCAGCGCCCGGCGATCCCCTCGGGCAGTCTGAATGCCCGCAGCATTTCGGCCATCCTCGCAGCCCGCGCCCCGGACGGCTGCATCGTCGCGGTGGACTCGGGCGGGGGCGGCGCAGCGTACCCGGCCATGCAGCGCTGCGTCCGCCACACCTGGCTCAACCTCACCGGCGGCGCCATCGGCCAAGGCGGTCCGGCAGCGGTGGGGGCTGCGGTGGCTTGCCCGGACCGTCCGGTATTGGCGCTGCTCGGCGATGGCGGCGCCATGTACACCAATCAGTTCCTGTGGACCGCGGCGCGGGAGAATCTCGACCTCGTTGCCGTCATCTTCTCGAACCGGCAATACAACATCCTGGAAGTGGAATACCGGCGCCTCGGAGTCAACGACATCGGAGATCGCGCGGCCAGCCTGTTCGACCTCTCCCGACCGGAATTGGACTGGGTAGCGCTCGCCAAGGCCCAAGGCGTATCGGGATCCAGGGCCGCAACCTGCGAGGAATTCGACACCAGCCTAACCGCCGCCCTCGCGACCGGTGGTCCACACTTGATCGAAGCGATCCTTTAAAGGGGTTTCGGCGGCGTCCCTGGGGCGGCGACCTGGCGCGGCGGCCACTGGGCCACCACCAGCCCGCCAACGATCAGAGCAAGACCCGCCACGGCGCTTGGGTGGATGGGTTCGCCGAGCACGGTGGCGATCAGCACCAGGGAAAGAAACGGCGCGAGGAAGATCAACAGGCCGATGCGGCCGGCGTGGCTGGTCAGCGTCAATGCCCGTTGCCAGAGCAGGAACGTGACCCCGATCTCGACCAAGCCCACCCAGGCGCCGTAGCCGACGGTCTCAAGAGTCAACGTCGGCAGCCCGGAATCTGCCCAGCAGACCACGGCGACCACCGCGGTGGCGACGGCGAACCCGTTGAGCATCAGCGGAACCGGATGGATGGCGAGACGCACCGTCATGATCCAGTACCCGGCCCAAAGCACGGTGCTGGCAAGCGCCAAGGCGACGCCGAGCGGATCGAAATGGCCGAAACCGTCCAGATCGCCCCGGGTCAGGAGTACGACCACCCCGGCATAGCCCACAACCGCGCCCACCCAGCCGCGCGCCGGCAATCGCTGGTGGAGAATGGGAATCGCGAGCAGCGCGAGAACGATCGCCCAGGTGAAGTTCAGCGGTTGCGCGATCTGCGCCGGCAGGCGGTCGTAGGCTTCGAACAGGATCAGGTAGTAGGCCAGCGGATTGACCAACCCTAGCGCTGCCGCGGCGACGTGCTGGCGCACGGTCAACCTGGCGGAAACGAAGAACCTCGCGACGACGAAGAACAGCAGCGCGATCAAGCAGCCGAGCAGCAGCAACTGCACCGGCGCCAAGTCGCGTAGGCCAAGCTTGAAGCCCGTCGCAACCGTCGACCAAAGCGCGACGCTCGCCAGTCCGTAGAGCAGCGCCCGGCGTTCTCGCGGCTGGATCGCCATTCCCCGGGCGGCTGGAGTCAGCCTCTCGTCACTCCGGGGCTTCCTCGGTCAAAGCATCGCCGGATGCAATGGGGCCCGACTCGATCACCTGGGCGCGAATGCCCGCACCGTGGGTGAATGCCCTCACCACCTGGGCGGGGTTGACGGCATCGGTCGCCAAGCGGCTGCCCAGGTTCAGGCAAGGCTCGCACAACTCGAAGCCCTTGAGAACCGCGTTGCCGAGCCGGAAGGTCCGCCCGACCAGCGCGTTCAGACGCACGCCCCGGGTCACCACGTTGCGCCCCGTCTCGCCCGGCGAAACGGCGAGGCCGGTGGCCTTGTTGAAGTCCTCGACGGCTTCCGCTTCGATGATTGACACCACGCCTCGACCGGCATGGCGATCGCCGATCAAACCGACCTTCGCCTGCAGTTCCGCGTGAGCGATGCGCGTCTTGGGCTGGCCGTGCCTGGCCGAAACGTAGATGGCTTCGATCACACTGGTCATCGGTACTCCGTACAGGATCCCACGTTGAGAGCGAGTTGAGGGTCCATGCTGCCTGCTGTCCCCACTGTCGACTGCCAGGAACGTCCTCGCCCAGATCGCCCCCGAGCTTTGCCGAGAACAAGGCAACAAGCGTCTTCATGCGGCATGCTCCGAATGGGGTATTGCCACCGGGCTCTACCATATCGCAAGTGACAGCCAACTGCGCCGCGCCGGTCGCTTGACGTGATCACGCTGGCGTCAATCCGTCTGTAGCGTCGATCCGTTGCGATCTGTGCAGTACACTCGGACGTATTGACCCACACGAACTCAAGGAAACCACCATGGCGATTCAAGAAGGCGAGCGGCTACCCGAGGCGACCTTGCACGTGATGAAGGACGGACGCCCTGCGGCGGTGACCACCGCGGAACTGTTCGGCGGCAAGAAGGTCGTCCTGTTCGCAGTTCCGGGCGCGTTCACACCCACCTGCTCTCAGGCCCATCTGCCGGGATTCGTCGCCAACGCCGACACGATCAAAGCGAAGGGCGTCGACAGCATCGTCTGCGTGGCCGTCAACGATGCCTTCGTCATGGACGCCTGGGGCAGCGGCGGCAACGCCGACGAACTGGTCATGGCAGGCGACGGCAACGGCGAGTTCACCAACGCGATCGGGCTCGAAATGGACGGCACCGGATTCGGTCTCGGCATGCGTTCCCAACGCTACGCCATGATCGTCGACGACGGCGTGGTCACCAAGTTGGCCGTGGAAGCGCCGGGCGCCTTCGAGGTGAGCAAGGCAGAAGCAATTCTCGAAGCGCTGTAGCGCCGACGAGGGCGTAGCCAATTGAGGGCTTCGCCGACGAACCATCGCCCGTGAACGCGTCCGGCACGCCGGCACCGCCGGCGATTCGGTTCTCGAACGCGGTCTTCGCCTATCGCATTGGGCAGCCTGTACTCGACATCGCGGCACTCGAGGTGGCCTCCGGCGAACGACTGTTCCTGGAGGGTCCGAGTGGCAGCGGCAAGAGCACGCTGCTGTGCCTCGTCGGCGGCATCTTGACGCCGACGAGGGGAGTGGTCGAGGTGCTTGGCGAGTCGCTGCCGGACTTGGGCGCCGCGGCGAGGGACCGATTTCGCGCGGACCGGATCGGGTTCGTGTTCCAGATGTTCAATCTGCTCCCCTATCCCCTACCTATCGTTGATCGACAACGTGCTGCTGCCCTGCCACTTCTCACCCGCGCGGGCGGCGGCTGCGCGATCCAACTCGAACACCCTCCGCGCCGAAGGCGTCCGGCTGCTCGAACGCTTGGGCTTCGAGACCAAGGCGATGCTCGATCAGCGGACAACGGAGCTCAGCATCGGCCAGCAGCAGCGCGTTGCCGTTGCCCGCGCCCTGATCGGTCGTCCATCCCTGGTCGTCGCGGACGAACCGACATCGGCGCTCGATGCGAAGACCCGGGTGAAGTTCGTCGATCTGCTGCTCGAAGAATGCACCGAGGCGGGCAGCACCGTGATCTTCGTGAGCCACGATCCGGTGCTTGCCCCGTCCTTCGATCGCAGCGTGTCGATGGAGACGATCAACCGCGCGGCAACGGAGATCTCGTCGGATGCGTCGTAGCGCGCTCCTCTTCACCCTGGCCTCGAAGAGCTTGGTCAACCGGCGTCTGACGGCGGGGTTGACGGTCTTGTCGGTCGCAGTGAGCGTGGGGCTGTTGATCGGCGTGGACCGCATCCGCAGCGAGGCGAAGTCCAGTTTCACCAATACGATTTCGGGCGCGGACCTCATCGTCGGAGCGCGCAGCGGCCCGATCAACCTGCTCCTGTACTCGGTGTTCCGAATCGGGGACGCCACCAGCAACATGGGCTGGGACAGCTACCAGGAGATCGCCGCGCGCCCGGAGGTGGACTGGACGATTCCGATTTCGCTGGGCGACGCCCACCGGGGTTTCCGAGTCGTGGGCACGGACGGCGGCTACTTCGTCCACTACCGTTTCGCCCGCGACAGAACGCTTGTCTTTGCCGAGGGCGCACCCTTCGAGCACGTCAACGACGCCGTGCTCGGCATCGACGTGGCCGAGGCCTTGGGCTACGCCGTGGGCGATGCGATCATCGTCTCCCACGGCATTGGCGACGTGAGCTTCAAGGACCACGACGAGCTGCCGTTCGAGGTCTCCGGCATCCTCGCCCGAACCGGTACCCCGGTGGACCGCACGGTGCACGTTACCCTTTCCGGCATCGAGGCCATGCATTCGGGTTGGGCCCGGAGTCCGCAGGCTCGCCAAGCGATTGGGGCGACGGAGGAGCCGAAACCCGATGCCATTACGGCCTGCATCGTCGGACTCAAGTCCAAATCCATGCTCTTCGCCGTGCAGCGCTTCGTCAACGAATACGAGGCCGAGCCGCTCATGGCCATCGTACCCGGCGTCACGCTCCAGCAGTTGTGGGAGTTGCTCGGCGCAGCCGAGGCGGCGCTGATCGCCGTCAGCGTCTTCGTCATCGCCGCAGGGCTCGTCGGGATGCTCACGACGCTGCTGACCAGCCTGGCGGAGCGGCGGCGGGAGATGGCGGTGCTTCGTTCGGTGGGTGCCGGGCCCGGTTTGGTGTTCGGATTGCTGGTTGTCGAGGCGATGATCCTGGCTGGTATCGCCGCGGTCCTGGGCGTCGTCGCCGTCCACGGCGCCATGCTCGCAGCCCGGCCCATCGTCTTGGACCGCTTCGGTTTCCACCTCGCCCCCAGCCTGCCCGGCACGTTCGATCTGGTCGTCGTAGCGGTCATCACCCTGGCGGCCGGCCTGATCGCATCGTTCCCGGCCTGGCGGGCGTACCGGTTCTCGCTCGCCGACGGGTTGACCGCGCGCACGTAGGCGAGCTTGCCGCAACCGTTGCAGTGCGACAAACTCTCGCGAGCTTCGGGGCGTGGCGTGGGGATTAGGTCAGTTGGTCAAGAGAACCATTGCCACCGTCGTCCTCTTGGTGACGGCCCTGGGCGTCACCGCCGAGGACGGGCAGGCGGTGAAGGAACTGACCTGGGACGACTTGCTGCCCGACGGGGAGACGGCCCCGGTCCCCGTCATCGACCATTCCCGGACGGTCGTTTTCGACGACTTCCCCATGACCACACCTGCGGGCGTCGTCCCGGAACTCGACGGTCAGCTTGTAAAGCTGCCCGGCTTTGTCGTTCCCCTGGACGTCACGGGCGACAAGGTCGCGAGCTTCCTGCTGGTGCCCTACTTCGGCGCTTGCATCCATCAGCCGCCGCCGCCGCCGAACCAGATCGTCCACGTGGAGTTCGAAGATCCGGTTGAGCTCGAGTCCATGTACGATCCGGTCTGGGTAACCGGCAAGATGGGCTTGGAGGGACACGAGAACAGCCTGGCCACCACCGGCTACTCCATGCAGGGCCACGCGATCGAGAAGTACCGGTATTGAGCGTACGGCCTGCGACCGGCACGCCCGCGAGCCGCGAAGACGGACTTGATCAGAGCATTCCTAGCGAGGTTCCGTTTCCGACAGGCCACTCGCACCGCCAAGCTGTTCGGCGCGGAGCATCGCGGCGCCCAGTGATTCCAGCGACCGCAGCCAAGGTTGCATGGCGCGCAGATCGTCGGGCAGGCTGGCCTCCGCCTCCTCGGCCGTGTCGAGGTCCACGTAGACGCCCGCCAACAGCACGTACCAGAGATCGCCGTCCTTCTCCACAAGCGCGCCGGACATGGCCGGAAGTCCGTGATCGATCACGTATTGCTCCAACTCCTCGGGCGTCCTCAGCGCCAGTAGTTGGATCGCGTAGAAACTATCCGGCAGGTCGACTAGCGCGACGGCCTGTTCGGATCGGTAGGCGAGCCGCTGATAAGTCAGCAGGTCCCTGCCATCGGCCACGGGTGGCGGGTCTTCCGGAACCGCCGGCGGAGGCACCGCAGGCGGGAGAGGTGACGCAGGCGGCAAAGGCGACGCGAGCGGCAAAGGCGACGCGAGCGGAGAGATCGTTTGAACCGTTCGAAAGTCGGAGTTCTCCAATGCCGAGTTTGGGGTCATCAACGGCTTCGGGAAACGCGTCGGCTGGGGGTTGGCAACCAGACCTGCATCCTGAACGCAATGCCAGCCGCCGCTCTTGGACATCTCGCAGAACCACTTGGCCGGTGCCGCGGGAATGCCGACGACGAAGTCCACGTCGGCCGAGCCAGCACAACCGCCCGCCACCGCCACGACGGCCAGCCACGCAATGGCCCAGAGTGCTTTCATGGTCCGACTTTGCACCGATGTCCTTGGTCTGTCAAAGCCGTTGGCGAGCGCCGCAGGACGTCCGGCGACCGAGAGGCGACCGGCCGCGGCAGGCAAAGTCATGCGGTTGTCGTTGATTCAGGCCACCTCTTTCGCCATTATTGCGCGCTTTGATGCGAAGGGCGCGAGGCAAGCCCGGTGTTGGCAACGCTCGACAGTTTCGACCGCGTGCCGCGAATCCTGCGGCTCAACCTCTCCGGCCAGCCTGTGGAATGGGCTAGCTGGCAGGAAGCCGTTTGCCTCTATGCCCGGAACCTGGTGGTCTGGAAACGGGGCGAATCGGTCCTGCGCCTGCGCGGAGGCCGCTCCCGGATCGACGGCAACCGCACCACCGTGGACATCCACAGCATCATCGCCTGCGGCGGGCGCATCAGCGCGCACGGACGTTCGGTGCCACCTCTGACCAACACTGCCATGTTCGGTCGCGATCGAAATCTCTGCCTGTATTGCGGCGGCGCGTTTGCGGATGCGGCGCTGACGCGCGACCACGTGGTGCCGAAGTCGCGCGGCGGCACCGATGTCTGGGACAACGTCGTGGCCGCGTGCAAGCGCTGCAACCATCGCAAGGGCAACCACCGGCCCCACGAGTGCGGCATGGAATTGCTGGCTCTACCGTACGTACCGAACATCGCGGAGTACCTGGCGTTGACCAACTCCGGTCGGATTCTCGGCGACCAGATGAATTTTCTAGCCAGCCAGTTCGGCCGAGCCAGCAAAGAGCGCGAAAACCTGCTGCATTGACGTTCTTGAGCGCGCGCGCCTAGGGCGCGTTTGAGAATGCTTGCGCATTCTCTACGGGTCCCAAAACCTGGCTCGTTTGTTCAGCCATTCCCTTCAGTTGCCCTGCGCGCCAAGCGCCGAGAGGACGTGCGCCATGCAGGCGGTCACCCGCTTGCCGGTAGCGATGTCCAGGAATTCGTTGGGCCCGTGGGCGTTGGACTTTGGCCCGAGTACGCCGGTGACCGCGAATTGCACGTCCGGATAGCGATCACCCAGCATCTTCATGAACGGGATCGTGCCGCCGGTCCCCATGGTCTTGAGCGGCGCGCCGAAATGCGCTTCCGACGCGCGACGGAGTACGGCATCGAGCCAGGGCGCCCGCGCGGGCGCAGCCCAACCGGTCTGGGGATGATCCAGTTCGAAGACCACCTCGGCAGCGTGCGGCGGTTCGGCCTCCAGGATGTCCTTCACACGTTTGGCCGCCTCGGCGGCATCGAGCGTCGGCGGCAAGCGGAAAACGAGCTTGGCGGCAGTGGCTGGCCGCAGGGTGTTGCCCGCGTTGGCGATATCGGGTGCACCGCCGAGACCGACCACCGCAAGGCTCGGTTGCCAAGTATTCGCCAGCGTCAGTTCGGCGGGGGTGACCTCGCTCGGCCCGGTACCGCCCGCCCAAGGAAAACGCTCGATATTGAGATCGCCCAAGGTCGCGGCGACCTCTTCCGCCTGCTGGCGAGCCGTGTCGGGAATCGGCACGTGGAGCACATCCACCAGTTCCCCCGTCGAGGCGTTTTCGACCCGCTCGATCAACCCTCGGAGCAGGCGGAAGCTCGACGGCACGATGCCGCCGGCGGCACCCGAGTGAACGCCTTCGGTCAACACCTGCACCGAGAGCGTGCCGGGCAACATGCCGCGCAGGGATGTGGTCAACCATAACTGGTCGTAGTTGCCGCACTCGGCGTCGAGGCAGATCACCAGATCCGGCGTCCCGATCTCGTCCGCCAAGGCATCCATGTACGCCGGCAAATCGTAGCTGCCGCTTTCCTCGCAGCCTTCGATCAACACCACGCAGCGCGGGTGCGGGACGCTCTGGTCCTGCAGCGCGGCGATCGCGGTGAGCGATCCGAATACGGCGTAGCCGTCGTCCGCGCCGCCCCGACCGTAAAGGCGTCCATCGCGGATGACCGGTTCCCAGGGCGAAAGCCCATCGGCCCAGCCTTCGAATTCCGGCTGCTTGTCGTAGTGGCCGTAGAGCAGCGCATTGCCGGGAGTGCTTCCCTCGACCTCGCACAACAGCAGCGGCGTTCGCCCCGGCAGGGTGACG
Source organism: Pseudomonadales bacterium (assembly GCA_047518105.1). Taxonomy (GTDB): domain Bacteria; phylum Pseudomonadota; class Gammaproteobacteria; order Pseudomonadales; family Azotimanducaceae; genus VXYL01. Next base: position 5,519 of record JAKZRQ010000110.1, on the reverse strand, counting down.
ATGCGGTGGGTCAGCCCACGAACGCCGCAGGCGGCAACCCAGCGTTCGAGGTGTTCCACTGCCTTGCGCATGTGGCCGAGACGCGCCCAGTCCGGCTCGAATGCGGGGGACTTGTTCGGAATGCGGATGTAGTCCTCAAGCGTCGGGACGATGCTGTCGTCCCACGTGCCGGCGACGAAGCGGCCAAGTCGGTTCGCGTCCATGTCAGATCCTCTTCCACCGCGTCCCTTGACGGGTGTCCTCCAGTTGAATGCCTAGGGCGGCGAGTTCCTCGCGAATGGCATCGGCACGGGCGAAGTCCCTCGCGTCCCGAGCGGCGATGCGTTCGTCGATTCGGCTGTGGACCATGGCGTCTGGCATCTCGTCAGCCAGACCGCCCGAGGCAGCAGACGCGGGCAGACCGTGGAAGCGCTCTTCGGGCAGCTTGGTGAGGAGGCCCAACAACCATCCGCCGGCGAGCAACCTGGATCGGGAACGCGCCAATGCCTCCGGGTCTCTCTCCCGACGAACCTCCGCCGCAAGAGCGTGCATCGCGGCCAGAGCCCGGGGGGTGTTCAGGTCGGCGCAAAGCGCATCGATCACGCTGGCCGGGAAGGCATCGATGCCGGCATCGGCGTAGCTGGCGGCGGTCTCGTTGCTGCCGTCGTCGGTGTCCCGCAGCACTTGGTACAGCGTGTCGAGGCCCCCTTGGGCATGGGCGAGGCTCCCTTCCCACAGAAGTTCCTGGCGGTAGTGGCCGGACAGCAGGGCGTAACGCAGCACCTCGCCGTCGTGGCTTGCCAAGAGCTCGCGGATCGTGACGATGTTGCCAAGGCTCTTCGACATCTTCGCGCCGCCGAAGGTGAGCATGCCGTTGTGCAGCCAGTAGCGAACGCTCGGCGTGCCGCCGTTCACGCAGCGGCTCTGCGCGCACTCGTTCTCGTGGTGCGGAAATATCAGGTCGCTGCCACCGCCGTGGATGTCGATCACGGGCCCTAGGTGCTGGCGGATCATCGCCGAGCACTCGATATGCCAGCCCGGTCGACCGCGTCCCCAAGGGCTGTCCCAACCGGGCAGCTCCGGGGTGGACGGCTTCCACAGGACGAAGTCCTTCGGGTCTTTCTTGTACGGCGCGACCTCCACCCGTGCCCCGTCGCGCATGTCCTTGAGGCTCCGTTTCGCAAGCGTGCCGTAGTCCGGGTCCGAGGGAACGTGGAAGAGCACATGGCTTTCGGCTTTGTAGGCGTTGCCGGCGTCGATCAGTGCTCCGATCATGGCGATGATCTCGGCGATATGACCTGTGGCACGAGGCTCCACATCCGGCGGAGCGACACCCAAGGCCGCCACGTCGCGCACGTACTCCGCCGCGTAGCGTTCGGCGAGTTCCCCGATGGGGCGACCCGAAGCGATCGCGGCAGCGTTGATCTTGTCGTCGATATCGGTGATGTTGCGTACGTAGGTAACCTTCGGATACGCGAGCTTCAGGAGGCGCACGAGAACATCGAAAACGACCGCCGGACGACCGTTGCCGATGTGCTGAAGGTCGTACACCGTGGGGCCGCAGACATAGATGCCGACCTCGCCAGGAACCAGCGGTTCGAACCGCTCTCGACGACCGGATTGGGTGTTGTGTAGAACGATGTCCATGCTGCCAATTTCCTTAATCGCCGCCAACGCCGTCACGCCGCCGAGGCGGCGCCATCAGACGTAGCCGCTTCCTGTGGACTGATTCGAGGGGACGGGCGTCCCAACCATCACGGTCGACAGGATGGACAACAAGCGTTCGGAACTGGTTCGGACTCCATGGCGGCGCGGATTATACGCAAAAGGCAAGAAATCTAGCGGACCGCCCGGGCGAGTTCGTCCGCCCGGTAGCTCGACCGAACCAGCGGCCCGGACGCGACCTCGCGAAAACCGGTCTCCAGTCCCCATAGCCGGTACCGGTCGAATTCGTCCGGGTGAACCCAACGCGCTACCGGCAGATGCCGTCGGGTCGGCTGCAGATACTGGCCGAGGGTGAGCAGACCGACGCCGTGGGCGCGCAAGTCCGCCATCGCCTTGCGGATCTCGGCATCGGTCTCGCCCAAGCCGAGCATCAAGCTGCTCTTCGTGACAACGCCGAGCAATGCCGCATGGGCAAGCACGTCGAGCGTCTGCTGGTAGCCGGCGCGCGGATCCCGGGCAACGTGCGTAAGACGACGAACGGTCTCGAGATTCTGGGCAAAGACATCGACACCGGCAGCAACCACCACATCCACGGCAGCGCGCTCGCCCTGGAAATCCGGCGTCAGCGCTTCGACGGTTGTTGCCGGACACTTCGTCTTGATGGCCCGGATGCAGGCGGCGTAGTGTGCGGCCCCGCCATCGGCGAGATCGTCGCGGTCCACGGACGTGAGGACGACGTACTTGAGCCCCATCAACGCCACCGACTCGGCTGCGTTGTTGGGTTCCTGTTCGTCGAGCCAACCGCCGGGATTCCCCGTATCGACCGCACAGAAACGGCACGCCCGCGTACACACTTGTCCCATCAGCATGATGGTTGCCGTGCCTGCGTTCCAACATTCGCCGATATTTGGGCAGTGCGACTCTTCGCAGACGGTCGCAAGCCGGTGCTCGCGCACCGTGCGCCGTACCGCAGCGTACTTGCCGTTGCCGGCGATTCGCACCCGTAGCCAGGGCGGCTTGCGCAACGCTACCCCGGCGGCATCGATTTCGGTGATCTTGATGCCGTCCTTGATGGCGCTGAAGCCCTGCGCCGTCCGATATTTCGCGCCGCTCTCCGGCATGGCGCCATTGTACGCCAGGCGGGCCAGGCGATGATCGAGTCGTGGCCTACGCCGCGCCCGTGGGTCACGCGCCCGCATCTCATCGCAACGGATCCGATTCAAGATCGTCGGCAGCCGTAGAGGCCCGCCACCGTTGCCACTTCGCCCCGCCGCGTACGCGTCTCCTCCATGGCCTCCTCGGCTTCGTCCGGGAGTCAGTATCCAATTCAACACTTTTGCAACATTTTGAGTGAGCTGGCTCCTTGGGGTGGGCGCTACGCCTTGTACTTCCACGATCTGTTCCTGTATTTTCAGGTCGAGGTCCATGCGACCCGCCCGGCGATGGACTCCGCCTTGCGTCCGTCTAGAATCCTTGAGCTGGCCGAATGTCGACACTTGGGTTGTTGCGAACAGCGGTGGGCAGCGCTCTTGAACGCGCCGTCAGTCGCGCGCTCGGGCAGCGAGACGCACTAGGCGTGGACTCGGAAGGGGATGAGCAGGGGTTGGATGCCTGCGTGGGCATTGGCAGTTGAGCCGGTTACGTGCCGGAGTCCCGAAGTTCGCCGTTCCGGGCGAACGGGGAAGCGGGCACCAGGGGAAAGACATGAAGAGATTCGTGACACTTGCATCCACCGCGTCGTTGGGTATGGCATTGGCCCTTTTCGGACTGCCTGCCTACTCGGCCGACGGGACCGATTCCGATGACGAAGGCCAAGACGGCGGCAGCGGGTACATCGAAGAGATCGTGGTCACCGGCGAATGGGGCGAAACCAACGTCCTGAGGGCGAACTGGCGGTCAGCCGATTCCGCCTGGAGGGTTACCGCCTTTGTACAGAATGCGCTTGACCAAGCCGCGCTGCACATGTGGTCACCGCGGGAAGGTATCGGCAGTCCCTTTGGCACCATTGTTGAACGCAGGGAAATCGGCATTCAGGTCGGCTGGCAATTCCAGCAAGACGAGTAGATCGCTTACAGCCAACCAAAAGCGCACCGCAGGCTCCCGCCCCGGTGCGCTTTTCTTGCCGTAAGCGTGTCGGAATGCGATCCGGATCCCTATTGTTGCTTTGTCTTCCGCTGATTTCAGCCTGTGGTGGCGGGGGCGGTGATGGTACAAATGCTGAACTGATCACCGTCGGTGTGAATCTGCCCGACTCGGAACTCTCCGAATTCATCCAGGATCTGGTCAGGCAGAACGAGGTAATGAGGGAGTCAGGCATCATGCGGGGACGTCTGGGGATGGCCTACGACGCAAACGGTTTTCCCGACGCAGCCATCACCACCTACCGGTAAGCCGAGACCCTCGATCCCCGTGACTTCCGCTGGCCGCACCATGCGGCTCACCTCCTGGCCAAGCAGGGCGACTACGAAACGGCAATCCGGTCAATGGAAAGAGCCATAGCGATCGATGGCAACTATGCGCCTGCCCTTCTCTGGATGGGATCCTGGAAACTCCATCTGGATCAACCGGAGCTCGCGGCAAAGTCGTTCCAACAGGCAGTCGCCCTTGGCGCAACCAGCGAAGGTCAGTTCGGCCAAGCCCGGGCCATGATGGCCATGGGTCAGGACGACCGAGCCTTGCCAATGCTGCGGGCGTTCGCCCACCAAACCGATCATCCTTATGTATACCGGACTCTAGGGCGCGCACTGCGCGCCTTGGGAAGGATGGACGACGCCAGGCAGGCGATGGAACGGGGTCGCGATGCCAGACCCTACAACTGGACCGACCCGCGGTCGCTCGAAAAGAGCCGCTATACACGCGGCTATGCCAGCTTTGCAAACGCCCAGGCGCTTTCCAGCCACGGGGATACCCGTGAAGCGATCGAAATATTCGAAAGACTACGACGACGCTATCCAACCAGCGGCTGCGGTCGGACCGTAGACTACTTTTTCAGTTGCAACCTCATCAACTCGCTCAGTATCGCCTATGGCCGGGCAGGGAAAACAGAGGATGCCGTCTCGCTCGCACTGGAAGGCCTCGCGACAAATCCGGGATTCAGCCCTTTCTATCTGACGATCGCCGACCACTATCGGCAGAAACGCGATCTCGGTACGGCGCTCGAGTACATCGATCAGGCGATTGAGCTGGATCCGAAACAAGGACACGCGCATGCACAGCGAGGACGATTCCTGTTTGGTCTCGGCAGGCACGAGGAGGCGCGGTCCGCATCGGAATCGGCCTTGCGATTCGAACCCGCCAATCGGACAACGGTGTTCTACCTGGGTATCGTCGCGACAGAGCTACAGGACTGGGGGGAAGCAGTCAGCCGCTTCAAACAGGTTGTCGCGCTGGACCCCACCTTCGCTGTCGGCCATCTGTATCTTTCCCGGAGTCTCGGCGAAGCCGGCCTGCTGGAGGAGGCGCGAGCGGCCCTGGATCGAGCGGAAGCAACCGGCGCCGACCCCGATGGTGTGCGGCTGACCAAACGACGTTTCCGAGATCTGGAGGCAGGCGTTGAATAGCGCCACGAAACCCGCCGCCCTGGCGGACAACGCGTTTCGCCCCAGCCCAAGCCGCCCGGCTCCTAGGCTCGCCGTGCTGCTCGTCGTGCTGCTCGTCGGTTGTGAATCCGCAGACAAGGCATGGTTTACAGAACAGGCGACCGAACGGGGCATAGCGTTTGAACATCATTCCGATTACCGATCTCGACACATGCTGCCGGAGATAATGGGTGGGGGCGTTGCTTTGGCGGATATCGACGGCGACAAGGATCTAGACCTCTATCTGGTTCAGAGCGGGCGTGTCGACGGAACGCTGCCCGAAAGCAAGTCCGCCAA
>JAKZRQ010000109.1:0-9345 GCA_047518105.1 Pseudomonadales bacterium | reverse complement strand
TGGTCGTCAGCCATTGTCAATACCTGCTCGTTGGTGTCCTACATGGGCGGTAGATGATACGGAAATCCATGGCGTTGTTGAGATCCCGAGAGAGCCGATGTTCGACACCCGTGGAGAATGCGCAGAATTTCAACGCTGGCGTGGCGCATTCACAACTCGGTACGCTAGCCCGCATTTCTCACTAGGCCGCTTCTCGGCGTCAAAAGAGCTCATGGTTTCAAGAAGTTGACCGCGATGCCAATGATCGTGCCGGTGTGCCGGTTGCAGACTGCGCTGGCCGTACCCTCGCGGGTCTTTTGGCCCCGTGTACACACGGGGCCAAAATCCTCCGCGATCATCGCGGCCCCTGGTGAGAAATGCGGGTTAGGCTAGGCGCGCCGCATGTGGCGGCGGCGCGCCTGACGGCGTGATCGAGAATGCTTGCGCATTCTCCCGGCCTCGTTCGAAATGCAACTCAAGTGTTAACATTCGGCGTGCTAAGGAATCTAGTCGGCGGGCCGGAGGTCGGAGGCCTCGAGGATGAAGCAAGTTTCGTATATTCGCATTGTCGTCGCCGCGATGTTGCTGGTTCCCGCCGTTGCGGTCCAAACGGCCGCAAGTGCGGAACCGGTTTCGGACGACGCGCGGTGGGCGAAGACGTTGGAACGGGTCTCGACGGCGATCGTCACGCTCCTGGTTGACCACACTCGGTCCTTCGAGGACACGCCCAACATGTCCGCGGAGGCGACCGGTGTCGTCGTCGATGCCGATCGGGGACTGATTCTCACCAACCGGCACGTGGTGGGCGTGGGACCGGTGAATGCGACAGCGGTTTTCCTCAACCAGGAGGAGGTTGAATTGGTGCCGGTGTGGCGCGATCCGGTGCACGACTTCGGCTTCTTCCGGTATCGCCCGGACGATCTGAAGTTCATCGAGCCCGCCGCGATGGTGCTCGACCCCGCCGCGGCGCGCGTGGGACTCGACATTCGCGTGGTCGGCAACGACGCCGGCGAACGCCTGGCGATTCTATCGGGCACGATCGCCCGATTGGATCGTCAAGTGCCCGAGTACGCCAGAAAGGAGTACGCCGATTTCAACACCTTCTACATTCAGGCTGCGTCGGGAACCTCGGGCGGCTCGTCCGGATCTCCTGTGATCGACATCGACGGTCGGATTGTGGCGTTGAATGCTGCGGGACAGGACGACGCGGCTACGAGCCTGTTCCTGCCCGTGGGAAGGGTAAAGCGCGCGTTCGACCTCATCGCCGTTGGCGAAGCCGTCCCCCGCGGTACGTTGCTCACCACGTTCGAGCACGCGAGCTTCGCGGAGTTGAGGCGCTTGGGTCTGTCCGAACAAGCCGAGCAACTGGTGCGGCAAGCACGGCCCGGAGGTGTCGGGCTCTTGACGGTAGCCGAGACCATACCCGACTCTCCGGCGGCGGAACATCTCCAGCCGGGCGACATCGTAGTCGCCATCGGCAAGGAAACGGCGGGCTCCTTTCCCGAGCTGGCCAATGCGCTGGACGGTAGCGTCGGCGGTACCGTGGATCTTTCCCTGGAGCGCGCGGGCGTCCGAATGTCCGTTGTGCTCCCGGTCGCCGATCTGAACGCTCTCCCACCGCAAGAGTATCTCGAAGTCGGTGGAGCGCTATTCCACCCGCTGTCCTACCAGCAGGCTCGCCACTTCCCGCGTCCCGTCTCGGGGGTGTACGTGGCGTCGCCGGGCGGGTTTCTCGACTCGGGAGGCGTACCGAACTTCAGCTTGATCACCGCGCTCGACGGAGCCGATATCCATGACCTCGACGCCCTTGAAGCCGCACTGGCGAGGACTCCACGGGGTTCGGACGTCATGGTTCGCTACATCGATATGGACGATCCACTCATGCCCCGCAGTGCTGCGGCGAAAAGGCCGGGCAAGTGGTCGCTCGAACGCCGCTGCCGCCGTGAAGCCTTCGACATCGCGCCGGGCTCCGTTGGCGAGACCTGGCGCTGCCTGGAACTGACGGAGCCTACGTCCGAGGTCACTCCTGCGAGACCCACCGTGCTGCGGGAGCGCGATTCCGGACACGACCCCATCGGCGAGTCGTTGGTCATCGTGGACTTCGATATGCCCTTTAGTGTCGGCGGCCACTATCAGGGTGAGTACCGTGGTGTTGGAATGGTCGTGGACGTGGAGCGGGGATGGGTCGTGGCCGACCGTTCGACCGTGCCAGAGGCCATCGGCGACGTGTCGATCACCTTCGCTGGTCTTCTCCGCGTGCCGGGGGAAGTGCGCTACATCCATCCGTTGCACAACCTCGCCGTCGTGTCCTACGACCCTGCCGCCATCGGCGACACGCCGGTTGCAGGCGCGAGGTTGTCCACAGGATCCCTGCATCCCGGCCAGCGATTGACGTTCGTTGGCATCGACGGCGATTTGCGTGTGCGGCACCAGTCGGTTGAGGTCGCTTCCATCGATGCGTTGGCGTTCGAGCCAAGTTCGGATCTGGCATTCCGGGACAACAACGTCGAAGTGGCATCCTTGGTGACCGAACCGCAGTCGGTCTGGGGCGGGGTGCTCGTCGACGATGACGCGACTGCGGTCGCGGGGTGGTGGAGTTGGTGGTTTGGATTCGACGAGTTGGATCCACTCGGCGGCGTCTGTGCAGAGCTGATAGCCGACATGATCGAACGCTTGCGCGCAGGCACGCCCGTGCGTTCGCTGGAAGTGGTCTGGGAGTACTTGCCGTTGGTCGAGGCCCGTCGCCGTAGATTGCCCGAGGACTGGCTGCGTCGCTATGCAGAGGTCGAGGCCGGCAAGCGCATCCTCGCCGTGAAGAGGGTCGTGGCGGGGTCGCCGGCAGCGCAACGGATTCTGGCGGGCGATCTCCTCCTAACGATCGATGGCACTCCGGTGACGAGCTTCCGTGACGCGGAGCGACTGTCGCAGCGGCGGCGCGTCCGCCTCGAGATGCTTCGGAACGGCCGGGTGGCCGACCTTGATGTCGAGACGGTCGCCCTCGACGGAACAGGTATCGAGCGACTGATCTCGTGGGCAGGGGCGTTGATCGAGCCGCCGAATCGCGCGATATCCGTCGAACTGGGCGTTCCGCCTACCGGCGTCTATTCCTCATGGCGGTGGCCTGGTTCGCCAGCCGAACGCTATGAACTGCCGCAACATCTCCGGATTGTCCGCGTTGGAGGGCGACCGACGCCGGACCTCGACGCGTTCGCCGCCGCGATCAAGGGTCTCGACCACGGCGATGCCGTTCGGGTCGAGGCGCTGAATCGGTTCGATGTGCCTGTCGTTCACACGCTCCGGGTCGACCAGCGCGATTGGCCTGCCTATGACTTGCGCCGGGTCAATGGACGATGGCAGTTTTCGGGACTCTAGAGTGCTCCTTCAACCATCCAGCAACTCCGACAGCTTGTCCAGCAAGCGCTCCCCGCGCGCATGCACGGCGACGATCACGCCATCGGCGTCCACCAGTACGTTCATCGGAATCATCACCACGCCGAACTGCGCGGTGATCGGGCTGTCGTAGCCCTTCAGGTCGCAGGTATTTGTCCAGGGGATTCCGTCCTCGACGGATGCGTCCTCCCAGTCCTCCCGGTCGCCGTCCAGAGAAACGGCGAAGATGGCGAAGCCACGCTCGCCGTACTGCTCGACTGCGTTCTTCAGGTGAGGCACATCGGCCCGGCAAGGGCCGCACCAGGACGCCCAGAACTCGATCAGCACCACCTCGTTCTCGGCAAGGGAATCTTCGAGACGGTAGGTCTCGCCATCGAGGCCGGGGGCCGAGAATGCCTCGACCTGGTCGCCCACCCGGGCCATTCGTGTCGTGCCGATGCGACTGCGGGTCTCGTTCACTGTACGGAGCGCGCTCGCCGTTGCGGGGAGCGCGGCGACGGCCTGAAGCTCGTCCAGACGGTCGAGCGCCTGGGTTCCGCCAAGTGCGCCCATTTGGATGGCGAAGAAGCTGGCGAGCGGATCGTCGTCGGAGAGCGCGATGCTGCGCAGCGCCTCGCCCCGGAATCGGTTCAGCTCGTTGTACAGGCGCAGGACTTCCTTGGAGATCGGCTCGGGGCCGTCCTCGAGGTCCGCCCTCGCAGCCATCGCGTCGGCATAGTCGGCCATGAGGCCCTGGTATTCGTCGGTGTCGCGCCAGACGCCGATCACCCGTTGATTGTAGGGTCCGCCGTCGACCAGGAGACCGGTCGCGGGGCTGCCGTGCCGAATCCGGATCTCGCCCGGTTCGAGGATGAATCCTGCCCAGCCCATGGAGTTCCCTGCCGAGTCCACGGCCGTCAACGTCACGACCCCCAGGTCGTCGTTCACCTGTCCGGCGAGGCGAAAGCGTCCTTTTGAGATCGGTGCCCGCGCCAATTCGTCGCTTGCTCCGAACACTGCGGAGGATCGTGTGAGAACGACCTCACCGCTCGTGACGGTGTCGCCCAACTCCCCAACGATGACGTAGTCGGCCGCGACACCCCAGTTCGCAGCCAGCGCGGCAGCGATCGCCAGGACCGTGCGGGTCCTCTCCAACCACCGCCAAGGCATGAGTCCGCCCGGTCCCGCTTTGATCTCGCGATCGGAGCGAGAACGACGGACGCGCTTGCGCATGTCGCCTTCTACCGGGCGGGCAGCGACTTGCCGATCGCCAGGTGGAAGGTTTCGGTTGGCCGCAGTTCCCTTGCGCCAACCGCAGACAGGCGTGAATGTGTTCATGTCTCTGTCCTTGCGTGCTCATTTCAAGTTGCAGTGGAGGCAATACCAGATTCCGGGGCCGGTTCACAACCGGGCAGCCCCATCCTTCGATTCGAACAAGCCCTCGAGCGTCTTGACCGTGGAGTCTCGGAGGTCGTGCGTTGCGAGCACGATGGATTGGACGTGCACGTGCGCGTCGCGCGTGTTCCGACGTTGCGGGGAAATAGCTCGTTGACTTCCGGTTCAGCCGTCTCCAACGCTACCCCCAAGTGAGTACAGCGTCCCAACGTGGTAGCTGATCGTTTGGGTGTGACCGGACCTTGCCCCTTGGGCTGCATTGATGAACCCGTGGAGACATTCGCCATCCATTGGAAACACCTCCGCGATCCGTTCTTCAAGTCCGATCCTCCCTACTTCGTATTCCCGATAGGGGACAACGACCCTGGGCCTACGCTGTCGATCGAGGACGCGCAAGGGGACGAGGACGACTTCTCCCTCGAGTTCCCCGTGTCCCTGACCGTCGAGAGCGGGAACCTGGTCACGGTGGCCTACTCGACCGCCGACGGGACTGCTACGGCGGGGGCGGACTACGCCGCGACATCCGGCACGCTCACCTTCGAGCCGGGCGAGAAGACGAAGGCAATCCGGGTTCCGGTGCTGAGCGACGACATGGTCGAGGCGGACGAGACGTTCACGATCACGCTCTCCAACCCGACCGACGCGACGATACCGACCGGGGAAGAGTCCGCGACGGGAACGATCATGGACGTCGGTGCGACGAAGGCCGCCGAGTTGCTGGTGGCCGACTCCCAGGCCGTCGACGAAGGCGGCGAGCTGGCGTTCGCGGTGCGCCTGAGCGGCGAGCACACCGCGGCGGTGGAGGTGGACTTCGAAACCGTGGCCGGAACGGCGACCGCTGGCAGCGATTACACGGAGGATAAGGGCACGCTCACCTTTCCCGTGGGAACCCGGAACTTGACCGTCGAAGTCGAGACGCCCGACGATCCCGCGGACGAACCCGAGGAGTCGATGTCGCTGATGCTGTCCAATCCGTCGTCGTCGGGGACGACGATCCGCGACGACAAAGGGACGGGGACGGTCCGGGACAACGACCCGCCGCCGACGGTCTCGGTGGCCGCAGCGATCGGGACCGAGGGCGGCGACGCCGGGTTCGAGGTCACCCTCCACGGCGCGACGCAAAAGACGGTCGCCGTCACCTACTGGACCTCCTGCGGGACCGCAGAGGCGGAAACTGACTTCGGCGCGGCGGTGGGCCGGCTGACTTTCGCGCCGGGGACGACCGTGCTGAGCGCGACGGTGATGCTGCGCGAAGACTCCATCGACGAGGACGATGAGACCTTCACGCTGGATTTGTGGGCGCCGGAGAACGCTACGCTGGGGACGTCCACCGCGACCGGCACTGTCATCGACAACGACGATCCGCCGTCGCTGTCGATCATGGACGCGAGCGCCAGGGAGTCGAAACAGGTCGTGTTCGAGGTAAAGCCCAGCGAGGCGAGCGCACGCAGGATGACCGTGACCTACGCCACGGCAGACGGGACGGCGTCGGGGAGGGCGACTGGCGGCTGCAACTGACGAGCGAAGCGGAGATCGACGTGCTGGCCTACGTCCGCACCACGGACGGGTTCCTGACCTCGATGCACGACCTCGCGCCGGAGGCCGAGGGGGCGCACCGGGTGGTGTTCTTCAATCCGGCCAGCAACGTCGACCAGGTCAGCGTGCTGCGGCTGGTCAATCCGGGCGACGCGGACGCGGTAGCGACGATGGCCGGGGTGGACGACAACGGCGCCACGCCGGGCACGGTGGTCCAGCTAACCGTACCGGCTGGATCGTCGCGGGAACTGACGTCGGTCGAGCTCGAGTCCGGCGAAGCCGAAGCCATCGAAAGCGGCGCGCTCGGCGACGGCAAAGGCAAGTGGCGCCTGCGCGTCGTGTCGGACCAGCCCATCCTGATCATGAGCCTGCTTGAGAATCCCACCGGACACCTCACCAACCTGTCCACGGCCACCGACCATGCCGCGGTGCCGGAACAGGCCGTCGCGCCGCCCGCTTCCGCTCGGTAGTCGGGCTTGTTGGCCTCTGCCAAGTCGTCGGAGTCGGGCGCGTTGGCTTCTGACGAGGCCACCGAGGCAGAACCGTGGATGACGGTGTCCTGCTTGCGGTCCCTGCCGAGACTCTCACCCAGACGCGCTTCAAACCGCGCCCGCCTCTCGTAGCGCCTCGATCTCAGCGGCGCTGTAGCCGGCTTCGGCGAGCACCTCGTCGGTGTGTTCACCGAGCGCGGGGGTTGGTCTGCGTACTTCGAAAGGCGCCCCGGACAACTTGATCGGCTGTGCGACCAAGTCGATATCGCCCAGTTCTGGATGCGTCGCCGGGGCGGCCATGCCGAGGTGCTTGACCTGGGGGTCGTCGAACACCTCGTTGATGGCGTAGATGTAGCCGGCGGGCACACCCGCGTCGTTGAACGCCGCGATCCACTCTTGGCTGGTTCCCGTTCGGGTGATCGCCTCGATCTCGGCGTTCATCGCGTCGCGGTTGGCCGAGCGTTGGCCGGGCGAGTCGTAGCGCGGGTCGGTGAGCCAGTCCTCGCGGCCCATGACGGTGCAGAAGCGCTCGTAGATGGCGTCGCCGGTCGCAGCGATGTTGATATGACCGTCCCTGGTGGCGAACACGCCGGTGGGTATGCCCGTCGGATGGTTGTTGCCGGCCTGGCGCGGCACCTCCCGATCGAGCAGCCAGCGTTCGGCCTGGAAGTCGAGCATGGCGACCTGCGCTTCGAGGAGGGACGTTCGTACCCATCTGCCCTCGCCGGTGTGCGCGCGCCCGAGCAAGGCGATCAGGATGCCGGTGGCGGCGTACAAGCCGGCGGAGAGATCCGCGACTGGAATTCCCGCTCTTACAGGCCCCTGACCAGGAAGGCCGGTAATCGACATCAACCCCCCCATGCCCTGGGCCACCTGGTCGAACCCGGGCAGATCGCCGTACGGCCCGTCCTGGCCGAATCCCGAAATGCTCGCGTAGACGATGCCGGGATTGACCGCCTTGACGGCTTCGTAGTCGATGCCGAGGTGATGCTTGACGCCGGGTCGGTAGTTCTCCACGACCACATCGGAAGACTCGGCCAGGCGCATGAAAACCGACTTCCCTTCTTCGGTCTTGAGGTTCAGCGTCATGCTGCGCTTGTTGCGGTGCAGGTTCTGGAAGTCGGGACCCAAGCGGGCGTCGCCCATCTGCCCGTCGCCTCGACCGGGTTGCTCGATCTTGACGACATCCGCGCCCCAATCGGCAAGCTGCCGCACGCAGGTCGGCCCGGCCCGCACGCGGGTCAAGTCGAGAACCTTGATGTGGGCGAGGGGCAGCGGCACGGGGGTCCAATTTGTTGGCGAGTCGGGTGGAAATGGTACCTTGAACGCGGCGGCGACGAGTCGGTTCGGTGCCGCACCATGAGTCGGCTCTTTTTTGCCGTACAGTTGAATCGAGAATGTCATCGCGTGATTGCGTGATCGCGTGATCGCGTGATGGCGTGATTGAGTGGCGTATGATTTGTACCGTACGATCAAAAATTGACGTGGACATGAGTGACGAGAGTCCCTGCTACGGCATCGTGGACAATCCCCGGCAACTCGGAGGCTTGGTTCGTGCTCATCGCAAACGCCGGCGACTCAACCTCGAGACGGTCTCGGCGATCGGCGGTTTCAGCACGCGCTTCCTCTCCGAGTTCGAACGCGGCAAGGAGACGGCGGAACTGGGCAAGGTGCTGGCGGCACTGGCGGCGCTTGGATTGGAGGTGGCCGTCAAGCCACGGCAGGCGACGCCACCGCCGGAAGACAGATCCCTTGGTGGAACGTGACGGCTATCGACGCGCTCGACGTTTGGTACCGGGGCCGGGACTCGAGTGTCCGCCTTGTTGGTCGACTCCGTCGCGACGATCTCGGTCGAATCGGATTCGCGTACGATGCGCGTTGGCGCCGGGACGGGTTTGCCATCTCGTGCTCCTTGCCCTTGGCCGAGGCCGAATTTGGCGCGGCCCTCGGCACGGCGCATCGGTTCTTCGCCAACCTGCTTCCCGAGGCCGACGCGCGTGATCGTATCGTCCGGACCTTGCGGATCCCGAACACCGACTTCGATCTTCTGCGAGCCATCGCGGGCGAATGCGCGGGCGCCCTCGCCGCGAGGGCAGCCGGGTCCCACCTGTTGCCGATTCCGCCGATCGGTACCGCGCGCTAGACGAGAACGAGTTGGCCGAACTCGCGGCGCGGCGTGGATATGCCCACCGGGATGGGTCGGGTCATTGGCCACGACTCTCCCTTGCCGGTGCGCAGCACAAATGTCCGGTGCTGCTGCGCGATGATCGATACTTCCTGCCTGCGAACGACGCGCCGAGCAGCGACATCCTGAAATTCGAGGTTGCCGACTTTCGCAATGTACCGGCCTACGAGACGTTCACAATGGCGCTCGCCAAGGCCGTGGACTTGCCGATTGTGGAGGCGAGATGTGCGTTGTCGGTGGCCGGCACTTCGTCCGGATCGCCCGTTTCGACCGCATCGCCGAAGACGACGGGAGCATTCGTCGTTTGCACCAGGAGGACTTTTGCCAGGCACTCGGATTTGGCCACGAGAGGAAGTACGAAGCCGACGGCGGACCGTCCATCGCCGAGGG
>JAKZRQ010000108.1:0-7319 GCA_047518105.1 Pseudomonadales bacterium | reverse complement strand
GTTGTGGCGGACGGCGCTGACCGCCGCCATGTAGAGCATGCGCCGCGCTCGCGCCCGTCCGCCCCGGGTGAAGCTGCGGCCCTTCCACTTGCCCGACTCGCGCGTCACCGGTGCCACGCCCGCTAACCCGCATTTCTCACCAGGGGCCGTGATGATCGCGGAGGATTTTGGCCCCGTGTACACACGGGCACGTGCGCGTGCTCGCGACCGAGAGCATAGCGGGGCCTACGGTTGAGGGAGCACGTGCGCGCACGGGGCCAAAAGACCCGCGAGGGCGCGGCCAGCGCAGTTCGCCATCGGCACGATCATCGACATCGCGGTCAAACTAGTGAAACTCAAGAGCTTTTTGACGCCGACAAGCGGCCTGGTGAGAAATGCGGGTTAGCGCCTTGACGATCGAATAGGTGTTCTCCTCGACGACGTGGTACTCGATGCCGAGACTGTCGAGATAGCCGGGAAGCACGTGGGCCGGGAAACCAGGTTGCTTCTGGTCCAGATTGACCGCCACCACGTCGAACGAGACCGGCGCGTTCCGCTGCAAGGAGAGGAGCAGGTCGAGCAGCGTGTAGGAGTCCTTGCCACCGGACAGGCAAGCCATGATCTTGTCGCCATCCTCGATCATGGCGTAGTCGGCAACCGCCCTCCCCGTCAGACGGCGGAGCTTGCGAGCCAGCTTGTTCTCCTGCCCGCTGGACACCGATCAGACCTCGCGCAGCACGGCGGCCGGCGGTGAGCGCACCAGCTTGCGCGTACCGAAGTAGCCCACGGTGGCGATCATCGCCATGCCGATGCCCGGGCCCGCCGCCCAAAGCCAAGGGTGCAGGTTCGTCGGCAATTCGAAGATCTCCCGGTTGAGCGCGAACACGGTCAGTTCCGCGCCGATGACGGCAACCAGGCCCGCGAAGAAGCCGAGAATGGCGAATTCGGTCACCAAGGCGCCTTGGATGAGCCGCCGGGTGCCCCCGAGCGCCCGCAGCAACGCGTGTTCCCGCAGGCGCTGGTCGCGGCTCGACCCGATGGAGGCGACGAGCACCAGGACCCCGGCGCCGAGAACCAGGTAGAGCACCAGTTCCACCGTCTGGGTGACCCGGTCGATGATGCGGCGCACCTGAACGATTATTTCGTCCACCTCGATCAACGTCACCGTGGGATGGGCCGACAGCAGTTCGTTCAGGAACGGCTTCTGCTCGCGCGGCAGGTAGAAGCTCGTCATGTAGGTCGAGGGATAGCCTTCGAGCGCTCCGGGCGAGAAGATGATGTAGAAATTCGGCTGCAGGCTGTCCCATTCGACGCTGCGGGTGTTCGTCACGGCGACGGTCAAAGGCAGCCCGCCGACGTCGAAGGTCAGGGTATCGCCCACCGACACGCCGAGCGAACGCGCATAGTCGATCTCCAGCGACACCGCCGGTTCCCCCCAACCGCCTTGGTCGTCGCGCAACCACCACTCGCCTTCAACGACCACGTTGTTGTCGGGAAGCTCCTCCGCGAACGTGAGGTTGCGCTCCGAACGGATGCCCGGACCGGGCCGGCCGAGGCCGCCGCGACCCCGCCAATCCCGCGCAGCAAGCTCGTTCACTGCACTGATGCGGCCGCGGATCATGGCAAACAGGGTGCCATCGTAGCCCGTGCGATCGGTCAGCAGACGTTGCACGGCGTCCGCTTCGCCGGGCATGACGTTCATCAGGAAGTGGTTGGGCGTGCGTTCCGGGATCTCCGCCCGCCAGTCGTCCACTAGCGCCGTGCGTACCAGGAGCATGACCAGAAGCAGCATGATGGCGAAGCCGAAGATCACGATCTGGGCGACGTTCTCCCGGTAGCGGCGCTGCAAGCCCGCGAGTGCCAGGCGCCAGGTGCTGCGGGCCTGCATGCCAAGCACGCGGCCGCCGCGCAAAAGCACGAGCGCCATGATCGCAAACGTGCCGCCGGTCACCACCGCGCCGATCAGCGCCGCCACGGTCAGGAGGACGCTGCCGCTGTGCCAGATCAGGAGGGCAAGGCTGCCGGCGACCGCAAAACCGTAGGTCACGATGGGCGCCACCCCGGTTGTGATGTCGCGCCGAATGACGCGCATGGGGGAGATCTTCTTCAACCCCAAGAGCGGCGGCCACGCGAACGCCAGCAGGCAGATCAAGCCCGTGACCGAACCCACCACCAGCGGGTCCGTGCCCGGCAGCGGCAAAGTCGGCGGCAGCAGGTCGCCCAAGGCTTCGATGATGCCGAGGTGGACCAGCGCACCTAGGACCAGGCCCAGCAACGTACCGGCAACGCCGATCACGAGCAGGACGCCGAGGTAGCCCCACTGAATCTCGGCAGGCGTTGCGCCCAGGGTCTTGAGAACCGCGACGTGGTCGAAATGCCGCCTCGCGTACCGGTTGGCGGCGAGCGCCACCGCGATCCCGGCCAGCAACACCGCCAACAGGCCGCCGAGCAACAGGAAATTCTCGGCACGATCGAGCGCCCGGCCGATGGAGGCATTGGCGTCGCGGATGCTCCGCCAGCGATAGTTCGGTGCCAGGTCCTCGCGGATCGCGTTGTAGAGCGTCCTCAAGTTCCCCTCGTCGCCGGCGAGCATCAGCCGGTACTCGATCCGGCTGCCCGGTTGAACCACTTGCGTGGCCGGGATGTCCTCGGCACGCATGAGCAACCGCGGACCGAATTCGAAGAAGCTGCCGCCTCGGTCCGGTTCTGCCGTCAGGACCGCGGCCACGGTGAAGTCCGCGTAGCCGACCGCGACGCGGTCGCCGATTACCACCCCCAGCGCGGGAAACAACCGGGAGTCCATCCAGACCTCGCCGAGAGCCGGAACATCGGCGGTGGTTCGTCCCGTTGCGAACGGCTCGTCGGCAATGCGCACGACCCCGCGCAGCGGATAGCCCGGCGCCACCGCCTTGACGCTCGCCAGTTGGTTGCGGTCCGATCCGGACGCGTCCGCAAACACCATGGAGTTGAAGGTGACGACGTCGGCGGACTCCAGGCCTTGGTCGCGCGCCAACTCCCGGAAACTCTCGGGAATCTCGCGCGACGAACCGATCACCCGGTCGGCGCCCAGGAAAGTCGTCGACTCGACTTCGATGGCACGTTGCAGGCGGTCCACGAACAGGCTGATCGCCGACACCGAACCGACGGCCACGAGCAGCGCCGCGATCAGCAGGCGCAATTCGCCGGCGCGCCAGTCGCGCACCGCCAACTTGAAAACCAGCGATGGGGTCACGCTGCCACGGCCGGGCGTACGCGACCGGCTTCCAACGTCACCGTGGTGGCGCAACGCGCGGCAAGGGCCGCGTCGTGGGTGACGAGCACCAACGTCGTACCGGCTTCCCGATTGAGCTCGAAGATCAAGTCCGCCACCCGCGCGCCGGTGAGGGTGTCCAGATTGCCCGTCGGTTCGTCGGCGAACAGCACCTTCGGACCCGACGCGAACGCGCGGGCGATGGCGACCCGCTGTTGCTCCCCGCCGGAGAGCTGGCGTGGATAGTGCGTCGTCCTCGCCCCGAGGCCGACCCGGTCGAGATAGCCACGCGCGCCCTCCTTCGCCTGCCGGTCGCCGCGCAGTTCCAGCGGCAGCATGACGTTTTCCAGCGCCGTCAGGCTGTCGATGAGTTGGAACGTCTGGAAGACGAAACCCACGGAGCGGGCGCGCGCCCGGGCGCGCTGTTCCTCGCCCAAGGCGGTGATCTCGGCACCGTCGAGCCAAACATCGCCCACGGTGGGCAGGTCGAGGCCAGCCAAGATACCGAGCAGGGTGGTCTTGCCCGAACCGGACTCGCCCACAACCGCCACCTGGGCACCCGCGGCCACCTCCAGATCGATGCCGCCGAGGATGGTCAGTTCGCCCTCCGCCGTGGGCACGCGTTTGACCAGTCCCTTGGCACGCAGTATGGATGTCGGCATCAAATCACCCGAACGGTTGGCTGAAGGGGTTCGCGGCTGTGCCGCCGCTCGCGTCGCCGGCGGCGAGGGCGAAGCACCGGCGCGCCGACCAAGACCCTGTTGGTGACCGGCGACACTATCAGCGCGGGCAGCGCGGGTCTAGATTCCTTGAGCGGGATCGATGTTGACAGTCGGGTTGCATTCAGGCAGCGAGGTCGTATCCCTCCCATGGTCTCTGTATTTCCCGGTCAGGCACGTGCGGATGGTCAGATGAATCAAGGTTTGGGGAGCGCCAACCTCGGGCGGTTCCCTCAATCCCGCTCCACCATGAAGCTCCCCGACGCCTCGGCCACCACCTCGTCGTTGTCCGCGCGCAGGACGCGGCCGTCGAGCATAACCAAGCGGCCCTTTCGGCGGATCTGCCGTCCTTCCAACCTGACCGGCGTACCGGCCGGGAGCGGACCCCGGTACCGCACGTCGGCCCTCGCGGTGTAGCAGCGCTCGCCCTGCAGGAAGACGTAGTTCGCCATCACGTCGTCGAGCAGACTGAACAGGATGCCACCGTGAACGAGTCCGTCGTAGCCCACGTGGGCATCGCCCGGCGTGAACTCGGCCCGGCACACATCGCCGTCCAAGCGGAACCGCACGTTCAGACCGATGGGATTGCCGCTGCCGCAGACGAAGCAGCGATTGGCCGTTGAGGCGAGTGGATTCACCGAGTGCGCCGAACTTGAGAACAGTCCGACAGTAACACAGCGCAATCCCCCGTCGTTCTCCCGCGCTCGGATGAACTCCGCCCCGAGTCGACGCCCTCGATCCACCGCTTGACCAAGCCCCGACAAACCCTCCAAATACGCACGATGCTCAAGCTATCCAGCATCCGCCGCCGGCTCGCCGCCCGTATTCCCGATCCACCGATGTCCGTCGGCGCCCGGCAGGCGGCCGTGGCGGTAGTCCTGCGCGATGGGTCGGCAGCCACCGAAATGCTCTTCATCAAGCGCGCCGAGAACGCTGGCGATCCCTGGTCGGGGCACATGGCCTTTCCGGGTGGTCACAAGGATCCGGCGGATGTGGACCTGTGCGCGGCGGCGGTGCGGGAGACCGCCGAGGAAATAGGCCTCGACATCTCGCAAGCGCCCATGATTGGCGCGCTGCCCATCGAGCGGCGGATGAGTGCGCGGCGCTTCATGCTGGTCGCGCCGTTCGTGTTCGAGATCGAGGGCGATCCGTCGTTTACCCTGAATCACGAGGTGGCGGAGGCGGTGTGGACGCCGGTGGAACCCATGTACCGGGGGGACAACCACGCCATCGACAGTCCGGACGGGGGTTCGATGCGGTTCAACGGCTACCGGCTAGCGGGCGGTCACTTCGTCTGGGGGATGACCTACCGGATGGTGCAGACGTTCTTCGAGACGGTGGACGCGGGCTACCGCCGATTGCCGGAGTAGGCGCAAGGATCCCGCTGCGGGGTCGGTGTGGCTGGGCCGGAGAATGCGCGCCCTGACGGGCGCGTTTGAGAATGCGCGCCCTGACGGGCGCGTTTGAGAATGCTGCCGCATTCTCTACGGGTGGACGGGTGGACGGGTGGTCGGGTGGTCGGGTGGCGAAGAACTTGGCTCAATTGCTCAACTGTCAACTGCAAGGGTGCCGGCTTCTCAAGAACGCCAGGGAGGACCGGCGGAAAGGTTGTGGTAGTCGGCGATGGCAAGTCCGGCGGCGACGCTGGTGAACGGGTCGTGGTCCACCACGCGCCCCGGGAAGAAGCCGTCGAGAATGCGGCGTACGGCAGGAATCAACGACGAGCCGCCGGTCCGCAACACGATGTCGATGGCGGCCCGGGGTAGCTGCGCGCGCCGGAGCGTCTCCTCGACGGCTTGTTCCACCTTGGACAGCATGTCGGCGATCAACGTCTCGAACCGGGCACGCGTCAGGCGCACTTCGACGTCGATTTCCGGGATGTCGAGCACGGCCTCCTCGGCGTTGGACAGCCGGGCCTTGAACTCCTTGATGGCTTGGAACACCACGTACCCCAGGTTCTGCTGGATCAGCTCCCGCAGGCGGCGGAACTTGATCCCGGCCGCGCCGCCCCGGTTCACGCAATCCTGGACCGCAGCGGTGTAGCGGTTCTGGTTGAGCACGTAGGTCACCGCCCAGTTCACCAGCAATTCCTCGTAGTCCTCGAACGGGAACGCGGTTTCAATCTCGCCGTACTCGCCCCGCCGCCTCCAGCGCTCGCCCTTGCCGAGCAGAGGAAAGAGGAGTTCGCGAAACAGCCGCTGGTCGATATGGTCGCCGCCCAAGGCGATGCCGTGCGTGGTCACCACCCGAAAGCGGTTGTCCGGGACTCGCTCGAGCACGCAGAAGTCCAAGGTTCCGCCGCCGAAGTCCACCGTGAGCAGGCGCTGGCCCTCGGCCGCCGGATTGGCGTGCAGAAAACTCACCGCCGCGCCGATGGGCTCGGGATAGAAGCTCGCCTTCGCAACGCCGGCGTAGTGGTAGGCCTCGCCGAGCCGCGACAGGGCGAGCTTGTTTCGATGTTCGTCACGGCCTTCAAAATTGACCGGATGGCCGACGCAGCCGCGGTCGATCTCGCCGACTTGGGCAGCGAGCGCCCTCCGCATGCGCAGCAGGATGGGCGTGATCAGGGCGACCAGTCGGAACGGATGGTCGAACACCATCAGACGGCGAACGTCCGACTTGCCGAGCAGGCGCTTGGTCCCGCGGAACAGGCGACCACGCATGCCGGTGTCCGTCATGGCGTCGCCGTAGACATCGACGGTCAAGGTCTCGCCGGGATTGCGCGAACCCGCGCTCGCGTGGCCGACCGCCAACGTCGCCCTGCCAATCACCTCCGGCACCAGTTCGACCTTTCGCCCCGTGTTGTCGTCGATATAGCGACCGATGGCATCGCGCCCGGTTCGCGTTTGCAGGGCGCGATCGATATACGTGGCCGACGGCATGATCTCGGCGTCGTGCTCCAGGACACCGCGTGCATTCCCGACTCCGGCCTCCAATGGGATCAAGGTCACCGCGCAACCGTCGAAGACCGCCGCCACCGAGTTGCTCGTGCCGAAGTCGATGCCGACGCCGACGCCGTCGGCGTTCATGGCGCCTTACGCCCGTGACGCCTACGCCGATAGTGCGAGAAGTTGCCGCTCAAAACCCATACCCAAGGCGGAAAAGGCGGGCAAGTTCAATGCGCTTTTCCATCCGCGCAAGGCGCTGTTCCCAGCGGTTGGACGGGGTGGAATGAGATGTCGATGGCAACGCCGGAGCAAGGCGCGCGTTGCAAGGCGCCTAGCCCGCATTTCTCACCAGGCCGCTTGTCGGCGTCAAAAGCCTTTTGGGTTTCACTAGTTTGACCGCGATGTCGATGATCGTGCCGATGGCGGACTGCGCTGGCCGCGTCCGCCCGCGCTTCGCGCGGGAGGCTCTCGCGGGTCTTTTGG
>JAKZRQ010000107.1:0-24539 GCA_047518105.1 Pseudomonadales bacterium | reverse complement strand
CGGCACCTTGAAGGCATATCGGGCATACGTCAAAAGGTGCCAACAACGCGGATGGGCGTTTGTGGGCGCGCCCTTCGGGTGGCCGCCGGAACGCCCCGGCCCGCGTTGCGGTCGCTTGAAGTAGACCCGCTACGTCTGCGCAACCGCGCCTTGCCCGGAACGTTCCGGCGACCACTGACACGTCATTTCAAGGGTGTTCGACCACCAGGGTCCAAGTCCGCAAGCGTGGCCGGCAGTTGCTCGAGGCTAGTCACCGTTGCCGTGGCACCGGTTTTCACGTCCGAACCGACAAGATTGACCCAGATCGTTGACATGCCGGCCGCCGAGGCGCCCTGCACGTCGTCGACGACATGATCGCCGACGTGGACGGCTTCGCCAGGGGTCACCCCGGCGCGGGCGATGGCGCGTTCGAACATGGCGACGTGAGGCTTGCTTGCTCCCACGTCCGCGGCGCAGTAGCCGAACGAGAAAAAGCGATCGAGACCTAGTCGGGCGAAGTCGGCGTTGCCGTTGGTGAGCGAGGCCAGGGTGTAGGTGCGCGCCAACGACTCCAGTACGTCCAGGGCACCGGCGTAGAACTCGATGCGGTGCCGCCATTCGAGGAACTCCGCAAACGCGCCAGCGGCCAGTCGGGCTGCCGCCGCGCGCGGGTAGCCGCAGTGCTCGATGGTTGCCTGGAGCACGCGTTCCCGCAAGAGCGAGATGTCGTGGAGGATGCCCGGGTTGGCTTCGATCACATCATCTCGAATCGCGGCCATGTCCGCACCGGACACCCCGCGGTACTCGGGAACTCGGGGCCGCAGCCAGTCGCGCATCTTGGCTTCCGCGCGCCCGATGACCAAGTCGACACTCCATAGGGTGTTGTCGAGATCGAAAGTGACCAGCCGAATCACGATCCGATTTCGCCATCGCCCGCGGATGCCGACGCCTTGCGCCGCGCGCGCGGATGCGCAGCGTCGTAGACCTTCGCCAGATGCTGGAAGTCGAGATGCGTGTAGATCTGCGTGGTCGAGATGTCGGCATGACCCAAGAGTTCCTGCACCGCGCGCAAATCGCCGCTGGACTCCAGCAGATGGCTCGCGAAGCTGTGCCGAAGCAGATGGGGGTGGACGCCGTCGTTTCCGATCGTTCTCACCGCAATCTTCTTCAGCCGCAACTGGACGTTGCGCGGCGACATGCGTGCGTCGCCCCGACCGGTGAACAGAGGATCGCGACCGCTCGCCGGGCCTCGTTTGGCAAGCCAGGCGCGAACCGCCTCGGAAGCCGCCTTCCCCGTGGGCACCACCCGGGTCTTCCGACCCTTGCCCGTGACGGTGACAAACCCGTTGGCAAGGTCGAGATCGCGGATGTCGATGGCCACGAGTTCGGCAAGACGCAGCCCGCCGCCGTAGAGCAACTCCAGCATCGCACGGTCACGGATGTCGATGGTCGACACGGCGCGTTCGCTGAACAACTGCGACGTCTGGTCGGGATCCATGGTCTTCGGCAAACGTTCGTGCTGCTTCGGCGCTCGTACACCCCTAGCCGGATTGGCACCGACTTCGTGGCGCCGGACCAGGTAGTCGAACAGGCTACGCACGCTCGACAGATGGCGGGCGACCGAGCGCGGCGACAACCCCCCGGCGTGCAGCCGGCCCGCGAATGCCTGGACGTGATGCCCCCGGACATCCGCGCTTGAGGCATCGGAAAGACCGATGGCGAATCGCGCCAAGTCCCGGCGGTAGGCGGCAACGGTGTGCGGCGAGGCCCGGCGCTCGACGGTCAGGTGGACAAGAAACCGGTCCACGTCGGCGCCGAGTCCCGCGCCCTTGTGCAAGCCCGCATCGTTCACAGCCGGTGAGCGATCGTCTTCGGCGTCCATGCCGCGTCGGGGTCTCATCCGATGCCTAGCCGCTCCAGTGTCCGCGACATCACTTCGCCGATGTGGATCAGGAATACCTTGCCGAGGTCCGGCGCGAATCGGCGCGGGTCCCAGGAGCCGATGGCCAAGACCGCCTGCGAACCGTTGGTCCCTAGAGGCACCTTGGCGATCGAACCCGGTCCGGATAGCGATGCGCCGGGAAACAGCGCCGCGTACTCCTCCTCGCGATGGACGGCGCAAACCGGCTCGGTTGGGCCAAACAGTTGGGGCAACGGCGGGACTTCGTCCGCGCCGATGCCGACGAGGTGGTCCAGATCCGCAGGCGCCGTCCAGCAACGTACGAAGCAGGCGGCATGGTCCGCATCGAATCCGGCGATGAGGTCCCGGCCGAGCGCGGCGTCGAGATCGACTTCGTCCACCGCGTCCATCAACGCCAGGGTCAACGTCTTCACGCGCTCGAACACGCGCTCGTTGTCTTCGGCGTTGTTGAGCAACGCGGTCAACTGGAGGCGCAAATCCTTGTTGCGGTCGCGCAGCACCATCACCTGCCGTTCGAGCAGCGACACCGATCCGCCGGCTTCGCATGGCAGGTCGAGATCGGAAAGCAACTCCGGGCAGCGCGTGAAGAAATCGCTGTTGCTACTCAGAAACTCCGCCACGGCGTCGTCATCCAAGCGCGGTCCGTCAGTCGGGTTCATAGCTCGATTCGACCGGTGTAGACCAGTTGCGTGGGCCCGGACAGTGTAGCGGGCGCTCCCGGTCCTTGCCATTCCAGTCGCAGCTTGCCCCCGGGCAGGGAAATCTTGGCTCGTTGGTCGAAGCGGTCGTGCAGGCGCGCGGCCACCATCGCCGCACAGGCGCCGCTGCCGCAGGCACGCGTCTCGCCGGCACCCCGTTCGTACACCCGCAGCCTGCCGAAACGCCGGTCCACCACCTGCAGGAAGCCCACGTTCACCTCCTCGGGGAAGCGCTCATGGCGCTGCAGCGCGCCACCGACGCGTTCGACATCGACCTCGGCCACGTTGTCCACGAAAACCACCGCGTGCGGATTCCCCATGGACACCGGCGTGACTTCCACCTCTTCGCCAGCCAGGTCGACCACGTACGATATGGACTCCCCCTCGGCAACGAAGGGCAAGGCCCGGGGTTCGGTTCTCGGCACACCCATGTTCACCCGCACCTGGCCATCGGCCAGCAACTCCGTGCGGATAGGGCCGCCAGCCGTTTCGAGTTCCAGGTCGCGCTTGACGATGAGTCCTTCGTCGACCACGAACCGCGCAACGCAACGCGCACCGTTGCCGGACTGCTCGGCCTCCGACCCGTCGGCGTTGAAGATGCGCATCCGGAAGTCCGCACAGGGATCTGTGGGCGGGAGCACTGCCAGGAACTGATCGAAGCCAATCCCCGTGCGCCGGTCGCTCCAAGCACGGATCTGCTCCGGTGTCGGAGTTCCACGCTGGGTGACCAGCTCGACCATCATGAAGTCGTTGCCGAGACCGTGCATCTTCGCGAAACGCAGCTTCATCGGCTACCGGCCCAACGTCATCAAACCACCACGATTATACGATGGCTCGTCGGGGCGACCCCCTACCGGCCGACTCCCCTACCGGCCACACCGGGCTACACGAGGGTTTCGAGTCGCAAGAGGTCGCTCACCGTCTCGCGTTTGCGGACGATGGCGAAGTCGTCGCCGCTCACGAGCACCTCGGCAGCGCGCGGGCGGGTGTTGTAGTTGGAGCTTTGCGAGAACCCGTAGGCACCGACCGTTCCAATGGCGAGCAGCGTGCCTTCCTCGAGCGCGAGTTCCCGGTCGAGCGCCAGGAAGTCGCCGGCTTCGCAGACCGGACCCACCACGTCCCATGGCACGGGCGTCGCGTCGCTCTCGTTCACGCTTTCCACGGCGTGCCATGCCTGGTACAGCGCCGGTCGGATCAGGTCGTTCATCGCGGCGTCCACCACGGCGAAGTTGCGACAGCCGGCCTGTGCCGCAGGCTTCAGGTACTCGACCCGGGTGAGCAGGACGCCCGCATCGGCAACGAGCAAACGACCGGGTTCGAGCACGAGCTTGACCCGCCGGCCAGCCAGTGTGGCTCTCAAGGTCTGCCCGAGCGCCTCCAGATCAAGCGGCGTTTCGTCGCGGTAGGCGATGCCGAAGCCGCCGCCGATATCGACGTGTTCGAGCGGAATGCCGATTCTCGCCAACGCACGGACGAGACCCAGGAGCCCGGCCAGGGCTTCCCGAAACGGCCCGACCTCGGACACCTGCGAACCGATGTGGCATCCGATGCCCGCAATCTCGAGAACGGGCGAAGCCATCGCCCGCCGGTAGAGTTCGAGCGCTGCGGCGCCAGGCACGCCGAACTTGTTCTCCTTCAGTCCGGTTGCGACATACGGATGGGTGTTGGCATCTACGTCGGGATTGACCCGTACCGAAACCCGCGCCTTGCGGCCGAGAAGGCCGGCGCGGGATTCCAGCCGCGCGAGTTCCGACGCGCTTTCGACATTGAAGGCGTCGATGCCGACCTTGATGCCGAAGTCGATGTCCGCCTCGGATTTGCCGACACCCGAGAAGATCATCAGGGCTGGATCGCCGCCGGCGCGCAAAACCCGCTCGAGTTCGCCGCCGGAGACGATGTCGAAGCCGGCACCCAACTTCGCCAACCGGGCCAGGATGCTCAAGTTGCTGTTGGCCTTGACCGAATAGCAGATGCGGTGGTCGATGCCGTCGAGAGCGCGTCGAAGTTCCTCGTAGCGCGCGCGAACGCTTCGCCAGGAATAGACATAGGCGGGCGTGCCCACGGTCGCCGCGATGCGAGCGAGCGGCACGCCGTCGGCGTGCAATTCGCCGCCTTTACGGGCGAAGGGCACGACGGGGTCGGACCGCGGTTGCCAAGGACCGCACGCGAGTGTCTCCAACGGCAGCGGCCGCGTGCGCCATCGCGGCGTCCTCCTCAGGCAATTCGAGAGGTCCCTTCTGGCCGCAGGTCGCGGCGGTCGAACAAAAAGTCCCGACGATCAACCAGAACGCCGGCTTGGCCAGGTTCGCGAGCGACGCATCCATCACAGGCGTCGTCGGGCAGCGGCGATGGCGGCGGCGACGGCCTTCGGCGCCGTACCGCCCACGTGGTTGCGCGCGGCAACCGCCCCGTCGAGCGTCAGCACGTCGTAGACATCCTCGCCAATGCGATCCGACAGGTCGCGGTAGTCGTCCAATGCCACCTGGTCCAAGGTCAGGTCCCGGTCGATGGCGAACGCCACCGCATTGCCGACGATCTCGTGGGCATCGCGAAACGGGACGCCCTGACGAACGAGGTAGTCGGCGAGATCGGTGGCCACCGCGAAGCCTCGTTCGGCGGCGGCACGCATGGCGACGGGGTCCGGCTGCATCGCGGCCAAGATGCCGGCCATGGCCTGTAGGCAGTCGCTCAGGGTGTCCGCCGTGTCGAAGAGCGGCAGCTTGTCCTCCTGATTGTCCCGGTTGTAGGCGAGCGGCTGGCCCTTCATCAGTACCAATAGCGCGTTCAGGTTGCCGACCACGCGTCCGGTCTTGCCGCGCACCAGTTCGACCACATCGGGGTTCTTCTTCTGGGGCATGATGCTCGAACCGGTGCAGTAGGCATCCGGCAGGGCGACAAAGGCCCACTGGGGCGATGTCCAGAGCACCAGTTCCTCGCACCAGCGGGAGAGGTGCGTTGCCGCGAGACTGGCGGCGGCGCAGAACTCGAGCGCGAAGTCGCGGTCGCTGACCGCATCGAGGGAGTTGGCCGCCGGCGCGTCGAAGCCGAGTTCGGCGGCGGTCGCCACCCGGTCGATGGGGAACGTGGTGCCAGCCAGCGCTGCGCTGCCGAGGGGAGAGACATTGACCCGCGTGCGGCAATCGCGGAACCGGGCGCGGTCGCGCCACGCCATCTCGAACCAGGCCATCAGGTGATGTCCGAACGTCACCGGCTGCGCGATCTGCAAGTGCGTGAGACCGGGCATCACCGTGTCGGTGTGGTCGTTCGCCAAGTCGATCAGCCGGGCCATCACTTCGGTCAACCGCGCATCGATGGCGTCGATGCGGTCGCGCAGCCACAGGCGCAAGTCCGTCGCCACCTGGTCGTTGCGCGAGCGCCCCGTGTGCAGCCTCTTTCCGGCTTCGCCGACGAGTTCGGTCAGACGCGCCTCGATGTTCATGTGCACGTCTTCCAACGCTGGATTCCAGGTGAATTCGCCGCGCTCGATCTCGCCTTCGATGGCCGTCAGGCCGTCGACGATGGACCGATGCTGGTCCTTGTCCAGCACGCCGGCGACGTGCAATCCATTGGCATGGGCAATGGAGCCTTTGATGTCGTGGTGGTATAACCGCTTGTCGACGTCCACGGACGCGGTGAAGCGCGCGACGAAGTCGTCGGTGGGCTCGGAGAACCGGCCGCCCCACATGCTTTTGTTCTGTTCCGGGTTGCCGGTGTTGCCTTTTTTGGCCATGGTCGATCCGTCGCTGACAGCGGCCCGTGGAACCCGAGCCGGCGCGCGATTATATCAACGGCCCGAGCACGGCCGCCTGACCGAGGATTTCCATGTCCGTACCACTGCGTATCGCCACCCGAGGCAGCCCGCTCGCAATGACGCAAGCGCGGTGGGTTGCGCGCCAGTTGCAGCAGATCGATTCGTCGGTGCAGGTGGAACTGGTGACCGTCCAGACCCAGGGCGACATCGACAGGTCGGCGCCGGTCACCGGCAAGGGCGTCTTCATCGATGCGCTTCGGGACGCGGTCGCCGAAGGCCGTGCGGATCTTGCCGTACACAGCATGAAGGATGTTCCCGTCGCCGTCCCGGACACGCTCACCTTGACAACCTTCGGACCGCGCGCGGACGCCCGCGACGCCTTCGTCGTGCCCGAGACTTCGAGCACCCGGACGCTGATCGACCTTCCCCCGGGTGGAGTCATCGGCACCTCCAGCATCCGTCGCGGCGCGTTGCTGAGAAGCCTCCTCCGGGAAATCGAAATCAAGCCCCTGCGCGGCAACGTCGACACCCGGCTACGTCGCCTCGACGAAGGCCAGTGCGATGCGCTGCTGCTTGCCTGCGCAGGGCTCGACCGCCTCGGGCTCGGCCACCGGATCGCCCAACGGATCGACCCGGACATGCTGGTCCCGGCACCCAGCCAGGGTGCATTGGGAGTGGAGTTCGTCGCCCGCCGACAGGCGCTGGGGGATTTGATCCGCCAGGGGGTCCAAGCCGACGTGGAGCGCTGCGTTGCCGCCGAACGGGAACTGACCCGGCGCCTCGGCGCCGACTGCGCGATGCCGCTCGGCGCACACTGCGTCCGCGACGGCGCGGAGTTGCGGATGACCGCCGTGGCCGCAGATGCCGAAGGCGCGCGCACACTGCGGGTCGAACTCGCCGACCACGACCCCCTTGTCCTCGGTGGTGAAGTCGCAGACCGCCTGGACGCCTTGGGTGCCCGGGCCCTGCTCGCGTCCTGATGCGGATCTGGGTGACGAGGACCGAACCCGGCGCGACGCGCCTTGCCAGCATGCTGGCAAGCCACGGCTTCGAGGTCTTCAAGGCACCGGTACTCGGCATCGAACCCATCCGTTCGGCGCCGCCGAACGGGCCCTTCGATCTGGCGGTGTTCGTGTCGGAGCATGCCGTCGCTTGCGCCTTCGCGAACGGCTGGCGCGGCGGTCCGGCGATGGCGATCGGCAACGCTGCCGCAGGCCAGCTGCAACGACACGGCGCGCCATCCCGCTGGCCCCCGCAAAGCGATGCCGCCGGCGCCGTTCGCGCGTTGACCGGATCTCCGCCGGGGCGCGCCTTGATCGTCAAGGGCACCGGAGGATCGGACACACTGCAGCGGTGGCTTCGGTTCGAAGGCGGCGCGGTCGCAGAGTGGGACGTCTATCGGCGCATCGCGAACCGCGTGTCGATCGCGGGCCAACGGATCGACGCCATCGTCGCCGCAAGCGGGGACGGTTTGCTCACCATTGGACGGCTGTGGCTCGGCGAGGAGCGAGACGCGGGCGTGCCTTTGCTTGTACCCTCTGAGCGCGTTGCCGGCCTCGCTGCGGACGCGGGGTTCGAGAACGTCACAATGACACTCGGCGCGGGTTCCACGGTAGTCTTGGACACCCTGGGCGAACTCCGCGCCAAAGAGGAACCATGACTGACGCCGACGATCCGGGGCAGGCGCTAGAGCCCGCCAGCGACAACCCGACGGTCAAGCCGTCTGCGGAATCTGCAACCGCACGGACGAGCACACCGAAGACGCCCGAACCGGCGGTGGACGAAACAACCCGTCAGGGGCGGCCGAAGTCGGGACGACCCTTGGCCGTTCTGGCCTTGCTCGTCGCGCTCGCGGCGGCCGGCGTCGGCGGATACCTCTTCTGGCTGGCTTGGATGGACGATCCGGACGCCCGGATTGGGGCCGTTGTCCAACCACAGCTTGAGGATTGGCGCCGAGACTCGGCACGCCGCGCCGAAGTGAACGCGCAGGAGTTCGCCGCGCTACGCGATGAATTGGTCAGCGTGCGCGCAGATCTCGCCGCCCAACAAGCGGCCCTGGCCGAGGCGCAAGCGGCGATGGCCGAGGCGATCATGGCCCAGTCCGACACCCAACCACCTTCGCCACGCGAGTGGAAGCTCGCCGAGGTGGAGTACCTGCTGTCCATCGCCAATCACCGGTTGCTGATGCAGCGCGACGTCGACGGTGCCGACGCCCTGCTGGCCCGAGCCGACGGTCTGTTGGCGGAGGCAGACGATTTCGCCTATCACGAGGTGCGCGCGATGCTGGCCGACGAACGTCTGGCCTTGCGCACCTTCGAGGGGGTGGACCTGCAAGGGCTGTTCCTGCGCGTGGAAGCGGTCAAGGGATTGCTGGAGCGGCTACCGCTTAGACTGCCCGAGTACATCGCCGATACCGACCTCCCACGAACACAGGGTGCTCCGGCGGACGATGGGTCGATGTTCGAAGCCTTGCTTTCCCGACTCGAGGGATTGGTGCGCTTTCGCCGCCACGATGGGACGCCGATGCGCCCGTTGCTCGCACCGGAGCAGGCGGACTACCTGGAACAGCATCTGCGCTTGGCGCTCGACCGGGCCCAACTTGCCGTTCTGCGCGGCAACCAGGCGATCTTCGAGGCAAGCCTCCTCTCGGCCAAGGAGTGGCTGCATCGGTTCGTCGACCCGAACCATGCCACGGTCGTCGAGGCGACGCGGGAACTCGACGAACTCCTGGCCGTGGACTTGGAAATCACCCCGCCCGACATCTCCGGCGCCCTGGCGCGATTGCGCGAATTGCGATCCCGCGCTCGGGAGCGGGCTCGCTCTCACGAGGCCGCCCCCGAGTGATCCTATTCCTCGTCCTCTTGATCGCGGCTCTCGCTGTTGGCGGGCTGCTCGCCACATTGATGGCGCGCGATCCGGGCTACGTTCTCGTTTCCTACGACGGCGCGACGCTGGAGACGAGCCTCTGGTTCGCGGCAACCGTCCTGCTGGTCGCGGGCTTGATCATCTACGCCATCGTGCTGGTGGTGCGGCGGCTGACGCGGGGTGGTTCGGCGGTCTCGAATTGGGCGCGGTCACGCCGCGCGACCAAGGCCAGGAACGGCTCCGTGCGCGGTCTCATGCTGCTTGCCGAAGGCCGTTGGCGGGAGGCGTCGCAGGCTTTGCTGGCCTCCGAAGGCCACGTCGATACCCCCCTGTTCAACCACTTGGCGGCGGCACGGGCCGCAAACGAAGTCGACCGTTTCGAGGAACGCGACGCCATCTTGGACCGTGCCCGCGAGGCGACGCCGCAAGCGGCATTCGCCGTGGGGCTGGTTCGCGCCGAATTGCAACAAGCCGCAGGCCAGTGGCGCTTGAGTACCCGGACACTCAAGCCATTGCAGCAGCAGGCACCGCAGCACCCGTTGGTGCTGAAACGGCTGTTCGACGCACACAAGGCGCTCGGCGACTGGGACGCGGTGGCGGAACTTGCGCAACCGCGGCGCTCGGGAGGATCCGGACCGAAAAACGACGATGCCGATGGCGTCCAAGCAGCGATCTGGCGGGCGCGGATCGCCAAGTCGCGGGCCAGCGCCGATGCGGCCGACCACGCCCGAAGCACCTGGAAGACGATGCCCAAGAAACTTCGTGCGGACGAGGCCTTGGTACTGGACTACGTGGAAGCCATGGCCGCCGATGCACCCGCGGAAGCCGAGGCGGCGCTCCGCCGAGCACTAAAGACCCAATGGCGCGAAGCGTGGGTTCGCCGCTACGGCACGATCATGGCCAATCCGGCCAAGCAGTTGGCCCACGCGATGGCGTGGTCGAAGCACAAGCCCGACGATGCGGATCTGTTGCTCACCCTTGGACGCTTGGCGGTCGCTACAGGCGATTCGGGGAAGGGCCGCGAGTACCTGGAAGCGAGCCTGGCCCAAAAACAGGATTCGGAAACCTTGGAAGAACTCGCTGCCTTGTGTGCGGGGGAAGGCGATTCCGCCGCAGCCAATGACTACCTGCGCGAAGCGTTGGCCTTGGCTCGCCGTCGCTAGCGTCCGCGCTAGCTTCGCTATTCGTCCGCGCTATGCGTCCGCGCTAGCTTCGCTATTCGTCCGCGTTATGCGTCCGCGCTAGCTTGGCTATTCGTCCGCGTTATGCGTCCGCGCTAGCTTGGCTATTCGTCCGCGCTATGCGTCCGCGCTAGCTTCGCTATCGTCCGCGCATCGAGCTGAAGAACTCCTCGTTGGTCTTGGTGTCCTTGAGCCTGTCGAGCATGAACTCGATGGCGGCGATGTCCTCCATGTCGTGCAGGAGCTTGCGCAGTATCCAAACACGCTGCAGTTCGTCCTGGGTCAACAGTCGCTCCTCGCGCCGGGTTCCCGAGCGGCGGATGTTGATCGCCGGCCAAACACGTTTTTCGGCGATCTTCCGTTCCAAGTGGATCTCCAGGTTGCCGCGCCCCTTGAACTCCTCGTAGATCACCTCGTCCATCCTCGACCCGGTGTCGATGAGCGCGGTGGCGATGATGGTCAGGCTGCCGCCCTCGATGAAATTCCGCGCCGCGCCGTAGAACCGCTTGGGACGTTCTAGGGCGTTGGCGTCGACGCCACCCGTCAGGACCTTTCCGGACGAGGGCACGATGGTGTTGTACGCACGCGCCAGACGGGTTATGGAATCGAGCAGGATCACCACGTCCTTTTTATGCTCGGCCAGGCGCTTGGCTTTCTCGATCACCATTTCGGCAACCTGCACATGCCTGGCCGGCGGTTCGTCGAAGGTGCTCGCGACGACTTCTCCCCGGACCATGCGACGCATGTCGGTAACCTCTTCGGGACGCTCGTCGATCAGGAGGACGATGAGCACGATATCCTTGTTGGTGGCCGCGATGGAGTCGGCGATGTTCTGCAGCATCAAGGTCTTGCCGGCCTTCGGCGGGGACACGATCAGGGCGCGCTGGCCCTTGCCGATGGGGGCGATCAGGTCGACGATTCGGGAGGAGAGATCCTGGGTGGTGCCGTTGCCTCGTTCCAAGGTGATGCGTTCATCCGGAAAATCCGGCGTCAGGTTCTCGAAGAGAATTTTCTGCTTCTTGGCGTTCGGCTCGCTGAAGTTGATCTCGTCGATCTGCAGCAATGCGAAGTAGCGTTCGCCGCCGCCCTTTGGCGGCCGGATCTTGCCAGCGATGCCGTCGCCGGTACGCAGGTTGAAGCGACGTACCTGGTTCTGCGAGACGTAGATGTCATCCGGTCCGGCCAGGTAGGAACTGTCCGCCGAGCGGAGGAAACCATAGCCGTCGGGCAGGATTTCCAACGTCCCCTCGCCGTAGATGTCCTCGCCGTTGGTCGCCTGCTTGCGGAGGATTGCCGCAACGACTTCCTGTTTGCGCGAACGCGCCAAATTGTCGAGGCCCATCTCGAGGGCCATGTCGACCAATTCGCCGACGGGTTTTCGTTTCAGGTCTGTTAGGTTCATGGATGAGTCCGAATCAATGACTTGGAGTGCAACGGGTGACCGCGCTTCAGCGCGTTGGAATTGTGGATATTTGGTCGCAGGAAAGTGCCGCAGCCGACACCTTCAACCTTGCAACCTACGCCGTTCTTCTTAGGAAGGGCTTCTTCCCGATGGGAGTGCTACCTCGCATGGAAGTGGCATTGGCCTACGCCCATCGACCGCTTTGGTGGACTTCCCCCCGCCCGCAGGTCGATGCAAGCGCGTGTGAGGGCGGGACTCTAACACCGCATCCTTGGCGGCGTCTATAGCCAAGGATTGTCTGACGGCGCGCGCCTACGGCGCGCGTTTGAGAATGCTGGCGCATTCTCTGCGCGGGCGGGGCCGGCATTCTCTGCGCGGGCGGACCTACTCTGCGCGTTCGCACCCCGACGGCACGCTTGACGGCGAGCGCGTCTCGGTACAGCGAGCGCGTCTCGCTGTAGCGAGCGGTCTAAGAAGTAGTACCACCGCTGTTCGAGAATGCAACCCAAGTGCCGACATCCGGCCCGCTCACGGCATCTGGTCGGACCGAACATGCTTCGTCCGGTCTGAGCGCCCCAGGGCCGGGCCCGCGCTTCGCTGTGCGCCGGACCTCGCTACGCTAGATGTTGCTGTCGAGGAATGCCGCGAGCTGGGACTTCGACAAGGCTCCGACCTTGGTAGCTTCCACCTCGCCGTTGCGGAAGAGCATGAGCGTCGGGATGCCGCGGATCCCGTACTTGGGTGGCGTTTGCTGGTTGGAGTCGATGTCGATCTTGCAGACCTGAACGCGATCCGCATACTCGTCGGCGATCTCCTCGAGGATCGGGGCGATCATCTTGCAAGGCCCGCACCACTCCGCCCAATAGTCGACGAGTACCGGCTTGTCCGCGCCCAGGACCTTTTCGTCCCAATCGGCATCGGTGACGTGTTCAATATTGTCCGACATGAAATACCTTAACTCCCTAGCTTTGTTTGAGGAACCGCCATCTTTACACAGGAGCCAAATTCTCGCGACCCCGCGCGCGCCGTCGGGCGCACACGGGCGGGCGGTGGTTTCAACCCCGGAGGCTCGGCGCGATTTGCTTGGCGAAGTAGCTGAGGATGCCGTCCGCACCCGCCCGCTTGAGGCAAACGAGGGCCTCGGCGATGACCCGGCTATCGAGCCAGCCGTTACCGATCGCCGCCATCAGCATCGCGTACTCGCCGCTAACCTGGTAGACGAAGGTCGGTGCGCCGAAGGTCTCCTTGACCAGAGCGACGATGTCGAGATACGGCAGGCCGGGCTTCACCATGACCATGTCGGCACCCTCTTCTAGATCGAGTTCGATCTCGCGCAGCGCTTCGCTCCGGTTGGCAGGGTCCATCTGGTAGGTCATCTTGTCGCCCCGGCCCAAGGTGGCCGCCGAACCCACCGCGTCCCGGAACGGCCCGTAGTAGGCGGATGC
Source organism: Pseudomonadales bacterium (assembly GCA_047518105.1). Lineage (GTDB taxonomy): Bacteria > Pseudomonadota > Gammaproteobacteria > Pseudomonadales > Azotimanducaceae > VXYL01. Next base: position 11,297 of record JAKZRQ010000107.1, on the reverse strand, counting down.
GTACTTGGCGGAGTAGGCCATGATCTTGGTGTTCACGAACCCCTCGCCTTCCAGGGCTTCGCGGATGGCGCCGACTCGCCCGTCCATCATGTCCGATGGGGCGATGACATCGGCACCCGCGCGGGCGCAGGCCAGCGCCTGCTCCACCAGGGTTTCGACGGTCAGGTCGTTCAGGACGTAGTCGTGCTCGTCCAGGATGCCGTCGTGGCCGTGGGTGGTGTAGGGATCGAGCGCCGCATCGGTGATGACGCCGAGTTCGGGACATGCCTCCTTGACCGCGGCAACGCTGCGGGGAACCAGACCTTCCGGGTTGACCGCCTCGGCGCCGTCGGGGCTCTTGAGGGTATCCGCCACGTTGGGGAACACGGCAACGGCCGGAATGCCGAGATCGACACACTGCTTGGCCTCCTCCACCAACTGATCGACGCTGAGTCGGTCGATGCCGGGCATCGAATCCACCGGCTCGCGCCGGTGGCGGCCTTCGATGACGAACATCGGGTAGATTAGATCGTCCACGGATAGTGTCGTCTCGCGCACCAGTCGCCTGACGAAGTCGTGGCTGCGGTTGCGCCGCATGCGCGTGAACGGATAACTCATGGCGCGAGTGTACACGCGCCGAACCCGTGGTTGGCTGGTGCGAGGCCCCTATCATCTGCCGACATCGGCTGCGCCCAAGCGGAGAAAAAGCTGGTTCAATGGGTCGAAGCCTGCAAGGAGGCCGCGATGAAATACGACAACAACCTCGTAGTGATTGGCGCCGGGTCGGCGGGCTTGATTGCCGCCTTGGTCGGGGCGACCGTGCGCGCGAAGGTCACGCTCGTGGAGCGCGACGCCATGGGCGGGGACTGCCTGAACACCGGATGCGTGCCCTCGAAGACCCTGATTGCCTCGGCCAAGGCTGCGCACATGCTCCGCCAGGGGAGCCGGTACGGCCTGAAGGACGTCGCTGGCGAAGTGGACTTCGCCGCCGTCATGGGCAGGGTCCGGGCAGCCGTTGCCAAGATCGCGCCCAAGGACTCCTCGGAGCGGTACGAAGCCCTCGGCGTGCGCTGCCTGTCCGGAACCGCCGTCGTCGAGGACGGCCACACCGTCACCGTCGCCGACAGGACCTTGACCGCGCGGCGGATCGTCGTCGCGTCCGGTGCCGAGCCCTTCGTGCCGCCCATACCCGGCATCGAAAACGTGGACGTGTTGACCTCGGAGAACGTCTGGGAGCTAGACGAACTACCAGAGCGTCTCGCCGTGCTGGGCGGCGGTCCCATCGGCTGCGAGCTGGCCCAGGCGTTCGCCCGGCTCGGCAGCCGGGTCGCGCTCATCGACATGGAGGATCGCCTGCTGCCGCGAGAAGACCCCGACGCCGCTGACGTCATCGAACGGGTTTTCGCGGACGAGGGGATCGACATCCTGACCGGGCACCGAGCAACCGGCATCGAACCCGGGGCGATCACCCTCGAGACAGGTGCCGGCGGCGAAGCGAAGCGCGTCGCCTTCGACCGGATCCTCGTCGCCGTCGGACGCCGAGCGCGCACCCGGGGGTTCGGGCTCGAAGCCGTCGGCGTGGAACTGAACCGGGACGGCACGATCATGGTGAGTCCGGCGCTACGGTCCACCGCGCCCACGATCTACGCCTGTGGCGACGTCGTCGGTCCCTACCAGTTCACGCACATGGCGTCGCATCAAGCCTGGTACGCCGGCGTCAACGCCCTGATCGCACCCTTCGCCCGGTTGAACTGCGACTACTCGTGCGTACCGTGGGCCACCTATACCGACCCCGAGGTCGCCCGGGTCGGGGTGACGGCCCACGAAGCGGCTGAGAGAGGCATCGACCACGAAGTAACGTTCTACCCGCTCGACGATCTCGACCGCGCCATCGCCGACGGCCGGGACGAGGGATTCGTGAAGATCGTCTCGAAGGGCGACCGCGTCCTGGGCGCTACCATCGTCGCACCCGCCGCAGGCGAATTGATTGGCGAGTTCGTCACGGCAATCCGCAGCGGCATCGGTTTGAAAGAGATCATGGGGACCATCCACGTCTATCCGACGTACCTGGAAGCCAACAAGCTGGCCGTGGGCGCCTGGCGGCGGCGCCACGCCCCGGAGGGGCTGCTGCGATTGGCGGCGCGCTTTCATGACGCCATGCGGAGATTCGCATGACCGGACGCCCCGGACGACCGGGACTCGCGGCGCGACGACGAGCGGACGTCAGTCCGCGCAACTGGGGTATTCTTGATCCATCCTCTGCTTGTTGAGAGAGTCGGCATGCTCCGGTGCGGGCAGACGACCACCAAGCAACGCGCCACCGCCGGACGTTGGACTGCCTCGCTGACTGGCGTTTGCGGCGCCGTAATCGCGGCTTCGGCGGTGGTCGGCGACTGCGCGGGCGCAGACGCCGCTTCGGCGGTGGAAGGCGACTGCGCGTCGTGGGATTCGAACGGCTACTTCCACACGGCCACCGTCGAAGACGTCGCGGAATGTGTCCGTTCCGGAACCGACCTGTCGGCGCGCGGCACGCTGGGTCGTACGCCTCTGCATATCGCCGCGATGCACAACGACAGCCCCTTCGTGATCACCGCCCTAGTGGCAGCCGGGGCCGACCCGAGGATGCGCGACCAGCGCGACCACACCCCGTTGCATAGCGCTGCGATGGCGAGCGCGAACCCGGCCGTGATCGCGGCGCTGTTGAAAGCCGGAGCAGACCCGGCGGCGCCCTCGATGCCCGCTTCGATGGACGACTTCATTCCTCCAGCCGGACAGAGCTCTTTCGGCACCTTCGGGTTCGAACTCTGGGGGACGGCCTGGTACTTCCAAACCCTGGAACTGCGCCGCGAGCGCTTGGGCGCGGAGCACGAACAGTCGACCAGCGGGCATCCGATGATCGCGGGGGCCGTCCTGGAGGGCGAGAACCCGAAGATATTCTCGCTCCTGGTCGAACTCGCCACCGAAGGGGGTTCCGCCGTACAAGGGCGCGTCGTCCACGGGTCGACAGCGGAGCGGGTCCCGTTCGAGGACGATCTCAGCGCCATGACCGAACTCGTGAACATACTGAAGGAACGCGAACTGCGCGGCATCCGGCCCGTGCATGTGGCGGCCCGGTTCAACCGCAGCGTCGCCGTACTACGCGCACTTGTGGACGGTGGCGCGGACGTCAGCGTGCCGACCGTCCACGACTACAACGCCTTGCATGTCGCCGCGTGCTTCGGCGACAGCGCCGCCGTGGTCGCCGCCCTGGCCGAAGCGGGCGTCGATCCCAACGGACTCGATGCGTTTGGCGGCACACCGCTTCACGCCGCAGCGAGCGTCAGCAATGCCCCGGCCCTGGTCAAGGCGCTGCTGGCGGCCGGCGCGGATGTGGAGGCGCGCGACGAACAGGGCCGCACGCCGCTGCATCGAGCCTTCGCCCGCTACCAACCATCCACCGCCGTGGTCGAGGTATTGATCGCGGCCGGCGCCGACACCGCCGCGTTGGACTCCCGCGAAAGCAAACCGGAGGACATCCGGCACTGGTAGGTGCCCATCGGCGCACCGTCTGTTGCGGCCGCCTGTGTTGCGGCCGCCTGATTGCGCGACGGGCTCCAAGCGCTTGCAATCCCCAACCCAAGCCTGTTGACTACGCGGTCCGCCTTCTCGAACCGGATCCGCACCGACATGAAGTTTGGGATCTTCTACGAACACCAACTACCCCGTCCGTGGACCGACGGCGAGGAACAGAAGCTCTTCAGCGACGCCCTGGAGCAGGTCGAGATAGCCGACCGCCTAGGGATCGATTTCGCATGGGAGGTGGAACACCACTTTCTGGAGGAGTACTCGCACTCTTCGGCACCGGAAGTCTTCCTCGCCGCGTGCTCGCAGCGCACCAAGAACATCCGCCTGGGCCACGGCATACGGCAGGTGATTCCCGGCTACAACCACCCGGCACGAACGGCGGAAGTGATTGCGACCCTGGATCTCGTGTCCAACGGCCGGGTCGAGTTCGGCACCGGGGAATCGTCGGCGGAACTGGAACTCGGCGGTTTCGGCGTTCCGGTGGAGAAGAAGCGCAAAATCTTCATGGAAGCCGTCGAGCATATCTGCAACATGCTCGTCATGGATCCCTATCCAGGCTACAAGGGCCAGTACTTCGAAATGCCGTGCCGCAACATCGTGCCGAAGCCGGTGCAGCGCCCGCATCCGCCGTTGTGGGTGGCCTGCTCCCAACGGGAGACGATCCGCATGGCGGCGCGCCTGGGGATCGGCGCACTGACCTTCGCATTCGTCGATCCGATGGAAGCGACGGAGTGGGTGGAGGAGTACTACGGCATCATCAAGAGCGATGCCTGCGTGCCCATCGGCCACAGCATCAACCCGAACATCTGCATGGTGTCGAGCTTCTCCTGCCACGAGGACCGGGAAGAAGCGCTCCGGCGCGGCCTCGCCGGGTTCGAGTTCTTCGGCTTCGCTCTAGGCAGCCTGTACGCCTTCGGCGAACACAAACCCGGGCGGACCAATCTGTGGCAGCAGTTTCAAGCCATGAAGCAAGCGAATCAGGAAACCCGGGACATCACCCAAGCCTTGTCGGGCAGCCGCGGCGGCATCGGCACGCCCGCGGACCTGCGCGAGCACCTGTTGAAGTTCGAAGCCTGCAACGTGGATCAGGTCACCTTCATTCAGCAGGCGGGCCGCAACAGGCACGAGCACATCTGCGAATCGCTCGAACTCTTCGCCGCCGAAGTGATGCCGGAATTCAAGGAACGGGAGGAAGAGCGCGAACGCCGCAAGATGGAGGAGCTCGCGCCGTACCTGGAAGCCGCCATGGCACGCAAGATCGCCATGGAACCGCTGGCCGACGCCGACATCCCGGTGTTCAAATCCTTGGGCCGCAAGATTTCGGAAGAGTCCGAGGCCAAGAACGAGGAGTCGATCTACGAGCGGCCCGCTGCCGCCGGGTGAAGCCAACCCGCCGCCCGCCATTGGCGGGATGGTGAATCGCACCGTCGGACGGTCCGAAACCGCCGCATGGCGTCCGCGTCTAGCAAAGCAATGGCGCTTTGCGAGCAAGACCGCGTTGCGAAGACAGACCGCGTTGCGAATGCAAGGCCGCGTTGCGAATGCAAGGCCGCGTTGCGAATGCAAGGCCGCGTTGCGAAGACAGACCGCGTTGCGAATGCAAGGCCGCGTTGCGAATGCAAGGCGCTGTTTGCGACCTTTCGCCGGGCTGATGCATCTATATAGGCATGTCGCGGTTCAATAACGTCACCATCGACCCAGGCGTCGTGCGTCAGCTCATGAAGGGCAACCGCAAGGCCCAGGAGGTCGTCTACCGCGCCTACGCGAACGCGGTGTACACCATGGCGAGGCGGATTCTCGGTGATCCGCACTCGGCCGAGGAAGTCACCCAGGACACCTTCGTCGACCTCATCCGTGCGGTCCACAAGCTGCAACGCCCCGAAGCCCTCGGGGCTTGGCTTCGGACCACCGCCGTCAACCACTGTCTCATGCGGCAGCGCTCGCCTTGGACCAAACGGCGCGAAGCGCTGCCGGAGGACGACCGTGACCCGGTAGGCCGTAGCAGGGCAACCGGCGACGACACCGACCGGGCCGTGGACATCGACCAAGCCCTTGGCCGGCTGCCGCCCGCCGCCCGCATGATCGTGTGGATGCACTGCATCGAAGGCTACACCCACGAAGAAATCGGTCGCGCGTTCGGACGCACGGCCAGTTATTCGAAATCCCAATTGGCGCGCGCCTATCGCGCGCTCGCCAAGCAACGGCCCGGTTCGCCGCGGCAGTCGCCAGGAGTGGACGAGCATGACCAACCAGAAACGCCAACGGCCGTTTGCGCGTCGTAGCGACGGCGCACGCAGCGACGGCGCAACTAGCGAGCGCGCACGCAATCGCGTGCGGGCTCGTTTCGCCCGTGCAAATCCAACCGCCGCCGACATCGAGGCGGTGAAGGACGGACTGCGCCACTTGGCGGACTTCGAAGCGCCGCCAGGGCTCTACCAGCGCATCTGCGAGCGGGTCGATCGGGGCCCAGACGCAGTCGAGCCATCCCGGAAAGCGCATCGAACCGCAATGCCGTGGGCGGTCGCGGCGAGTGCCGCAGCGGTCGTCGTCGCGGTCGTGTTCGCGTGGCGCGGCAGCGACGGACCTGACAACGCACGCCCGCCCCAAGCACCCGGGACCGCGATCCCGGACACCGAGCAAGCGACCGCCCTCGCCGTCCTGATGGAGCGTTCGCGCCTGGCGGAGGAGCGACGCCGAGCCAACCTGGTGTTCTCCGCGTCGTCGGGACCCGAACGGCTGTTGCGAGCGCGCATCGGCGGCATCGACGCAATCCTCAACGAACAGTTGCTGTCGGACAACGTCGAATCGCAGGCGCGCGAGTCGTTGTTGCGCGACCGGGTCGATCTGATGAATACGCTGACGGACGTCGAACGCTACCGCCAGCACGAGTTCGTCCGGCAAGTGGCCTTTTGAATGCACAAAGTACCTAAGGAGGTTCCAATGAAAGCAAGCGTTTTGGCCATGGCGGCCCTTCTCGGCCTATCACTCGGCGTATCCGGCTACGCGGACGAAGCCAAGGCCCAGGTCCAGGTTCAGGAAGGCGGCAGCGAAGCCGCGCACGTGGACGTGGAGGCAGCGCCGAAGGACGTCAAAGCGCAGGAAGACGTCGAGGCAGCGCAAGCCAAGATGGAAGACGCCGTGAAGGTTTGGGCGGACACCGTGAATCGCAACAGGCGGCAAGCGCAGGACAAGCAAGCCTTCCTCGGCGTGCTGATCGCGCGTCAGTCCGAGGCGGGCATCGACGTGGCCGGCGTGACCCCGGATGGCGGTGCCGAGGCCGCCGGCCTGCAAGCGAAGGACATCATCGTCGTGATCGACGGCGAGCCGCTCACCGGCCACAGTCGACCGATGCAGGTGCTGCGCAAGGTCTTGCGCAACGTCACGCCCGGCGACGGCGTGTCCCTTGTGATCTCGCGCGACGGCGACGAACAGCCGTTCGAGGTCGTCACCACATCCTACGACGCCGATGCCGGATTGCACGCCGAGGTCAGGAAAACGATTTCGGGGCTCGTTGGCGAGCGGCCCGGACCACCCGTGGACGACCTCACCGGGATGTTCGGTCCATCCCTGCAACCGGGCCGGTTCCTATTCGACACGCCCGATGGTCTGCGCCTAGTGGACATCGGCGAGGACATCGGCGACTACTTCGGCGTCGATGGCGGAGTGCTGGTGCTGAACACGCCCGCCAAGAGCGAGTTGAAACCAGGCGACATCGTCCGCCGCATCGACGACGCCGATGTCGCCTCCGCCGCCGAAGCCTACCGCTTGCTGTGGCGCGCGGAAGGGGATGCCGAAGTCGAGGTGCGTCGCAAAAAACGCACGGTCACGGCCACCGTAGCGCAAATGCCCCCTAGAGCGACGCGGTTCCAGATACGTCCCGCAGGCCAGGTGCGTCCCGCAGGCAAAGTGCGTCCCGCAGGCAAGGTCGTGGAGTTGGAGGTCGAGAAGATCGACGCCGACTAGATTCCTTCAACGCGCCGAATGTTGACACTTGAGTTGCATTTCGAACGAAGCCGGGAGAATGCGTAAGCATTTCCCAACGCGCCCGTCAGGGCGCACATTCTCAAACGCGCCCGTCAGGCGCGCCGCCAGTAGGTGACCGCAAGGCCGATCATTCCGGCGAACCCTGCCAAAGCCAGCGCAGGGATCACGAACGATTGCTCGGCACATTCACCGGTTCCCACGGTGAGGTTCTTCAGCACCTCCATGATCGGAAATTCCTCGATCATGTACTCCAAGTCGACGCCGCACCCGACCACTTCCCCGGGAGGCAGCGTCAGGATGTAGAGGTGGCGAATGGAGAAAGCGCCGCCAGCGACCGAAGCCAGAGCCACAAGCAGCGGGTAGATCCCCAGGCGCGGGTTGTGGGCAAAGCCGACAACGCAGATGACCCCTGCCAGCATCACCCACAGGCGTTGATTGAGACAGAGCGCACACGGCTCCAGTCCGAAACCCAGTTCCAGAACCTGCGCGCCCACGATGAGCATCGCCGCCCATCCGATGGCGGCCAGGTTCCAAAATTCCTTTCTATCCCAAGCGACCGATTCCATCGACGGCAATGGTCGTGGGTCAACGGCCCGTCGTCAAGGAGTGGTTTGCCGAAGCACGGCGACGCGCGGTCAGAAGATGTCCTCCGGCCGGGCTTCCTCGCGGCGGTCGGCACGGACGGAACGACCGGGCGCGCGCTCCGGAAGGTTGTCGGCGAGGAAATACTCGAACAAGGCGTTCGGATCGTCGGGGGTGGCGACGCGACCCGTTTCCTCGTTCACCTTGACGCGGACCACGCCATCCGGAATCCGGCGTCGCACCACCGGTTCGTCGGCCAGCGCCTCGGCCATGAAGTCGATCCAGATCGCAAGCGGCGTCTTCGAGCCGTATTCGGCGCGTCCCGTCGGTCGGTGATCCGAGAATCCAACCCACACGGTCGCCACCAGGTTCGGGTGATAGCCGTTGAACCACATGTCCTTGGCCTCGTCCGCGGTACCCGTCTTGCCCGCGATGTCGGGGCGGTCGAGGGTGAGCGCCGGGCGACCGGTGCCGGTCTCGATCACGTCGCGAAGCATGGTGTCCATGATGAAGGCATTGCCTTCGGCAAGGACACGTGCGGCGGGCAGCGGCGTCCCACCCGCATCCTCGGACACCGGACACGGCTCGCAGGCTTGGGTGTGGCGCGCCTGGAAGACCAACGAGCCGTCCAGACGCTCCACGCGATCGATGATGTGGGGCTCCACGCGGAAGCCTCCATTGGCGAGAACGGCGTAGGCGCCGGCCATGTCCATCGGCGTGAACAACATGGTGCCGCCACCGATCGCGAGCTGAACGTTGCGCGGCAGACCGCTCGTTTCAAAACCGAACCGCGCTACGTGCTCGATAATCGGCTGGACGCCAATCCGCGTCATCACCCGCATCGAGACGACGTTGACGGATCGCGCCAGAGCTTCGCGCAACCGCATGGGTCCCGTGAAACGGCCGCTGTCGTTGCGCGGTCGGTAGGCCATCTCCAGATTCGCGTCGTCGAACACCAATGGCGCATCCAGGAAGACACTCGCCGGGGTGACCCCGTTCTCCAGTGCCGCCGAATAGACGAAGGGCTTGAAGCCCGACCCGGGCTGACGGGCGCCCTGCAGCGCGTGATTGAACTGCTTGGCGCCGAAGTCCCAGCCGCCGACCAGGGCTTGGACGGCCCCGGTTCTCGGATCCAGCGCCACCAGGGCCGCCTGGATCTCCGGTAGCTGGCGCAACCGCCAAGCGTCCGCGTCGTCTTTCAGGATGCGGACGATGTCGCCTCGCGCCACGACTTCGGCGGCGCGTTCGGGCATCGGGCCGCGCCGGTCCGGGTCCACATAGGGGGACCAACGCAAGCCGTCCCAGTCGATGGCAGCGGTTTCGCCGTTGCTGCGCATGACCTCTGCGCGACGTTCCTCCACCTTGACCACGACAGCGGCTTCGAGCCCGCCGGACGCGGGATAGCCGGCAAGGACGTCCGCAACGGCGGCACGGTCGAATGGTGCGCCTTCCGGCCCGATGCGCCCTTGGGGGCCACGGTATCCGTGGCGGATGTCGTATGCGATCAAGCCGCGCTGGACTGCCATCTGGGCAGCCGCCTGGCGTTTCGAGTCGATCGTGGTGTGGACCTCGAAGCCCGTGTAGATTTCGCTCCCGTAGCGATCGAAGAGCTGCTGCCGCACCCACTCCGACGGATAGGGCGAAGCCAGGTCGATGCGACGTCGGAAAACGCCTGCGGTAATCGGCGAGGCCACGGCTTCGCGATACGCGGTTTGATCGATGGATCCCTGCGACAACATGCGGCGCAGTACCAGATCGCGCCGTTCGAGCGCCCACTCCGGGCCGTTGATGGGATTGCCCGCCTCGGGCTTTTTGACGATTCCCGCGAGCATGGCGAGTTGGGCCAAGGTCAGTTCCTGCACCGGCCGCCCGTAGTAGGTGCGCGCAGCGGCTTGAACCCCGTAGGAGTGCTTGCCGAAAGCCATGATGTTGACGTAGAGCTCGAGAATCTCCGGCTTGGAAAGTTCGCGCTCGATCTTCAGCGCCAGGATCATCTCTTTCAGTTTGCGAATCAACACCTGCTCGGGGCTGAACGACACCCGTTTCGCGAGTTGCATGGTGATCGTACTCGCCCCGGTGGGGACGTCCGAGACGAACAGATCGACGATGTCGTTGGCGAGCGAGATGAAGTCGATGCCGGCGTGCTCGAAGAAACGCTTGTCCTCCGTGTTCAGCAGGGCATCGATGAAGTGCCTCGGCACGTCCTCGTAGTCGATTGGATCCAATCGGTTGCCGAACTCGGCGATGAGCGCGCCATCGGCGGTATGGATCCGCAGCGGCGTCTCGAACCGGTAGTGCCGATAGGCATCCGTCGTGGGGATATGCGGGTTCAGGTAGAGAAAGACGGCGGCCAAACCGAGGCACATCGCCGAGGCGCCCGCAGCGGCCAGCCAGAGGAGATCGCGCATCACTGTCTTCGCGAACCGCAGCGGTAACGAACCGCGCGGCGGGCTCGAAGGCGATGCCGAAGTCAATTTCGTCGCGACGTTCCGGCCCCACCGCCCTAGGGCAGCGCCGGCGATCGTCGGATTGTCGTTACGAGACATGGCGCAGCCTCGTTGAGGATTCATTGTCGTGACCGTTCGCCTGCAGGGGTTCTTCATTCAAGTCGAACCTCCGTTTTGGGCGGTGCCGCAAACGTGTGCCGCCGCGAATAGCCGCCATTGAGAGCAAATGCATTGAACGGTTCTTAAGTCATTGATAGTTTAGTAGAAAATTACGAACGATGACAACTGATTCGACCGTGCCTCTTGCGGATGCAACGCTGAAGGACCTGTTCGAAAGATCCAGGCCCATTTCTCCGGTACGCCAAGCATCTGGGTGGGCGCGTCGCCGCCATCCATGGCCGTAGCCTAGCCCGCATTTCTCACCAGGGGCCGTGATGATCGCGGAGGATTTTGGCCTCGTGTGTACACGGGGCCAAAAGACCCGCGAGGGCCTCCCGCGCGAAGCGCGGGCGGGCGCGGCCAGCGCAGTCCGCCATCGGCACGATCATCGACATCGCGGTCAAACGAGTGAAACCCAAGAGCTTTTTGACGCCGACAAGCGGCCCGGTGAGAAATGCGGGCTAGGCCTGCGTAGCCGAAGACTACGCCTGCGCAAGCCGAAGTCTGCGCCTACGAATGGCAAAAGACTGACGCCAAGCGGAGACATCTCGCACAGACGGCTGCAACACAGCAGCGGACAAT
>JAKZRQ010000106.1:0-10470 GCA_047518105.1 Pseudomonadales bacterium | reverse complement strand
GGGCGGCGGTGGTCGGACCGTTGACGGGCTGGCCTTCGGGGCCGACCAGCAGTGTGGTCGCCACCGTCTTTCCCAATGTCCTGAATGGATACATGAGCGTCAAGGCTCGCATGACAAGCACAGGAGACAGGAAAGCATGACGAGTCATACCCCCAATACAGTTGGTGTTGATATCTCGAAGGCACATCTGGACGCCCACCAGCTTCCCTCGGGGCGGACGGCACAGTTTACCAACGACGCTGCCGGATTCGAGGCGCTGGCCGCCTGGATCGGGCCCGAGGCGGACTGTTTGGCATACGAGTCCACGGGCCCCCGGCACCGGGCCTTCGAGGAGGCGCTGGCGGAGACGCCGCCGCTTTCGCGCGTGAACGCCAAGCGGGCGCGGCGTTTCGCGCAGGCCCTGGGCGAGCACGCCAAGACGGACGCGGTGGATGCTCGCGTGCTGGCCATGATGGGCGCGGCATTCGACCTTCGGCGGGTGAACTTGGCGTCGCCGACGCGGCGCGATCTGGACGAACCGCAGACGGCGCGGGACGCGCTGGTGAAGGACCGCACCGCCGCTTTGAACCGCAAGAAGCACGCACGTCACAAGCTGCTGAAGCGGCGGTTGCGGAACCGGTTGGCCCGGATAGACCGGCAAATCACGGCGTTGGACGCCGAGGTCGCGAAGCTGATCGCGGGCGACAAGGTGCTGGCGCGCAAGGCCGAGGTGCTGACCTCCGTGCCCGGAATCGGGTCGGTCACCGCCGCGGGCCCGCTCTCGAAGATGCCGGAACTGGGCACGATCGACGGCAAGGCGGCAGCCAGCCTGGCGGGCTTGGCGCCGATGACGCGCGAGTCGGGAACCTGGAAGGGGCGGAGCTTTATCCACGGCGGCCGGGCCAGGCCGCGGCGCCTGCTCCACATGGCGTCGGTCAGCGCGATCCGCCACAACCCGGACTTCGTTCGCAAGTACCGTGAACTCCGTGAACGAGGCAAGCCGCCGAAGGTGGCCCTCACGGCGATCATGCGCAAGATGCTGGTGCTGGCCAACACCCTGCTTGGGCATGATCGGCTCTGGTCGCCGGACCCCGTCGGTTCGCAGGGTCGCGCGCCGGCGTAAGCGCCTTCGTTGGTCCTGGAGCCTTTGCGAAGGGAGCGTCAGCGACCGGAGCCAAGGCTCCAGGACCAACGGCACTCCGATCAGCCGGACACTCTCAATCCGCGGAGAGACGCCCGCCGACGCCGGGCAACTCCCGTGGATACCAACCCCAGCTCCCCGCCACGTCGCCAAAACACCAACCCGGGAGGCGAGCGAAGGTACGCCGAGACACAATATTTGCAACATGGATACTGCTGGGATTGAACCTCGAACGCGGAACGCGCTCCTGATGGCCGCCCAACCGCTTGCGGTGCGGATCGGCATCATGCCGTCGTGCCGGGCGTTGGGCGTGTCGCGGGCGACCTTCTACCGTCGCCGGAGGTCAACTCCCGGGCACCAGCAGCCCCGTCCAACGCCCGCCCGGGCGCTGTGTGAAGCCGAGCGCGAGCAGGTCCTCGACGTGCTCGCCAGCCCGCGCTTCGTCGACCCGGCACCGGCGGAGGTCGTGCCGACGCTACTCGACGAAGGCCAATACCTGTGCTCGGAGCGGACGATGTATCCGGTGCAGGCGATCATGGCGAGCGCGGTTGCCTTCGTGGCACCGCGAGGGCGCGGCCAGCGCAGTCCGCCATCGGCACGATCATCGACATCGCGGCCCGCCGTGGGGCGCTACGCAGTCACCGCCGTTCTCGGCAGCTCGCAAACAAGCACGGTTATCGCGGAGGTGAACGTCGGCGAGGGCACTTCGTTGATCTGCTGGTGGAGAGCGCCCGAGCAGTCGAGAAAGTCGTCGTCACCGGCGAGTCGGTCTCCGCGGGCGGGTACTACGAGCCCGATTCGATGCGTGGCGATGTGCCGAATGTCGACCATCCATCGTATCCCGGCGTGTACGACTCCGCAGACGGGTTCGACGAGAGGGTGTACGACAAATCCTTGGTGAGTGTCCGCTAACATCGGACTGTCTGGTTGCAGTGCGGTGTCGGGACCAATCGCCCACACCCGCCGCTCGGGGGACGCCCGGCATTCCACGTCGCCCGTCAAGTCTCGTCGGATCCTCGCGACCGGGAGTTTCGGTTCGCCGCGCGCCGCCGCGCACCGGCGGCGCATTCGAGAAGGCCGGCCGGCGTGGCGCAGTTGACGATGGCCGCGGACAGCTCGTCGAACGCGGCCTGGTCGGAGACGCCGTCGAGCAGGGCGCCCAGACGACGGCCCGTGTCCGCGTCGAACTTCAGGGTGGCCAGTCGGCGCAGCATCGCCACGTCCGCCAGGAGCGCCCGCCGGTCAGGGCGACGACACACGGGCGACGACAAGCGTCGCTCCTAGCCCGCATTTCTCACCAGGGGCCGTGATGATCGCGGAGGATTTTGGCCCCGTGTGCGCGGGCGATGTAGGGGACGGGGGTGGCGTGGTTGATTGCATACGGGCCGTGCGACCAAGGTGGCTGCAACCGGTTAGAATCCTGCCGGGCGTTGCCGAAAACGACCCGAACGCAGGTTCGGACGGCACGTTCGCGAGGGGGAGTTGATGGCAAGCAAACTGCTTGAGGTGCGCGACCTGCACGTGAGCTTCGGCGCCACGCCGGCGGTACGTGGCGTGTCGTTCGACATCGAGGCGGGCGAAACGGTGGCACTGGTTGGCGAGTCGGGCTCCGGCAAGTCGGTGACGGCGCTCTCCATCCTGCAACTGCTTCCCTATCCGCAAGCCCGTCATCCCGGCGGTAGCGTGTTGGTCAACGGCGAGGAGATGCTCGGCGCGAACAAGGCCCGCTTGCTCGAGGTGCGCGGTGGCGTGGTCAGCATGATCTTCCAGGAGCCCATGACATCGCTGAACCCGCTGCACACCATCGCCAAGCAGGTGGGCGAGGCGCTGGTGGTACACAAGCGGCTGTCGGCGACCTTGGCCAGGGAACGAACCCTCGAATTGCTGCATATGGTCGGTCTGCAGGACGCGGCCGGGCGCCTCAACGCCTATCCGCACGAACTCTCGGGTGGCCAACGCCAGCGCGTGATGATCGCCATGGCGCTGGCCAACGAACCCCGACTCCTCATCGCCGACGAGCCGACGACGGCGCTCGACGTGACCATCCAAGCGCAGATTCTCAAGCTCCTGAAGGATCTCCAGGGTGAGTTGAACATGGCGATGCTGCTGATCACCCACGACCTGGGGATCGTGCGCAACATGGCCAGCCGGGTTTGCGTGATGACCGAGGGCGAGATTGTCGAGTCCGGCACCAGCCGGCAGATCTTCACCATGCCCAGGCACGCCTACACCCAGCACCTGCTGGCCGCCGAACCCAAGGGCGACCCGCCTGCAGCGGACAGCGGGGCGCCCGTGGTCGCTGCGGCCGAAGCCCTGACCGTCAGGTACGCCATCGGCAAGGGCTGGTTCGGCGGTCGTCGCTACTTCACCGCCGTCGAGACCGTCGATGTCCAGATCCGCGCCGGCCAGACGGTGGGCGTGGTTGGCGAGTCGGGTTCGGGCAAGACGACGTTGGGTCTCGCCATGCTCCGGTTGTTGGCCAGCGAAGGGGCGGTTCGCTTCGATGGCGTAGACATCAGCGAAATGCGCCGCAAGGACCTGATCCCGTTGCGCAAGGACATGCAGGTAGTTTTCCAGGACCCCTACGGCAGCCTTTCGCCCCGGCTGTCCGTGCTGCAGATCATCGAGGAAGGCTTGCGCATCCACGAACCCGCGGTGGGCAAGGAGGAGCGCCGCCGCCGGGTCGCGGAAGTGCTCGAAGAGGTGGGCCTGGAGCCGGAGCACATGGAGCGCTACCCGCACGAGTTCTCCGGCGGCCAGCGGCAGCGCATCTCCATCGCCCGGGCCATCGTGCTGCGTCCCCGGTTCGTGGTTCTCGACGAGCCGACGTCGGCCCTCGACATGTCGGTTCAAGCGCAGATCGTCGATCTCCTGCGGGCGTTGCAGACCGCCCACCAGCTGGGCTACCTCTTCGTCAGTCACGACCTCAAGGTGGTCCGCGCGCTCGCCAACTGGCTCATCGTCATGCGTGACGGCGTCATCGTCGAGCAGGGGCCGGCGGCGGAGGTGTTCACCAATCCGACCAGCGACTACACCAAGGCGCTCTTCCTCGCCGCCCTCGATCTCGAAGCGGACGAGCAAGTCGTCCGACAGTAGTCGGGGCTCGTCCGACAGTAGTCGGGGCTCGTCCGACCTGGCGGCGTGGCCGACGCTACGGGTGGCGCTGGATCCACGCGCCGAGCGCTGCGCCGACCGCGATTCCCACGACGTGGGTATGTACCGCGACGTCCGCCGTCCACGGTCGGCTATATCCCGCGAGCGCGGTCACGATGCCGGCGACCAGGAAGACGGCCACCATCGCGGCGAGCCAGGGAGAGCGTTTTCGCAGCGCGTAGACCGTCATGGCGGCGAGGCCGTGGAGGACTCCGGAGAACCCGGCGTAGTCCTCTTGGATGAACAGCAGCACACTGGCCAGGCTGATCGTGGACGCCAGGATCACGCAGCTGGCGATGATCGACGGGAGCTTCATGGTGTCCCTGAGAATCGCCAACACCAGGCCGAAGCCGACGGCATTCAGCAAGGCATGCTTGATGTCGAGGTGGGTCAGATGGGCGGTGGCGAGCCGCCAGAATTGACCGCGCAGAACGGCCGACCGGTCGAAGGCAAACGTCGGTAGCCAAAACGCTGCCGCCATGAACACTGCCGCAGCCCAGCCGGTACCGAGGAGAAAACGCTTGGCGCGGTTCGGGCGCGAGGGCCTTCGACGGGCGCCGCGCCGTGACCCGCTTCGTCGCGTGGCGCGTCTCGGAGCCTTGCGCCGGGCGCGCCTAGCCATCGGACAACCTAGCCCGCATTTCTCACCAGGCCGCTTGTCGGCGTCAAAAAGCTCTTGGGTTTCACTAGTTTGACCGCGATGTCGATGATCGTGCCGATGGCGGACTGCGATGGCCCCTGGTGAGAAATGCGGGCTGGCGCCGATCAGGTGCGGCGCCGCAGGGTTCGCGCCATCAGCAGGACCGCGAGCCCCAAGACGCCAAGCAGTGCGAACGGGGCGCTGGCGCCCCGGTAGTTCTTGGAATAGGCGATCTCCACGGACTTGTCCTCCTTCACCCGTTTGCCGAACGCCTCGATCTCGGCATCGAGGTTCCTGGTCATCGTCTCGATGGCGCCTGCAAAGCTCGCGTCGCTGATTTTTCGCCGTCCGCTGTCTGCGGCGACGGCGGTGGTTTGGGCGCTCGAATGGTGGAAGCCCGGCGCACGCAGCAACAGCTTCCTCGTGCGCACATCCAGAACGGCGGTGTCGAGCATGGTGTGGACGCTGTTCTGGGTCGCCGGAATCACGTAGCCGCCGACGAGCGTCCAGTAGAGAAGCGAAAACGGCGTTTCCTCCGTGTTGACGACTTGATCCCAGGACACGAGCGCAAAGACATCGAGATCGTACAGGCGGCTGGTCTGCTCCAAGGCCTCGAAGCCGCCGACGCGACCGAGGTAGGTCGATGGAATGATCTCGATGGCTTCGATGTAGTCCACCTGCTCGAACGCGGCTTTCACGTTCCGGAGCAACTCGAGCCGTCTGGCTTCCGCCATCTTGATATCCCGCTGCCAGCGCATCTCGCCTATGGTCGGCACAAACGCGATGCCGACCCGCAGCGGGAGTTCGAGCCTCGGCGTGATGTCGGTATCCACCACCGGGCGTTCGCCCTCCGGATAGAGGAAGTCGACCATGCTTGAACTGGTTGTTCGGGTCGTGCCGGTCGTGCCGAACGCCGCGGCGCAGCCGCCAAGGGTGAGAATCAATGCCAGGGCCGGGATGCGATTCAGGTAGGCGAAAGTCATCCGAATTCTCCTTCGGTGTAATGACTCTCAATCATTCCGCACATCGGCCAGCGCTGCAATCCGAATCATCAAGGTATCAGTATTTGAGACCTTGATGGGTTGTTGTTTGGAATATCTTATC
This sequence comes from Pseudomonadales bacterium, assembly GCA_047518105.1. GTDB lineage: Bacteria > Pseudomonadota > Gammaproteobacteria > Pseudomonadales > Azotimanducaceae > VXYL01. The sequence continues at coordinate 4,453 of JAKZRQ010000106.1, read as the reverse complement.
GTTGGAATCAGACTGTTGAACGGACGTTGCTTCTGAGCGCGGCGACTTCAGACGCCGTGCGGCAGCATGTGCTCTGCATCGGGCTCAGGGAGATTGCCGCCATTGGGTCTTCTTGGTGGTGGCCGAGGGGCCTTAGTCCTCTTCCCAATACGGGGGATTGTTGAGCGGCCCGGGGGTCTGTCCGAGTTGAATCAAGAGCCCATGGGCGCTCTTGGGAGAGATGAAGGCGTCCACCGACGTCGGGTTGTCGAAGCTCTTGTCGACGACCCGCACCCCGGCTTCCTCCATGGCCGCAACCTTCTGTTCGAGATCCGGCGTCTGCAAGGTCAGATGGTGGAACCCCTCGCCGCGTTTCGCCAGGAACCTGGCCAGGAATCCTTCCGGATTGACCGGTTCCAACAGCTCGATGCAGAAGTCGTGCAGGTCGAAGAGCGCGAGGCGGAAATCCCCGGAGTGGTGCAGCCCGGTGCGTCGGTGCTTGGCGCCGAGCACGTTCTCGAAGAAGCCTCGGGCGTTGTCGATGCTGTGCACGGCGATGCCGATGTGGTCGAAACGACCGATTGGCTTGGTGGCGTTTTCTGGCATGACTGGTGCCTACGGCTTGGGGAGATGTCTCCAAGGGTGCATCAAGCGGACTGTCAGGGTGCATCAAGCGGACTGTCGGCGCACCGCCCGGTCCACCCAGATGCGTTCCGTGGCCGGGTTGTAGCGCGCGTAGAACGGCCGCGGCAGGGATTGGCAGAAGGCCCGCATGCGCGCCGTGGCGTCGTGCAGCGAATCCGCCACGAAGTAGTGCGGCTGATACTCGGTCACGGGGTACTCGCGCTTCGCAGCGGCGCCCGGGTCCCAGTCCGCGAATGTCGCGCAGGAGGTCCGGCTGCAGGCGTGTTCCAACTCGCCGAAGCTCGACAGCAAGCCTGCGCCGTAGGCCTTGCGCCCGCCGTTCTCCCGCACTAGGCCGAACTCCACGGAGTGCCAGTAGCAGCGCGCCAGGCGTTCGATGTCTTCGTCGCCGGCGCCGAGGCTCGCCAGCCCGATTTCCTGGGACAGCTCGGCGAATGCGGGGTCGGCAAACATCGGCGCGTGGCCGATCAGTTCGTGGCAGATGTCGGGCTCCGGCGTGTAGAACGGTTTCGAGTAGTGGCGGATGTACTGGGTGGCGAAGAACACGCGGAACGCAAGCCCGTTCAAGAAGTCGCGGGGGCTCAGCAATCCGGCCACGGGACGCAGTCGAAAACCGGTGCGCGATTCGAGGAAGGCGCTGACGTCGCGACCCTGGGGGATGTGTTCGCTGCCGTAGCCGCAGTGGCGTTCGAGGTCCGCCAGTGCGCGCCGATATTCCACGCAGGCATGATTCTCGTGCAAGGCGGCGAGCCGTTGGTAGATCTCGCACCAAGTAGCGTTCTCCCGAGGGGTGTATTCGATCACCGGGAACGCACCGGCGTGGCGGTGGTCGCGTGCGAACCGGTCCACGAGGGCGCGGCGTGACCGGTAGACCCGATCGGCGAACCCGGGGTGGTCCGCGTGCAGCGCATCGCCCGCTTCGAGGGTGTTGTTGGCGATCCGGTCTAACTCGCCGGGGTGCCGCGGGAACCAGGGCACGTCCTTGTGATCGAGCACGACGACGCCGACCGCGGCAAGGCGAAGCTCGTCAATGACCGACTCCATGGACGGATCACCGCGTGCGCCCTCGCAGTCCACGTAGAAGTCGAACGTCTGCGCCCGCTGAGGTCGCGACTCGATGTGGGTGAGACTGACGCCGTGGCGGGCGAACGGTTTTAGCGCTTCTTCCAAGGCACCGGGCCGGTCGCCCCGAAGCTCGATGAGCAACGAGGTCCGCGGCTCCGGATCTGCGGCCTCGGTCGAATTCGTCACGGCGATACTCCAGCGATTGCTCCTTGGGATTGTACGCCGAGTCCCAGGGCGTCTTCGCTTTGACTGCCGAACGCGAGCGACATCATGGCAATATCGTTCTTGAAGACCGAAGTCGTGTGTGTCCAAATCGGTCGAACGATATCGTTCTTGAGACCGAAATCGTGTGTGTCCAAATCGGCTCATCCAAATCGGCTCCAACGCAAGCGACATCATTGCAATATCGTTCTTGAGACCGAAGTCGTGTGTGTCCAAATCGTCCATGTCCAAATCGTCCACCAAGTCGGCCAACATCACGCCGATATCACCGTTGCGCCAAGATCGCCCGTGCCTCAACGGGACTGGCTGCACTACACTGCTGCACGACACTGCATCCGAAGACGGGCGATCGACGGGCGATCCAAGGAGGCGAGATGAGCGAACGGGCGGAACCTTTCGTGGGGAAGCGACTGACCGAGCGGAAGTTCACGGTGACGGACGGGATGCTGGCCGACTACTACGGCGGCCTGAAACTGTCGCTGCGGGGTGACGGCAAGGTGCCGACCATGTTGGCGAGCGATGCCGAGAACGGCTTTTTCGGCGAGATCGCCTTTCCCAATCACATCGGCCACCTTTGGATGCGCCAGGGCTGGGAGTGCTTCGCGCCCTTGATCCAGGGCGAGAGCTACGTCGCCAGCGGCCGCATCCGCGACATCTACCCGCATCGCGACCGGTCGGTGGTCTACTACGAGGTGGAGGTGAGAGACGCCGGCGGCTCGCTCGCCATCCGTACCCACCATCACCAGAGCTTCCTGCGCGAAAAGCCCGCCAGCGGCCAAGTGACCTTTCGCGACCCTTCCAAGAAACCGGGTGCCCGCAAATTCATTGTGCCCGAGGGCGAGCGGTTCGGCGGTCTGACCCGGCAGGTCACCCTCGTCATGTGCGGCGAGTTCTTCCATGGCGATGCCAACTACCACACCGACAAGACGCAGTCCGAGGCCTTGGGGTTCCGCGACGTGGTCGTCGGCGGACGGATGACCCTCGCATATACGGCGCACATCCTCGAAGAACGGTTCGGCGATGCCTGGTGGCGCAGCGGCCGCCTGGATCTCAAGTTCACCAACCCCACCTGGCCCGACGACACCATCACCGCTTGCGGTGTCGACACCGGCCCCGTGGACGGCGATGGCTCGACGAACGACGACGAGGACCGGCACGGGGCTTTCGTTTGGCTGGAGAAGGCGGACGGCACCGTCGTCCTGATCGCGGAAGCTAGCGCGTCTCGCGGCGCGAGCGCGCGCCCGACGGCGCGTTGAAGAGTACTGCCACCGGCGTTCTGGAATGCATCCCAAGTGTCAACATCCGGCGCGCTCAAGGCATCTAGGCGCGCTGCATGTGGCAGCGACGCGCCCTGACGGGCGCGATCGGGAATGCGCGCCCTGTGGGCGCGTTTGAGAATGCTTGCGCATTCTCACGGTCTCGTTCGAAATGCAACTCAAGTGTCAACATTCGGAGCGCTCGAGGAGTCTAGTGTCGCCGCCTGATCGAGTCGCAGCGGACACGTTGGTCTACGGCCGTGCCGACGGCTTGGATCTGCGCGCCGAACGCTACCGTGCGAGCGATCCGGCCGCGCGCTCCGACCAGGCCGTGGTCATGGTTCACGGCGGCGCTTGGACGTCGAACGACCGGTTCACGCCCGAGGTTCTTTGCCGGGATTTGGCGGCGGCGGGGTTCACCGTCTTCTCGCTGGATTTCCGCGACGGGCGCAATGGCAAGCATCCTTGTGCGGTGCAGGACATCACCGCGGGCGTGCGCTACGTTCGGTCCCGAGCGAACGAGTTCGGCATCGACCCGGGACGGATCGGCCTGGTCGGCAGCAGCTCCGGCGGCCATCTGGCGTTGCTGGCCGCCGTTCAGCCCGACATCGCCGCGCACCGCGGAACGACGATCCTGGCGGAACCGGACGCGCACGATGTTTCGGCGTCGGTTTGCTGCGTCGTGGCGCTGTGGCCGGTTTCGGACCCCCTGTTCCGATTCCGCCACGCCGAGCGTACCGGGCGCGACGAATTGGTCGCCGCCCACCGCCGCTACTACCGGGACGAGGAGCACATGCGCCAGGCCAGCGTGCAGCGTGCCCTTCGCGCAGGCGAAGCCCAGGCCCTGCCCCCGTTGCTTGTGGTACAGCCCGGAGAGGACGCCAACGTGCCAAGGGAAATGACGCTCGATCTGGTGCGCGAATACCAGCAGGCGGGCGGTCTACTCAACTACCTCTTCTATCCGGGGCTGCCGCATGCCTTCGCCTACCAGGCGTCGGCCGAGACTGCGCGCCTTGCCATGGAACTCCGCGCTTTTCTCGCCCTGCACACGCAGGCTTGATGCCGGGCCAGCGGACGACGCGCTACTTGCCGTTGGCTTTGGCCGCTCGGGCGGCGTCGATCCTCTTCTTCAACCGGTAGATCGTTAGCCCGCATTTCTCACCAGGCCGCTTGTCGGCGTCAAAAAGCTCTTGGGTTTCACTAGTTTGACCGCGATGTCGATGATCGTGCCGATGGCGGACTGCGCTGGCCGCGCCCGCCCGCGCTTCGCGCGGGAGGCTCTCGCG
>JAKZRQ010000105.1:0-2951 GCA_047518105.1 Pseudomonadales bacterium | reverse complement strand
GCGGCGCCTCGCGGTGCGAGTGCGCGCCCTGACGGGCGTGATCGAGAATGCGCGCCCTGTGGGCGCGTTTGAGAATGCTGCCGCAATCTCTACGGGTGGCGAAAAACCTGGCTCAACGTGGCGGCATCATCACCGTTTCTGCCGCTGGCGCGACGACGCGAAGGGAAACGGCATTGAACGTGCCAAGCCCTACAAGCAGCGTGAAACCCAATGCCAGTACTCCAACGAGCAGGTTGAATTTGCCAGAGACTTCGCGGTGCAAGGCCTCGAACTTGGCGTCCATCGCTCCGAACTTGCCGTCCATTCGCTTCGAACTTGGCATCGATGGCGTCGAACTTGGCATCGATGGCGTCGAACCGAGGGTCCAGCCCGTCGAGTCTCGCTTCGATGGCCTGGATACTGTCGCGCACGGGCTCCAGGGCTTGGTCGAGGTCGTGCCGAGTGAGCATCCGGTCCGCCAACTCGTCGCCGAGGGCGCGCGCGATGCCCTCGGCGTGCATCGCTTCAATGCCCGACGATTTCAGGCGGTCGGCGAATCTCAGCGTGTCGATCACGGCCGGGTTCATGTTCGTTGGTCTCGTGCAAGTGTAGCAGGCCGATGATGACTCCTTGCGGGTCGGTACGCTGTGAGACATCGACCCCGAACTGTGTGAGCAATCGCCGAAAACCGCTGCGACCACGCCCGGCATGCCCCACGCATCGCGGATGCGCTATGGAACGACGGCGTCCACCTCGACTTCGATCAGCAGGCGCTTGTCGACGAGCCTTGAGACTTCAACGCAGGTGGCGGCGGGGTCGGTGCCCTCGAACGTTTCCTTGTGGGCTCGGGCGAATCCCTCGAACTGGCTCATGTCCGTAATGAACGTGCGTGTGCGCACCACGTCCTTGAGGCCGGCCCCGAGTTCGCTCAAAGCCAGGTCGATCTTGGCGAACACGAAGGCCGTTTGGCGGTAGACGCTTTCGCCGCCAACGACGTCGCCGTTCTCGTCAATGGCTGTCGTGCCGGAGACCGCAATGAACTGGCCGGTTCTGATCGCCCGGCAATAGGCCGCCTGTCGCTCCCAGGGAGACCCGCTGTACGTTCTTTTCTTCACGCCGCGTCGCGCACTGCCTCCATCGTCAGTATTTGGCGTCAGTTCTTGGCGTTGGTCTTTGGGTCGCGCCCATGAGCGCACCTAAGCACCAACAGCATAACCTTGCCGACGAGGGGAGCGAAGGACTCGAGCTTGGGCGTGGCAAAGCGGGCACTCGACGCCAACGTGATGATGCGGCACAGCGAGGCTCGGCCAGCCAAGGGGTGCTCATCTTGCGTTGGGTAGCCGCAAGCCGACAGACTGTAGGTCGCGATCGAGCAGAACGAGCAGATAGAGCGATGCCGCCACCTGAACTGCTTCTCACCGCCGACGACCGTACCGGCGCCTTGGAGACCGGCGGCGCGTGCGCCGATCTCGGTTTTGAAGTCCGACTGACGCCAACGCCTGGCGCGTCGGACGACTGTGCCGTGATCGACCTCGATAGTCGTCATTGCGAACCTGCCGAAGCTGGGCGGCGTATTGGCGAAGCGCACGGATTCGCGGCGCGTTTCCGGTGCCACAAGATGGATTCCGGACTGCGTGGAAACTGGGCGCACGAGGCCGCAGCGCTGCTTGCCTTGGGCAGACGGGTGGCGATCCTGGCGAGCTTTCCCGACGCGGGTCGGCGCTGCGACGACGGAACGGTCTACATCCGCGAGGTGCCGGTGGCCGAGAGCCCCTTCGGTCGTGATCCGCGCAACCGGCTGTTGTCGAGTCGGCCTGTCGACCATCTGCGTGCAGCAGGTTGCGAGAGGGCCTTGGCGAGGGGCGAGTTGGTCGTGCTCGATGCCAACGACAACGCGGAGTTGCATGCCGCAGCGGTTCGGTGCCGGGCGGAGGAGCGCATGCTGGTCGGCACCACAGGCGGCATCGGGGCCTACGCGGCCACGTTGCGCAGGGGCGGGCGTAGCGACCTGCCGGCGTTGCCGCGTCCCGCACTGATCGTCTGCGGCAGCCTGCATCCGTTGAGCCGGGCGCAGATATCGAAACTCGAGTGCGTGATGTTGGGGCCGTACACGGACCGCGCCGAAGCGGTTGTGGTCCTGCGCCACGGCCAGGACGTAGTCCTGGCGACCGAACCGACCTCGCACGCGATCGCCGACGCTGCGGCAGAGGCCATGGCATCGACCGTGGCGACCATCACCTGGGATTGGCTCGATGCGTCCGGGGCGCCGGCGCTGATCGTCTTGGGCGGCGACACGGCGGCGGCAATTTTGGGCGATCGAACGCTTCGCGTACTGGGAAGTGCAGGCACGGCCGTACCGTTGTGCCAAACCGAGGACGGCAAGCTCGCGGTCGTTACGAAGGGTGGCGGCATCGGGGAGGAGGACGCGCTTGTGCGACTGCTGGATCAGGCAGGTCGCGTCTGACGGGAGATTCCGACATGCTCCGCGATGTGTCTCGGCAGCGGACCATCTACCACGTTACGGCGGCGGCGCAGGGACACCTGGGTCGGAGCCCTACGGCGGGGCGAAGGCCGGCATCAACTCGTTGACCCTGTCGCTGGCCCGCGCCTACGCGCCGAAGGTACGCGTCAATTGCATCCAGGCCGGGCCCTTCCTGACCGATATCTCGAAGGCATGGGACATGGAGTCGTTCGAGAGGAACGCCAAGACCGGCATCGCCTTGCAGCGCGGCGGTCAGCCCGAGGAGGTGGTCGGTGCGGCGCTCTATCTCGTGAGCGAGGCCGGCAGCTTCACCACCGGCGCGATCCTCCGGGTGGACGGCGGCTCATTCTCCTAGCCCGCATTTCTCACCAGGCCGCTTGTCGGCGTCAAAAAGCTCTTGGGTTTCACTAGTTTGACCGCGATGTCGATGATCGTGCCGATGGCGGACTGCGCTGGCCGCGCCCGCCCGCGCTTCGCGCGGGAGGCTCTC
>JAKZRQ010000104.1:0-5364 GCA_047518105.1 Pseudomonadales bacterium | reverse complement strand
GTGGATCTCCACCACGAGTTCGGGTTCGTCGACGAGCACGCTGGCGGACCACAGCCCGTGCGCGGCTTCCGGCCGGCGTTGCTGAATTTCCCGGCCCATGCCGCCGTCGAGCAAGGTCACCATGGCTGTCCCCAATGGTTGAAGAAACGTGTGTTTCCGTTCAGCGACGAATCCTTGCCGGCCCGTTCTCCTCGGCCGACCTGTATGCAGCTTGTGCGAGCCGGGACACCTGCAAGGCGAAGTCCTGCGTCTCGTAGTGCCGAAGACCGTTGCGCATCCAGACGAAGAACGCCGCGTCGGGCGTCGATGGTTTGATTCGCTTCGGCAGTTCGACCGGTTCGTCGTTCAGTAGCATCGAGCGCACGCCCCACTGATGAAGGTGCAGCACCAAGGATCCTTCACTGCCGCTGATGGCAAGCCGCTCGTCGTGGCGCGACGCGTTGCCCGTGGTGTTCAGCGTGCCGATGGCGTCGTTCGCGAACCGCACCACCAAGCCGGCGTTGATGTCCACGGCATGACCGGCGTTGTCGAACGACGCCGAGACCATACGCGGCTCCAGGCCGGTGACCCACAGCATCGAGGCGACCAGGTGACTACCCGTGTCCATGAACATGCCCCCGCCGGCCAGCGCCGGGTCGAGGCGCCAACCGCCGACGCCGAGCCAATTCTGGGTGACGTACGCGACGACACTGCGGATCTCGCCCAACGCCCCACGTCGAATCAGCTCCCGCGCGTAGACGTAATGCGACATCCAATGCCGCTGGTAGGCAACGACCAGGGCGAGACGTTTGTCATCGGCCAACGCCAGCAGGCGCTTGGCGTGGCTCGGCTGGATCACGAGCGGCTTCTCCACCAACACGTGGCAACCGCTGTCCAAGCACGCCTTGGCCTGGGAATAGTGATCGCGATGCGGCGTGCTGATGAGGACGCCATCCGCCTCCACATCCTTCAGCATCCTGCGCCAATTGGAAAAGTAGGGAATCTCGCCGCCCGCCCTGTCCATGAGCAGCCTCGCCTGGGACTCCACCGGGTCCGCAACGCCGACGATCTCCACGGCCCCGTCCGCCGCGATGCGTGGCACGTGGGCGTTGCGCATGTTGCCACCCGCGCCGATGAGCATCACGGCAAGGCGTTTCCCAGGCATGGTGCCTCCCCCGTGACCCGGTCCAACACCGGATCCCTCCCTGCGGAGTATGGGCATCGGCCACGACCGAAACAACGCGCCGAGACGCCCTCGTGCGCATGGTCCAGCCGCGTTTCAATATCGGTCGTTCCCGTTCCGCCAAGCACCAAAAACCATGACCGACTGGTACCCGAAACGCCGTCATGGCGATCTGCCGGATGGGCGATCTCGGCGGCTGCGACCTCGCAGAAGACCGTGTCGAACCTCGCGAACGAGTCCGCCCTTCCCGCCAACGTGTAGACGACAGGGTCCCTGCCGGCGAACTTCATGCCCTCGGCGGCGGTGCCGTGAGCCGCGACTTCGCGCGGCGGTCGTCGGGGGGACATCCACCGGGGACATCCACCGGGGACATCCACCGTGCCGCCCTGCGCGTCCGACCACTGAGGTGGGTGTCCCAAAATCAATCAGATCACCACGCTATCGACGCCCAGCATCGGCGAACCCGTTAGGCACGCGCCGAACCTTACCCGGACTCGCGGCGCGCCTCGCCGGCCATCAGCCGTCTTCGCACCAGCCGAAACACTACAACTGCAGTAGCCAAATCAACCGCCACGACAAGCCCGACCGACACTCGATAGGCGACAGTTCCAATGCTTGCCGTGGAGATCTCAAGCCACGAAAAGAGCCCTCCAACCATGACCCCTGCACAGCTTCCTGCGATGATCGCGGCGGCTAGTGCGACGGCTCCCGCATGAAATGAGCTAGTCCTCTTCGTCTCCATCGTCAACGTTGTCCTCTGGGTCCGATGAAACTGTAACAGGCCCAACACCCAGTTCGACCACACCCCCCACGGGACATCCACCGGGGACATCCACCGTGCCGCCCTGCGCGTCCGACCACTGAGGTGGGTGTCCCTCAATCAATCACTCTGCGCGTCCGACCACTGAGGTGGGTGTCCCTCAATCAATCACTCCTCAATCAATCACTCAATCAATCACCCGGGATGTATCCGCCCGTAGCGACGTGCGCCTGTTCCTGATGCCGGGTGTACTCCACTGCGCCGGCGGACTCGGACCGTGGCAGGTGGACTTCATCGAAGCCATGGAACAGTGGGACGAGACCGGCATCGCGCCGGACACGCTGCTGGCTCGTTTCGCCGAAGGCAGCGGTGCACGTCCGCTCTGCGCCTACCCGCAGCGAGCCACCTACGTCGGCGGCGACGGTCGTGATCCGGCGAGGTTCGAATGCCGTTGAAGGCGATGCTGCGCGCGGCTGCCGATACGCTCATAATCCACACTCGTTAGCGCCCAAGTCGGAACATGGGATGGCGACCACACCAGCGATAATCGATACGGACATCGCCCACTTCAGGGAGCATGGCTACGTCGTCAAACGGCGGTTCTACGACGGCACCGTCATCGATCTGCTGGCCCGCGTTGCTCGTGCGGAAATGAAGGACCGCCAACAAAAACCCGAGATCTGGGACTCGATTCCGTATCACCAACACGGGCTCGGCGAGGAAACGATGTTCAACGCGGTCTGTTTCAACGAACGGATGGTCAGCGCGTTCGAGCGGTTGCTCCACGACGGGTGCCGCCACGAGCCGCGTTGGGGTCGCCGCCGACCCGACCCCCTACCGGGCGGCATCACCCTCCATCACCGCAAGCTAATCGTGAAGGATGCCGACAACCACACGCCGGAAGAGGATCTGGGCGACTACCATCTGCGAACGGCCAAGCCCATCGGCGGCGGCTACCGCGGCGGCAACCGGTTCCTTTGGCACCAGGACTTCTGGTATTGGGGCAACCCCGACGGCGTCGATGCCTACGGTCGCCCGGGACGTCCGTTTCCCGACCTCGCCACCTGCTTCCTCGCCATCGATCCCGCGACACGCGAAAATGGCTGCCTCGAACTGCTAAGTGGTTCTCACCAACTCGGCCGCGTGGAGTTCGAGATCAAGCCCTGGGGACAGCGATGCCCGACGCCCGAGGCCGTCGAGGTGGCACTCGCTGCCGGATGCGAGCCTGTATTCGTCGAACTCGACCCCGGCGACGCCTGCTTCTTCCACTGCGAGATGCTGCACCAGAGCGCGCCGAACTCGTCGCCCATTCCGCGCTGGGCCTTCTTGGTCTGCTTTGATCCCATGCACAATGCACCCATCGGCGTGGAAGACTCGCGCCAACCCGCGCCGGTCTGGGACAACGATTGCCTACTGCGATTTGGTGCGCGACATCTCGCCGCGATTTCCTGACGTCGCCGAGGTGGTTCAATCGCCCAGCAGCGCGGCGTTCATCTCTCCCAACGGAACGGCGTCCACATCGTCGGTCAGCGGGTAGCCGAACTCGTGACCCGGTCCAACACCGGGTCCCTCCCCGCCGAGCATGGGCATCGGCCACGGTCGAAACAACGCGCCGACACGCCCTCGTGCGCAGGGTCCAGCCGCGTGTCAATATCGGTCCGTTCCCGTTCCGCCAAGCACGAAAACACATGACCGACTGGTACCCGAAACGCCGTCTTGGCGATCTGCCGGATGAGATGGCACGCAAGTTCGCGAACCGCGAGGCCCTCTTGTTCGAGGATGAGCGTTACACGTTCGCCGAGTTGGCCTCACAGATCGACCGCGCTGCAAAAGCGCTCTTGGCGCTCGGCGTTGCTCGCGGCGACCACGTCTCGCTGTGGCTCAACAACCGCTCGGAGTGGGTGTTTCTCATGTATGCGCTCGCCAAGGTCGGTGCCGTGCAGGTGCCGGTGAACACGCGCTTTCGCACCAACGATCTCGAGTACGTGCTGCGCCAATCCGACACCAGGATGCTGATCACCCACGACGTCTCCGGCCCGATCGACTATCTGCACATGGTGCGCAACGTTGTCGACCTGCCCAACGAAGGCGACGCCGTGAACGACCCCTCGTTTCCCGAACTCGACCGCGTGGTCATCGTCGGCGCGGGCGAACACCAGGGCACGGCATCCTGGGCTGCGGCGCTGGCCCGTGGGGAGGCCGTGTCGGACGCGGAACTCGCCGCACGCGCCGACGCCGTGGATCCAGACGATCCCGTGTTCATGATGTATACCTCCGGCACTACCGGCTTCCCGAAAGGCGTGCTGCACAACCACAAGCTCATTCGCAACGTGGAGGAGCGCGCGTTTCGGATGGCGGTCACCGAAGACGACACCATCATGAGCTACCTGCCGCTCTTCCACGCCTTCGGCTACTCGGAAGCGGCGATGATGGCGATGGCGACCGGGGCCAGGCAGGTGCTGACCGCGACCTTCGATCCCGACGAGGCGCTCGACCTGATCGAACGGGAACGCGCGACGATCGCCCATGGGTTCGAGGCCCACATGCAGATGTTGTGCGATGCCCAGGAAGCAAGGCCCCGGGACTTGAGCAGCCTGCGTACCGGGGTCTTCGCTGCCGGAATGCACAGCGCGACGCCGGTGGCCCGACGCGGGGAACGCGTAATGCATCCGTTGAAAGCGCTATCCGCCTACGGAATGACCGAAATGTGGGTCGGCGCGGCGCTGTCGGCTCTCGACGACGATTCGCAGCACCGTCTGGAGACCTCCGGGTACCCGGCGCCCGGCTACGAATTCAAGGTGGTCGACCCGGACACCGGCGAGCAACTGGTGGCCGGCGAGGCCGGCGAACTGCGCGTCAAGAGCTACGCGCTGATGATCGGCTACTACAACAAGCCCACGGAAACCGCGCAGTCCTACGACGCCGAGGGCTGGTTCTGCACAGGCGACATGGCCGAGCACCACGCCGACGGCTACATCCGATTCCTCGGACGCTTCAAGGACATGCTGAAAGTCGGTGGCGAGAACGTTGACCCGATGGAGGTCGAAGGGCTCTTGCTCGAACACCCGGCCGTGCGGCAAGTGGCCGTCGTGGGCCTGCCCGATCAGCGGCTGGCGGAAGTGCCGGTGGCGTTCGTCGAGCGGAAACCCGGTGTCGACATCGAGGCCGACGACATCGTCGCCTACTGCCGGGGCAAGGTCGCGAGCTTCAAGATTCCTCGCCACGCCATCTTCCTCGACGAGTTCCCCATGACCGCATCGGGCAAGATCCGGAAGGCGGAGCTACGGGAGGAAGCGAAGCGGGTGCTAGCCCGCATTTCTCACCAGGCCGCTTGTCGGCGTCAAAAAGCTCTTGGGTTTCACTAGTTTGACCGCGATGTCGATGATCGTGCCGATGGCGGACTGCGCTGGCCGCGCCCGCCCGCGCTTCGCGCGGAGGCCCT
>JAKZRQ010000103.1:0-5095 GCA_047518105.1 Pseudomonadales bacterium | reverse complement strand
CATCGCGGTCAAACTAGTGAAACCCAAGAGCTCTTTGACGCCGACAAGCGGCCTGGTGAGAAATGCGGGCTAGGACCGTGCATAGGATCATGACCACCACCGTCGCCACCCGGCTGATCAGGAGTTCCTGGCGGTCGCGTTCGTCCCGGGTGGCGTTGGGTGCCAGCCAAGGCGCCAGCGTGCGGCGGTAGAGATCGTTGGCGATGATCTGCGAAGACGACACCACAAGGCCATCCGCCGTCGACATGATCGCCGCCAGGATGCCGACGCCAACCAATGCGGCGAGCCACGGCGGGAACAGTTCGATGAACAGCATCGGCAGCGCCTGGTTCTGGCTGTCCAACCCATCGCCGACCACCGCCCGGGCGAGCAAGCCGCCGAGTCCGAGCATGCCGAGCGTGAGCCCGAAGGTGAACGCGAGCTTGATGAAGGTGCCCTGCTGGTCCGTATCCTTCAGCGCCCAGAGCTTGTTCCCGAGATGGGGCAAGAGGCCGAGCGGCAGGTGCGCCAAGACAATGCAGGCGATGGACCACCACGAGTGGTAGAGCGGCGTCGTGGTGTTGAGCAAGCCCACCAGATTGCCGTCTTGGCTCTTGAGATTGTCGAACAACCCCATCATCCCGCCGTCCACGCCCACGCCGAACACGAACATCAAGATGACCACCGCGGCGAGGATGAGCATCATGATGCCCTGGGCACCGTCGGTGAGGATGTCGGCATGGGCGCCGCCCATGAACACGTAGACAAGCAACACCCCCGAGGTGACCAGCAACGCGGCGAGCTTCGGCATGCCCAGCATCATCTCGAACATCACGAGCCCGGAGACGAGTTGCCCGGCAAGGTAGAAGAACAGCACCAGCGAGAAGATCGAGACGATGACGCGGATGCCGTCGGACTGGAAGCGGTCGCCCAAGTACTCCGGAATCGACCGGTTGCCGAATCGGTTGCCCGACGTGGCAATCAGGCGCATGGAAATCAACACCCCGAAGTAGACGCCGATGGGATACAGGAAGTTGCCCCAAGTGGTCGGCGCCCCCCATTTGTAGGCAAGGCCCGGACCACCCAGGAAGGTTGCCCCGCTGGCGGTGGTGGCCGCAAAGGCGAATGCCAGGAACACCGGGCCGTAGGAACCCCGTGCCGTGGCGAAGTCGTCGGCGTGCTTGACCCGGCGGTGCCCGATGAAGCCGATTCCCAGCATGGCGCCGATGTACGAGAAACAGCCACGACCAAGTGACGAGCGTCATCGGGTAGTCCCCAAGTCCTCCGGAACCCGCATCAGCTTATCGGGCGGTAGGCGAATGTCAAAAGGCGTACAGCGACGCGACCAAGGGTCGCTCGGCGGGCCTGCCCGTTGGGCCGTTGCGCAGGTTCGGCGCTTCGCCGAGCGATCATCGCCCGCATGCCAGTGGCCATCAGCCCCACCATGCCAGTGGCCATCAGCCCCACAACACCGCGTGCGGGCGTGATAAGTTACGCCGCTTGACCACACGACGAGACCAGCGGAGAAGCCGTGGCCTACAACAAACCGATACCCCCGCAGGGGCAACACACCAAACCGTTCTGGGAAGGCGCGAAAGCCGGCAAGCTGATGCTGCCCCGCTGCTGCGAATGCAACCGGGTGCACTGGTACCCGCGGCTCATCTGCCCTTCCTGCCACTCCACGGACCTGGAGTGGATCGAGGGTAGCGGCAAGGGTCGCCTGCACACCTTCGCGGTGCAGCACCGTGCGTTCGGGGGCTGGGCCGAGGAGGTTCCCTACGTCACCGCCTACATCGACTTGGACGAGGGCGACCGCATGATGACCGTGCTGCGCGGCGTCGATGCGACCAAGCCGGAAGCCATCAAGATCGGCACCCGGGTGGAAGTCGAGTTCGAACAAGCCAACGACGACACGTTCATTCCGTTCTGGCGCGTCGTCGAGCAAGCGGAGGAGTAAGCCATGGGAGCACCGAACCTACGCAATGCGGCGGCCATCGTCGGCGCCGCCGAATCCGATGTCATCGGCTATCCGGAGGATCTCACCGGCCACAAGGTGACCTCCCTGCAACACCACATCCAAGCCATCAAGAACGTCAGCGTCCAGACCGGCATCCCGATCTCGGACATCCAGGGCATCTTCTCCGCCGGCTGGTCCGGCGAGTTGGCCGAGCACCTGGGTCTCAAGCCGCGCTATCTGGACACCACCTCCGTCGGCGGCTGTTCGTTCCAAATCCACGTCCACCACGCCCTGGCGGCCATCTACGCGGGCATCATCGACATCGCACTCGTCAGTCACGGCGAAGCCGGCTGGTCCTACCGCGGAGGCGGGGGCGGCGGCGGCGGCCGTGGCCAGATCAGCCCCGGAGCGGAGATGACTGCGGCCTACGGCACCTTCGGCGCGCCGTCCCAGTACGCGCACGCCATGGTGCGGCACTTCCACCGCTTCGGCACCACCCAGAAAGACTTCGCGCACATCTCCGTGGTCACCCGGGACTGGGCGCAACTGAACCCGCGCGCGGTCATGTACCGGAAGACGCAGAGTCCCTTCGGCGGCCCAATCACCGTTCAGGACGTTCTGGACGCGCGCCTAATCGCCTGGCCGTTGACGCTCTATCACTGCTGCCTGGTTACGGACCACGGTGGCGCGGTCATCGTCGCCCGCCCCGAAATCGCCCGCGGTTTGCGCACCAATCCGGTTTGGGTGAGCGGCGCCGGCGAATCCATGGGCCACCAGAACATTCTCGAGATGGAGGACTTCACCGCCACCTCCGCGTCCCGCTCTGCCGCCACCGCCTACAAGATGGCCGGCCTCGGACCGACCGACATGGAAATGGCCATGATCTACGACTCGTTCACCATCACCGCAGGCATCACCGCCGAAATGCTCGGCCTGGCGCCCCGCGGCGAGGGCTACACGTTGTGGAAGAGCGGCGCCGCTGCTCCAGGCGGCCGGTTGCCCATCAACACCAACGGCGGCGGGCTGTCGTTCAACCACTCCGGCATGTACGGCATGCAGCTTCTGGTGGAGGCCTACCGGCAGTTGTCGCGCACTGCGGAAGACGGCGTCAACGGCATCGAGGGCAAGCAGACCGAGGCCACGGCTTGCGTCGTCAACGGGACCGGGGGAACGTTGTCGACGACAGGGACGTTGGTCTTGACGTCGGACGACCGATGACGAAGTCCCTGTGGACGCGACCGCTCCGCGGTCGCCGACGGCGCCGAGCGACGAATTGGCGCTTGTCTCATGCGCGTGTGCCGATACTTCAAGGGCCGCATCACAACCCACTCGGAATGTAGACACGATCCCAGGTCGAAGCGTGCGCGCTCGCCAGAGCGCGTGAAGCCCCCCATATGCGGCGCGCCTGGTCAGTAGATCGACCCCATCTTCCAGACGTCGAGCGACGTGAGTTCGGTTGCCGTGCCCTGCGAGCGAAACGAAATGCCGGTGCTGTCCGTGCGTTCCGGATAGACCCGCGCGGCGATGCACTGCTTGCCGTTGACGAAGACCTCTACGATGCTTCTGTCGACGAACACCCGCAACCGCAGAGGCTCGTCCGGACCAAGCCGCACCCGCGCGGTCTCGGGAGCCCTCGAACGGACATCCGGCGCGGTGGTCGAGTAGGAGGTGTCCAAGGTCACCAGGCTTTCGATGTGCCGCCTACCGAGAACGGCGTCCCGGTAGCCCCGGTCGCGGTAGAAGGCGATGCGGGTGTACTCCTCCCGGTTCGGGGATCGCAGTACGTTGAGTTCGACCATCGACGCCGGGCTCGGTCCGATCGTCGCCTGGATCTCCAAGGCATCGCCGCCCAATCCCTCCAGGACCAGTTCCCGGTTCGCGGGGAGTTCCGCAGGCACCCCGCCTTGGCGGGACTGCCGGCACGAAGCCACGGTCTCCACAGGCGCCATCAGGACTTCGTCGTCCTCTGCCAACGACAAACGCCTCGGCAGACTCATGATCTGGTCCCAGCCCTGGGTGCGTTTGCCGGGGTTCATGTTGAAGATGACCACGATGTCCCGACCGTCGGGGGTCGCCGAGGGCGCGTGGACGCCGCCAGGCCCCACCGGTCCCATATTGAACTTGCCCGCACCGGTAACGACGAGCTTGTCCCGATCCGTGTCGTAGTCGCCGAGCAAGTACTGGCCACCGCTCATGTGGCTGAAGAAGAGCAGCATGTGCTTGTCGCCGAGGGGCCAGAAGTAGGGACAAGCGCCGTCGTCGCCGATGAGCGTGAAGCGGTCGTCCTCGGTGAATGGGTGCAGGTACTCCCAGTGCGCGAGGTCATTCGAGCGGAATAGGAAGTCCGCGGCAACCGGGGCGCCACCGGGCCCCTCGGCGATGCGACCGGCGGACAACGAGTAGTAGCTGCTGCCCTGCTTCCAGATGCAAGGGTCGAAAACGCGGTACGGCAAGGGCGGCCCCTTGGGGTGTGCCACGGGAATAACCGGGGCGCCAGCCACCTTGGTCCAGTTGAGCAGGAGAGGATCACTGGACGTAGCGACCATGTTCCCGGCCTTGGTGCCGTGATACATGGCGATCACCCGGTCTTCCTCCACAAGCGTCGCGCCAGAGTAGCAACACTCTTCGGGGTCCGGATAAATGCAATACGGCAGATCGCGCCAATGCACGAGGTCGTCGCTGACCGCGTGTCCCCAGTGTTGGCGCGGATCCTCCGGCGGGTACCCCTGGTAGAACAGGTGCCATCGTCCCTGCCAGAAACACAGGCCATTGGGGTCGTTCTGCATCCCCTCCGGATTGACGTAGTGGTATGTCGGTCGGTAGCGGTCGCCGGAAAGCGCTTGTCGCGCTTGGGCCAACCGTTCGATCATCGGGTGCGAGGCAAGGGCTGCCTCCTGCTCGGCCAACGTGGCCGGGAAGGTGTAGAACGGGACTTTAGATCGGTAGTCGGTCTGTTCTAGCTCAGACACATTTGGCACGGAATCGGCGATGACGATTTGAGCGACGCCGGGGCTGGCGAATGCCGCCCCGGCGCCGGATCGGGTAGCCTCCAGTGAACGCGAACCCACTGGGAAAGGAGACCCGACCCATGAACATGGAGTCCATGCGAATCCGATCGTACCGCAGCTTCAAGGTGGACGAACACGTGCCGGCGGTCGC
>JAKZRQ010000102.1:0-4658 GCA_047518105.1 Pseudomonadales bacterium | reverse complement strand
ATGGTGGGCGCCCCCGCCTGGTTCTCGGTGACGAATTCCCGGGCGAACTTGCCCGATTGGATCTCGTCCAGGATGCGGCGCATCTCGGCCTTGGTCTCGTCGGTGACGATCCTCGAGCCGCGGGTCAAGCCGCCGTACTCGGCGGTGTTCGACACCGTGTACCACATGTTGCTGATGCCGCCTTCGTAGAAGAAGTCCACGATGAGCTTGAGTTCGTGCAGACATTCGAAGTACGCCATCTCGGGCGCGTAGCCAGCTTCCACCAAGGTCTCGAACCCCGCGGTGACCAGCGCGGCGGCACCGCCGCAGAGCACGGTCTGTTCGCCGAACAGGTCCGTTTCCGTTTCCTCGCGAAAGGACGTTTCGATGATGCCGGCGCGA
Organism: Pseudomonadales bacterium; assembly: GCA_047518105.1. Lineage (GTDB taxonomy): Bacteria > Pseudomonadota > Gammaproteobacteria > Pseudomonadales > Azotimanducaceae > VXYL01. The sequence continues at coordinate 4,277 of JAKZRQ010000102.1, read as the reverse complement.
CCGGCGCCGTTCGCCGACGCGTACGAGAGCGCGATGTCCTTGGCGAGTCCGCTGGCATCGTGGCCGATGGCGATCAGCGACGGCACGCCACCGCCTTCCGCGTAGGTCGAGCGCACCGTATGACCGGGCCCCTTGGGCGCGATCATGATCACGTCCAAGTCCTCGCGCGCCTCGATCAACTGGAAGTGGATGTTGAAGCCGTGGGCGAACGCGATGGCCGCGCCTTCGCGCAAGTTCGGCTCGACTTCCTCGGCGTAGATGCGTTGCTGGTGCTCGTCGGGCGTCAGCATCATGACCAGATCCGCGCCCTTGACGGCCTCCGCCACGGACTTGACCGCGAAACCCGCGTTCTCGGCCTTCGTCCACGAACCGGAACCCGGACGCAGGCCGACGGTGACGCCGACGCCGGAGTCGCGCAGGTTGTTGGCGTGGGCATGGCCCTGGGAGCCGTAGCCGGCCACCGTCACGTTCATCTTCTGGATGATCGATAGATCGGCATCTTTGTCGTAGTAGACCTGCATTGGTACCCCCGCTGCTGTTAAAGGCTAAGAATCTTGTCGCCGCGCCCGATACCGGCGACCCCGGAACGGACGACTTCCATGATGGCCGCATCGTCCAACGTCCGGATGAACGCGTCGAGCTTGTCCGATGCCCCGGTGAGTTGGATGGTGTAGGCGTCGGTGGCGATATCGATGATCTGGCCGCGGAAGATCTCGCACCTGCGCTTGATCTCCTCGCGCATTTCGCCTTCCGCCCGCACCTTGATCATCATCAGTTCGCGTTCGATGTGGTCGCCGTCGGTCAAGTCCACGACCTTGACCACCTCGATCAGCCGGTTCAGGTGCTTGGTGATCTGCTCGATCCTGCCCTCGTCGCCGGTCGTGGACAGGGTCACCCGGGAGAGCGTCGCATCCTCGGTGGGCGCGACATTCAGCGTCTCGATGTTGTAGTTGCGCTGCGCGAACAGGCCGATCACCCGCGACAAGGCACCAGCCTCGTTCTCCAGGAGAATGGCGAGCAAGCGACGCATCAGAGATCCTCGCGGATGTCGTCGCGCCCATCCACCCGTCCCAGCACCATGTCGTTCATGCCGCCGCCCTTGACGGCCATGGGATAGACGTGTTCTTCCGGGTCGATGTGGGCGTCCACGAACACCAGGTCGTCCTTGTGCCTGGTGCCGAACGCGTCCGCCATCACGCCATCGAGTTCGTCCAAGCTGTCGACGCGGCAGGCCGTGTGGCCAAACGACTCGCACAGCGCCTTGAAGTCCGGCAGCGCATCCTGGTAGGTGCTGTGGGAGTGGCGCCCGCCGTATTGCATGTCCTGCCACTGCTTGACCATGCCGAGCGCCTTGTTGTTCAGGTTGATGATCTTGATCGGCAGCGCATACTGCATGCAGGTGGACAGTTCCTGCATGTTCATCATGAAGCTGCCTTCGCCCGTGATGCAGGCGACCACCGCCCCGGGGTGCGCGAACTGCACGCCCATGGCTGCGGGCAGGCCGAAACCCATGGTCCCGAGACCACCGCTGTTGATCCACCGGCGGGGCGCGTCGAACTTGTAGTATTGGGCGGCGAACATCTGGTGCTGGCCCACATCGCTGGTGACGAAGGCCTGGCCGCAGGTCGCCCGGTAGACCGCCTGCACCACCTGCTGGGGCAGCAGGGCGCCATCCAAGCCGCTGCGGTGGCGCTGGTCGTGGTCCAGTCCGTGCGCGTCCCGCCAGCTCTGGATCCGCTGCTGCCAAGCGGCGTGGGCGTCGCGATCGAGCAAATCCGGATTGGCCGCGAGCCGGGACGCCACCAGCCGGTCGATGTCCGCCAGGACCACTGCGGCCGGACCGACGATCGGGATGTCCGCATTGACGATCTTCGAGATCGAGGCCGGGTCGATGTCCAGGTGGACGATGATCGCGTCCGGCGCGAACTTCGCCGGATCATTGGTGACGCGGTCGTCGAAGCGCGCACCCACGGCGAAGATGAGATCCGCGTGATGCATGGCCATGTTCGCTTCGAACGTGCCGTGCATGCCGAGCATCCCCAGGAACTGGCAGTCGTTGGCGGGAAATCCGCCGAGGCCCATGAGGGTATTGGTCACCGGGCAACCAAGGCGCTTCACGAGCGCGGTCAACGCTGGTGCTGCGTTGCCCTGGACCACCCCCCCGCCCGCGTAGATCACCGGGCGTTTCGCCGCCAACAGCGCGGTAGCGGCCTTCTTTATCTGGCCGCTGTGGCCACGGGTTGCCGGCGAGTAGGAGCGCAGCGACACCGAATCCGGGTAGTCGTAGTCGAACAGCACATTCGGATCGGTGGTGTCCTTGGGCACGTCGATGACCACCGGCCCAGGGCGACCGGAACGCGCGATGTAGAACGCCTCCTTGACCACCCGCGGGATCTCCGCCCCGCTCCGCACCAGGTAGCTGTGCTTCACCACCGGGCGGGACACGCCGACCATGTCGGTCTCCTGGAATGCGTCGGTGCCGATGACGTGGCTCGGCACTTGGCCCGAGATCACCACGATGGGGGTCGAGTCCATGTACGCCGTGGCGATGCCGGTGATCGCGTTGGTCGCCCCCGGACCGGAAGTGACCAGCGCCACCCCGGTCTTGCCCGTGGAGCGCGCGTAGCCGTCCGCCATGTGGGTGGCCGCCTGCTCGTGGCGGGCGAGGACATGCTCGATACGCTGCTGTTTGAAAATGGCGTCGTAGATGTGCAGCACGGCACCACCGGGGTAGCCGAAAACGTAGTCGACACCCTCGTCCTGCAACGCGCGAATGAGCATTTCACCGCCACTCAGACGCTCGGCCATTTTGCAGTCACACCCCCAAAGGGCGCGTACTATACCAGCCCCAGCCCGCCGAGCTTGCCGCGGCTGTCGATGCCGGTCCCGAATGCGTGCGGCGCGTCCCATGAACCAGGGCGTCTCGTTTCCACTCGGCGAAGCGCGGATGCGGCTCGATGGGGTCGAACTGATGATCCGCAAGGCGTCGTGGCTCCTCCGGGTAGCGGAGAACGCCCCACCCGGTCCGGCGACGGCGCCGCCGCGTAACGCCCCGGCGCCTAGACCGCGCGAACCGGAGCTCGTCGCCCTAGTAGGCTGTCGGATTTGCCCGCGGCACTTCCGAAGGTCTCCTGGGGCGGCTTGGGCTGGCGAGCGCGCTTCCGGCGGGTTGTCGCCCGCAACGCCGATCACACCGCCCATATTCGAGCGTAGAGTGACATCGCTGTTTCATACGGAATCTTCAGGAGAAGCCAAATGCGATTTCCTGGCATAACGGTCGACCCGGACCAGATGGGGGGGGGTTCCCAGCATTCGCGGCCTTAGGATACTCGTCGCCACCGTCGTGGGCCTCCTTGCACAAGGCATGAGCGCGTCGGATGTGCTGGCCGACTACCCCGACCTCCATCCCGACGACATCGGTGAGGCGCTTCGCTACGCTGCGGCGGCGGTCGACGAGAGACAGCTTCCCTTGGTGGCCTCGGCCTGAAGTTCCTCGTCGACAACGCCCTGTCGCCACGGCTCGCGACTGGCCTCTGCGCGGCTGGCCACGATGCGGTCCATGTCCGCGAGGTCGGTTACCAATCGGCCACCGACGCGGCAATGTTCGAGATTGCCTCTGACCAGAACCGTGTTGTCGTATCGGAAGATACGGATTTTCGGCACTCTGCTCGCTCTTCGGGGTGCAAAGGCCCCGTCGGTCATCCTATTTCGCGGTATGCCGGAACGACGTGCTGGGAGTCTCCTCGATACGCTGCTCGCCAACCTGGCGTCGGTAGAGGCCGATCTCGAAGCAGGCGCGGTAGTGGTCTTCGAGCCGAGCCGCATCAGGATTCACCGACTCCCGCTGTGGCGACGGGTTGACGAGTTCGAACAACGGTGACATGCGGCGCTGCCTAACAGCACGAACGCCGGGGACTCGTCTTCCCAGAGCTTGTAGATCTCGCGCTCGCGGTCCAGCCCGGTAAATCACATCGGGCGTCGTCGTTCCCAGCGGATTGCCAAGCTGGATCTGTTCGCCACGGGCACACTCGCCGCAGCCGGCCGAGAGGGGTAGATGGCGCAGCTTCTCGGCATCGTTCACGGGCATTCGCAGCCGTCGCCGGAGCGTTCCTCGCAAGGCGCGGCTTTCAGGGCTGGGAACCCCGATCCATCGAGTCTACGCCTCGCCTCCTTGCCGATGAGCGACGACGGATTCGAGGTGCATCGTCAGCGACGGTATCGGTACGCCCAGCCGTTCGCGGTCGCGTTCCTCGATAACGCCCGCCTTGAGCATCTTC
>JAKZRQ010000101.1:0-17620 GCA_047518105.1 Pseudomonadales bacterium | reverse complement strand
TTGGTCGTAACGACGTTGATGACGTTGATGTAGTGCCCCGAAACGTTCAGGTAGACGACGTCCTGGCCCAGCATGGACGGCACGCGATCGAAAAACCGCCCGTGCGCATTGTCTCGGTCTTCGGTCGACGTCGAGTCCTGCGCTTCTTCCGCATCCTCCGTCTTGCCCGATCGCCGCCTTGTCGGGAAGGTCTGCGCGAGCACGGCTTGCCGAAGTTCGACACGCTGGCATGCGACATAGTGAACGACACCACTGCAAGCCAGGAACATCACGAGGACATTCCAGTAGATCTCGGACAGTTCATCGCGGATCGCGGATTGCGGTTACTGGATCGAATAGGCCATTGATCGTGTACGCGACGGCGGTACACGGCACCGCCATGAACCACACGCCGGCCGCACAGGCGACGACGATCTGAAAAGGCGGCCGCTTGCGCATGAGAAAGAGCATGACTGCGCTCAGCGAGTGACACAGCGGCCAGCAAACGATGCAACACAGGCCCGCGAACGCCAAGCGCCGCACGGTCCCGAGGTTGTCTTCCATACCCATGGGCCCAAGAACCGCGAAGACGACCATGGTCACGCCCACCGACGCTGCCGACACCCCGATCACGCTCGTGTCGAGCGCTTCCACATGGGCCCGTTGCAGACACGCGAAACCATAAACCGGACGGTCGGCAAAAGTCCGCTTCACCAAGGGACTCCGACTTCCGCGCGACCGCCCGCGAGCCAAGAGCGATGGGCGACGCTCTCAGCAACCAGTTGCAGATGGACACTTGGCGTCACCACGTTAGTCCAGGCGGTTCGTGCGGTCCCGATTCGGTCGTTGCCACTCGTAGCACGGTAGGTAGGCGGCGGCTCGGTTTGCAAGCCCGTTCAGGCACGATTGCCGCAATTTCCGCAAACGACGGATAACTTCCTAGGCGGCATTCGCGATGCCCCAAGCGAGGATATTTTGAACCAACGTCTGCGCTAAACTCCTTGAACACGCCGGATGCTGACACGCGAGTTGCATTTCGAACGAGGTCGGGAGAATGCGAAAGCATTCTCAAACGCCCCCTCAGGGCGCGCATTCTCGATCGCGCCGTCAGGCGCGCCGACGCACATGCAGCGCGCCTAGGCTGCTGGCGACATCCACTTCGCCGATCGACCGTAGCAAATGAGTGCTGGACGTACATGAGTGCATTAACTTGGACAACGTAGACCATCAAAAGGATCATCGGTTCCTCTGCGGTCTCGCGCGCCGGGACGCGCAACGATGCCCGTGCCCGTGAAGGAGGAGCGGCTCGGCGCGCGCGCCAGGTGTCCTGCATGAACGCTACCGCCGACACGCAGACCCGAGGAGGCAACTCGGCGGCGGCATCCACGTCCCAGTTCGGACTGCTGGGCACTCGACGGCTCGCGCCCCTGTTCGTCACCCAGCTCTTCGGCGCCTTCAACGACAACCTGTTCAAACAGGCGTTCATCGTCATCCTCACGTTCGGAGGCCTGATCGCCGAGGACGGCGCCGGCATCTACGTGAACCTGGCCGCCGGACTGTTCATCCTGCCGTTCTTCCTGTTCTCGGCCACCGCTGGCACCCTCGCCGACAAGTTCGAGAAATCGCGGCTGATCCGCTTGGTGAAGCTCGGCGAGATCGCGGTCGCGGCGCTGGCCGGCATCGCCCTCTACCTGGAAAGCGTCCCGGCGCTTTTTGCCGTGCTCTTCCTCCTTGGCGTCCAGTCCACCTTCTTCGGACCGCTCAAGTACGCGATCCTGCCGCAGCACCTCGATGCCTCCGAACTGGTCGGAGGCAACGCGGTGGTGCAGATGGGAACGTTCGTGGCGATCCTGCTCGGCACGATCGCAGGCGGAATTCTTGGCGGAAAAAGCGATGTCTCGCTCTGGCTGTTCGTGTTCATGGTCGCAGTAGCCGCCATGGGGTACGCGGCGTGCCGGCGAATTCCTGTCGCGGCCCCTACCCAGTCGGACGACCTCGGCTGGAATCCGGTCATCGAGACATGGCGGCTGATCGTCCTGGCACGCGAACGCAAGGCCGTGTTCCTGTCGATCCTCGGCGTCTCCTGGTTCTGGCTCCTCGGGTCGGTCGTGCTGGCGCAGATTCCGGACCTGGTGCGCAGCTTGGCGGGTGGTCCCTACGTGGTGACGCTGATCATGGTGGTCTTCACGGTTGCCATCGCAGCGGGCTCGCTGCTCTGCGAGAGGCTCTCCAGACGGCGGGTCGAAATTGGCCTGGTGCCCATCGGCGCCGCAGGCGTGAGCTTGTTCGGGCTGGATACCTACTTCGCCATCGGCGCGATCGTTGCCGGCGGGCCCGAGCGGACGGTGATGGAATTCCTCGCGGCGGACGGCGTTTTCCGGTTCCTGTTCGATCTCGCCATGATGGGGGTGTTCACAGGTCTGTACGTGGTACCCCTTCAAGCGAACATCCAGTCGCGAACACCCAACGACCGCCGCGCCCGGGTGATCGCCGCCAACAACGTCTTGAACGCGGTGTTCATGGTCGCGGGGGCGGGGTTTGCGATCAGTTGGCTCTTGCTCGACGGCGCGATCCCCGGACTGATCTGCACCATGGCGGTCGTCAATGCCGCCGTCGCCGTGTTCATCTTCCACCAAGTGCCGGAATTCACCATGCGGTTCCTCATCTGGATGATCTCGCACACCCTCTACCGGGTGCGCCATTCCGGCTTGGACGCCATTCCCGAAAGAGACGCCGCCGTGCTCGTGTGCAACCATGTCAGCTACGTGGACGCGTGTCTGCTTGCCGGTGCGGTGCGGCGCCCAATCCGCTTCGTCATGCACGTCGACATCTACCGCATCCCGGTGCTCAACTTCATCTTCCGCACCGGGCGTACGATTCCCATCATCGGCCGGCACCAAGACCCGGATGTCTACGAGGCCGCGTTCGAGGCCATTCGGGCGGGTCTCGCGGCTGGCGATCTGCTATGCATCTTCCCCGAAGGGAGGCTGACCACCGACGGCGAGGTCGACCGATTCCGCCGCGGCGTCGAGCGCATCGTCGAGGAGACGCCGGTCCCGGTCGTCCCGATGGCCCTGGCGGGCCTGTGGGGAAGTTTCTTCAGTCCCGAGGGCAAGGGCCCGCTCCGGAGGGGACCGGGGCGTTTCTGGAGCCGCGTGGATGTGGTTGCCGGTGAACCCGTACCCGCTGCGGCGGTAGAAGCCGACGATCTGCGGGAAAGGGTGCTCGCGCTGCGCGGAAGCAACCGGTGACTCCCGCTCCCCAGGATCGGGCACCGTTCAGCTACCGCGACGTGACCGTCTATCCGCCGCTTCCCGGCGAGATGCCCGTTGATCTCGTCGGCGATGTCGATTCGGCGCTCGACCTTGTGCGCGTCGCCAAGCTCGACGACCAGGTGATCGGCGCCTACAGGCTGCAGCGGACCGGCGAGACGCGGTTCGCGATCAGGGCGATTGCCGTCTACGAAGACTATCGCGGTCGGGGGATCGGCCGCTGGCTGCTCGGCCACGCCATCGGCATCGCCGAGTTGAAGGGCGGACGGGTCGTCGACGCCCCTCCCAGGGCGCACCGGTTGTTCGAGAAGGCCGGCTTCGAACTGGTCGGTTCAGGATTTCGGCTGTGCTTGACCCCCGAATGAGGCGCGTTCCGGCGGCCGTCCCGGCGCTAACGGCCGCGGGGATGGACTCTGGGACACGCTTGTCCCACCCCATCGGATCGACCCGACCGCGTGCGTTGGTATTCAAGCGGCTTCTTCGTAGTCGACACCTGAAACGAGGATTGCCGAGGGTCCGCCGAACCCGCACACTTGCAGCCATGCAACAGACCATCTCCGCCGTTTCGAACCGCGAAGGCCGCGCCAGCGGCTTGGCGTTCTCGGGTTGCGCGTCCGCTGTGCGCCATCGATGTTCCGTCGCGCCCCGAAATCGGCTTGTGGCGATTCTCCTGGCGGCGGCAGCGGCGCTGGTGGGCGAACTCGCGGGTGCGCAGGACCCTGAGAGCGTGACCTATCGCGTCACCTTTCGCGGGAGTTGGACCACCGCCAGCACGCCTGGCGGCGTGGTCGGCAGTGCCCACTTCACCACCTTGATCGGCGGCGTCCACAACGCCAACGTCAGCTTCTGGAGCAGGGACAGCACGGCCTCTGCAGGCATCGAAGCGATGGCCGAAGCGGGATCCACGGGTGCCTTGCGCAGCGAGGTCGAAGCCAGTCCGCATGCCTTCGCCGTCATCCAACGCGGTGTTTCCTTCGGTGGAACGGGCACCGCCACGTTCGACCTGGAGGTTCCCGTCGACCATCCGTTGATCACCATGACGTCGATGATCGGCCCGAGCCCCGACTGGTTCGTGGGCGTCTCGGGACACTCGCTGCAGGACGCCCAAGGCGAATGGCTGGCGCTCTCCGAGGTCGACTTGTTCCCCTACGACGCCGGTACCGAGGATGGCGAGGAGTTCTCCCTCAGAAACCCCGCCACCGTTCCGCGGGGCGTCGTCACCAGCCTCAAAGGCACTGGCAAGTTCTCGAACGAACCGATGGCGGATCTGACCTTCGTTCTCCAGACCGTCATCGATCCGCCGGGCCGCGTCACCGGCGTAACCGTATCGCCGGGCGTGGGCGAACTCGCCGTGTCGTGGAATCCGGTGAGCGATGCCGACGGCTACAAGGTGCAATGGCGATCGGATGTGCAGACGTTCACTGCGGCGAGGGAGCGGTCCGTCGCGGACGGCGCGGCCAGCAGCGACACCATTGGCAACCTGACTGCCGGAGGGCACTACTTCGTTCGCGTCATCGCCGTCAAAACCAATGCCGATGACGGGGAACCGTCTCTCGAAGCGCCCGGCGTACCGAAAGCCCCGACGCCCGGCCGCGTGACTGGCGTCAGGGTGGTCGGCGAAGTCGCGCAATTGGCGGTGTACTGGAATCCAGTGACCGACGCCACCGGCTACATAGTCCAATGGACTTCCGGCGCACAGCCGTTCAGTGCCCTCCGGCAGCGCATCGTCACCGGCGGGACGATCACCCAGGCGACTATCGGGGGGCTGACGGCAGGAACCCTCTACTCGGTGCGCGTGATCGCCACCAGGACCCACGCCGACGATGGCGCGCCGTCGGAGGTCGAAACGGGCACGCCCACCCAACCGAATCGGCCACCCGAGGCGACGGATCCAATCCCCGTGCAGTTGATCGAAGCCGGCGGCAGCGTCCGGGTGGACCTTGCGGACCATTTCCGCGACCCCGAAGGGCGGCCCATCACGTTCGCGGTCCGCAACAGCAATGCCGCTGCCGCTACCGCGCACCTTGCGGGCGGCGTCTTGACCATTCGGGGCATCAGCCAGGGCGCCGCCACCCTGGCGGTGACTGCACGCGACGACCAGGGCCTGACCGCCGAGCAGACTTTCATGGCGATGGTGGGTCGCGTGTTGTTCTTCCGAACGACGTCCGCCTCCGCACCGGAGGGCGGCACAGCTCGGCTGGCGGTCCGATTCAGCCGGCCGCGCTCATCCGCGACCACGTTCCGCTACACCTTGGGCACCGACGGCGACCCGGCCACCCGGGATGCCGACGCCGCCGACCACGGCGGCACGGGGGGCACGGTCACCATTCCACCGAACAGCATCGACGCGACGGTCGAGATTCCCATTCTCGACGACGCCGACATCGAACCGGCGCGCGAGGTCTTCACGGTCGAGCTCCTGGCACCATCCGAACCCCACTTCGCGCTCGGTCCTGCAACCGCAACGGTGACGGTGCACGAAGGGGTCTGCGACCGAACGCCCCAGGTACGCGATGGGCTGCGTGGTTCCGCCGTCTGTTCGGCGGTGTCCGACTCGGATTTGGCCACGCACCAGCATTTGAGTCTCGCCAACTCGGGAATCGAAACCCTTCAGATCGGCGACTTCTCGGGCATACCCGACTTGCGCACGCTGGACTTGGCCGGCAACCGTTTGCAGGCGTTGCCGGCCAGAACGTTCGACGAACTCCACCCCCTGCGATCGCTCCGGCTGGACGGCAATGATCTCGCCGAGTTGCCGCTCGGGATGCTGGCGAACGTGCGCCACCTCGTGCGGCTGAGACTCGACGGAAATCGGCTGACCGCGCTGCCCGCAAGACTGTTCCTGGGGCTGGGCGAGCTATCCGAGCTGCAGTTGCAAGACAATCCCGGCGCGCCATTCACACTGACGCTCGAGTTGCGGCGCGCCGGCCACTTCGATGCCGAAATGGAAGACGCCGCCCTGACGGCAAACGTCGTCCAAGGTGCGCCCTTCGCGATGCACGCCGGCTTGTCGGCCACAAACGCCGAACTCTCGGCGGCTAGTGTGACCGTCTCCGCAGGTGAGACCGGAGCGGCACCAATCCAACTGACCCGAAGCGGCCAAGGCACGGTGCAAGTGACACTGACCAGCGTACCGACGATACCAACGACGGTGTGCGGCGACAGCGACCATCCCTGCTTCCGCGGCTTGGCAACGGCGAGAGGCCAACCGCTGGTCGTATTCAGGGGTCCGCCAACGCCGACGGACACCCCGCCGGCACCCGAGCTTCTTGCAGACGGCGATGCAGCGCGGTTCGGACTGTCCGCCCTGTTCACCGGCGACGACGGAGACACGCTGACCTACGCGGCGGGGTCCAGCGATTCAACGGTGTTGTCGGCCGTGGTGGAAGGCGGCGACTTGGTCCTGATCCCCAACGAAGACGGCGAGGAAGGCGTGGCAACGGTGACCGTGACGGCAACGAGTTCCCATGGGCTGACCGCGACCCTGACCTTCGAGGTCATCGTCGACCCCCGCCTGCAGAGCCTGATTCGTGGTTGGCGAAAGGTGTTGTTCCGGTAGAGCGCCAAGCATTCTCCACCGCGCCGCCTCCGCCGCGCCGCGAGGCCCCCCGGACCACGAGAGGGTTGCCGCCTTCCCGTCAGACCCGCACACTCGTCCCATGCAACAGGCCATCGATATCTGTGCGCTTCCGCACCTCGAAGGGGGCGCCACCGTCGTCATCCTGCGCTCCAAGTGGTACGCGGACATCGTCGGATCGCTGCACGCCAAGTGCGTCGAAGTGCTCGCGGCCAAGGGAGTCGACAACGTCGTCACCCACACCCTGCCAGGAACGTTGGAGTTTCCGTTCGCAGCCAACGCCGTCGTCCACAACGACCCGGATGTGGACGCCATCGTCTGCCTGGGCGTGGTGCTCAAGGGCGACACGTACCACTTCGAGATGATCGTAGATGAATGCGTGCGCGGCTTGGGCGAGGTTTCCCGCGCGGCGCGGGTCCCGATCGTCAACGAGATCCTGCCGGTGACGGACCTCGCGGATGCCGAAGCCCGGGCGGGCGACGATGGGCTCAACAAGGGTATCGAGGCGGCCGCCGCAGCCATCGAGATCATTCATTGGCAACGCGGACTCAGCGCAACGTAGCGCTGTTGCCCAGGCCCCGGGAACTCGCGCCGGGGCCACGCCGTCTGCTGGCCAGGACCGCCAACCGGACCGTTGGCCGGTGTTCGGAGCGGCTGCGGCGCGCGGTCGAGAGGCTGCCGCCCTTTGGGCTCGCGATACGCTTCGAAGTCGAAGGGTCCCCGAACGCCACGCCGTTAATCGACGATTGCTACGACTATCGGCTTGCCGTCGGCGAGGTCGTGGCCATTCGGGCATCGACCGAGTGGGGTGCGCTGACGGCGCTGACGACATTGGCGCAGCTCGGCGCCGGGGGCGAACTCGATGTCGCCGAAGTGCGCGACGGCCCGCGCTACCCGTGGCGCGGACTGATGATCGATACGGTTCGGCACTTCATTTCCCTCGACACGCTGAAGCGGACCTTGGACGTGATGGCGTTCTTCAAGCTGAACGTTCTTCACCTGCATCTCACCGACGACCAGGGATTCCGCTTCCGATCCGAGTCCTACCCAGAACTGGCCAGCGACGATGCCTATTCGGCGCAAGACCTGCGCGCCTTGGTGGCCTATGCCGCCGACCGCGCCATCCGCGTGGTTCCGGAACTCGATGTCCCCGGCCACGCCACGAGCTGGCTGGTCGCGCACCCGGAATGGGGCGCGGACGGCGGCGCCGTTGTGGCGCCAAGCACGCGCTTCGGCGTTCACGCAGCTTGCCTCGACACGGTCGACGCGGAGGTTCTTCGCGCCGTCGATACGCTGCTTGGGGAATTCGCCCAAGTCTTCCCCGACGCGTTCGTCCACTTCGGCGGCGACGAGGTGGGTCGCGATTGCAGAGCCTTCCATCGGCACGTCTTCGCCACCCTTAAGAGGCTCGGCAAACGGGCCATCGGTTGGGACGAATGTCTCGATGCGCAACTGCCCGCCGAGACCGTGATCCAGGCGTGGAGAGGAATCGCCGCACGCGACGCCGCCATCCATGCCGGCCACGACTGCGTGGTGTCTTCGCCCTACTACCTCGACCTGCTCTATCCCGCCGACGTCCACTACGCCTTCGACCCGGTGGACGCCACCACGACCACCGAGCGGGCGCTGGCGGATCACCCTGGGCTCGCGCACGTGCGCGAAGGCTTCGAATGGATGCGCGCCTTCGCGAAGTTCCCCGAACTGCCGCCACGAGCCGAGGGCCGCGTCCTCGGCGGGGAAGCGTGCCTTTGGGCGGAACTGGTCGACGACAGCCTGCTCGACACGCGGGTCTGGAGCCGCATGCCGGTCATCGCCGAACGGCTGTGGAGCGCCGGGGAAGCCGATGTCGAGGATGTCTACGAACGCATGGCGGCCACCCGAGGGGCCCTCGCCGATTTCGGCGTTCTGCCGGAGGACCGAGCCGTGATCGATGCCTATCCCGACCTCGTGCCGCTCCTGGAAATGCTCGAGCCGGTCAAGTGGTATCGCCGCCTGTTGGGGTCGGCCGAGTTTAAGCGACGTGTCAGCGGCCTCGGCGGCGATGACGAGCCGAGACCCTACGACGCGACCACGCCGCTAGACCGAATCGTGGATCGAATTGCGCCGGAGAGCCTCGCCTCGCGCCGCGCGCAAGCCCACCTCGCAGCGGGAGCGCCCATGGACCCCTGGCTCGCCGGCTGGCGCGGGCAGCGCGCCGCGTTGGAGCGCCATCCCGATCTGCTCCGCGAACTTGGCGACGCATCGGATGCCCTCGTTCAACTCGCGAACGTGGTTGCCGGCGAATCGAACGCCGATCCCGCCGCTCTTGCCGGCCCGTTCGGGGAATACCTGCTGCCCGTCGCCGACGCCGTCGCGCGGCATCGATCCAAGTCCTCGGGATCAGATCCATCGGCTTCAAGCGATCCACGCGCAGCGCTTGCGGCGTGGCCCGCGACCACCGGCGGGATCGAGTCCATCCACGCCGGGCACATCAACGACAGCTACCTCGTCGACGAACGTTTCGTCCTGCAACGCCTGAATCGTTCCGTCTTCCGCAACCCCGAGGCGTTGATGCGCAATCTTGCCAAGGCGCTTCGTCACGAGGGGGGAAAGTTCCTCCTGGCCCCGATCCCCACCGCCGACGGCGCGAACTTCGCCACCGACGTCAACGGCGAGGTCTGGCGCTTGTTTGCGCACCTGCGATCGCGCAGCTTCGAGAAACTGCCCACGGAACTGCTGACCACCGCCGGACAGGCCTTCGGCGGCTTCCTGGCGACGTTCGCGGACTTCGCCGACGAACTGGAACCGGTCATCGAGGGCTTCCACGACCTCGAACACTACCTCGCACGCCTGGATGCGGCACGTGGGGGGAGAGACGGCCCCCTAATGCGCGACATAGACGCAATCCGGTCCGAGTTCCAACCCGGCAAGGCAACGCGCGTGATCCACGGCGATTGCAAGGTCAACAACCTGCTCTTCCATCCGACGCGGAACGCCGTCTTGGCGGTGATCGACCTCGACACCCTGATGCTCGGCGATCCCGCCTGGGACTTCGGCGACCTGGTCCGCTCGGCGTTCGCCGGCAGCGAGGAGACCGAAACGGCCGCGCCGTTCTCGCCCGCGCGGTTCGAACCGCTCTGCCAAGGATTCTTCTCCGCGTTCGGCAAGATCGAAGACGTCGCCCGCTATGCCGCCGCCCCGGCCTACATGAGCTTCATGCTGGCGGCCCGGTTCCTCACCGACCACCTGGAGAACGATGTCTACTTCAAGGTGACCCGGCACGGCGATAACCTGGCGCGGGCAGGGTCGCAGCTTGATCTCGCGAAGCGGTTTCTCGCCGCCGAGGCCGACATGGCGGCAATCATCGAAGCCTGCTCGATGCGCCCGGACGATAGCCGCCGACCATCCGGTGCGGGTTTCCCGCCGTAACCATCGCGGTCTTGTCCCCTTTCGCGGTTGCCTCCTCGACCAACCGATCCAATTCGGACTCGAAGTCTTCTTTTGTCATCGCAGGCACATACGCTCCGGGGCCGCAGAAGGCTACAAAGCCGCGGAACACGGGTCAACGGATCGATGTAGGAGGCGGGTCGGCCGGGTGGGTTCGAGGGTTCCGCGACAGCGCTAGTTTCCCGCCCGGGTTGCTGCGGCCTCGATCTCCTCCCTGAGCCGCCCGAAACCACATGGTTTGCCCGGCAACTGCCCGAGTCGGGTCCACGTGATCGACTTCTGCCGAACCGGCAGCGCGCTGCGGCGAACTACGCGGAAGCGCCAGTTGTCGATGTCGAGTACGTCGAGGTGATCGCCGATGTTCGTTTCGACAAGAGCACAGAAGACGTAGATGTCGGCCCTGTCGGCTTCGTCGCCGTACTTCCCCGTTTCGGGGTTCCACTTGCGGGACGGAGCGATGCCGAACTGCAAAGCGGAGTGCTTCGTCTGCTTCCAGGACTGCACCTTCGCCGAGCTCTTCACTTCAATCGTGACCCTGCGGCCACCGATCCGCGCCACGAAATCGTACGGATCCCACTCGACCCGTGGTTGATCGCGAACGTATTCCTCCAACGCCGTGGCGACAAGGAACTCGCCCAGTATGCCCCGGGCGGTGTTGTCCATCAGACTTGAGGCCGACCAACGCCAGTAGTCTTTGACTCGCAAGGATGCCGTCACTCCCGATCCTCCAAAGTGCTCATCGCCTCGGAGGAACCTGGGCGGCATGGGGGCCAATCCGTCGCTCATGTCGACCAAGCCGGGTAGGCGTCGTCGGCGAAGACGGCCAGAGCGAGGACAAGGATCGGAATGCGCATTGATCTCCCCAACATTACGGAATCGGCGTGCACGGAAGCCTATCAAGCCCGAACAAGATCGGCATGCGGGCGCTCGGGGGAGAGGATGTGGGTCGCCCCTTCGAGTTAGGGTCCACCGCCCCGGCCAATGGAGGAAGGATGGACCTCGAACCCCTGTATCCGAGAAGTGATGGATTCCGTCGACGTGGTCTTTGCCCGAATCCCTCAACTTCAAGCATTTGCCACTCCGCGCGGACCGTTATCACCAATCACCAACACCGGCGGATTTGCCGATGTTGTGCGGCTACATGCCCGTTACCCGTCAGTATCAGGCAGGCTCTGCCCGAACGTTCCGCGAGGCTGCTTTCCCAACCGCGGGCTCGCGCACACGCGCCTCAAGTGGTAGAGGAAGGCGAGATCGGATGGCCTCGCATTCTCCGATGCCTTGGGCAATCCAAATGGAACCGCCTCTCCCATGGACGCTCGCACCGTCGACAGGAAGTCCGCAAGCAGCACGATGAACAACCTTGCGTGCGCTGTCGTATGGAAAGACAACGATGTAGGGCCGTCCTCGCTGAAGTCGACGAACATCGACCGGTTGACCATGTCGTCGATCATTCACCACACCGTGTTGAGTATCACTAGTAGACGAATGCGAGAAAGGAGCACGGATGTTGTGCGAGAAACGATGTGCAACACGAAGTCCCTCCTGCAGTGCCTCGAAGTGGGAGGTGGCGGGGTGAGGTCCGAAGTGCCGGGATGAGATTGGGTGTGGCGACAAGCCGCGCTGAACTCCGCGATCATCGCGATCCGTGCGGAGGGCCATATTGAGCAGTATGCGCGCTCACCTAGCACGCAAGGCGTGTGTGATAGGCTCTGCGCTCGTTTTGCACCGCGTACTTGCCGTCTTCATGTTCTATCGGCGAAAGGTCCTGCTTGCACTGCTGGGGCAACTAGGCCGCCAAGTGTCCAAGACCGATTTGCAGAAGTACCTTTTCCTACTCTCCCAGGAGCAGGAGCGTCCCTCCTACCACTTCGTCCCATATCGTTACGGGTGCTATTCCTTCAGCGTGAACGCTGACAAGCGCACGATGACCAAGTATGGATTGGTCAAGAACCACAAGAATTGGGTGCTGGCGTCGCAAGAGCAGTACCTATGTGCTCTGAAACCTGCAGACCGAACGGCCATAGAGAGCGTCGTCAGGCGTTTCAAGCGAAAGCGCGGTCGCGAGCTCGTTCGATACGTCTATCTGGCCTACCCCTACTACGCGATCAACAGTGACATTCTCAGTGAGCTCCTGGACCCCGCTGAGCGGCGGAAGGTCGAGACATCGCGACCCGAGGAGAAACCTCCTAGCCTCTATACGATAGGGTATGAGGGGCTGTCGCTCGAACAGTTCCTCAACAAGCTGATCGAGAACGCCGTTGCCGTACTCTGCGACGTCAGGCGAAATGCCGTAAGCATGAAGTACGGCTTCAGCAAGAGGACGCTGCAACACGCTTGCAAGGGCTTGGGAATTGGCTATGTCCACATGCCGGAGCTCGGAGTCGACTCCAGCAGGCGCAAACACCTGCATTCGCGGGCCGACTACGACTCCCTGTTCCGCGACTATGGGGATACGACGCTGATGAAGAATCAGGACTCCCTCGAGTCGATCACGCGCCTCGTGGATCACGGCAGTGTGGCACTGACGTGTTTCGAGGCTGATTCCACTCAATGCCATCGAGGTTGCGTTGCAGATGCCCTCCTCGCCAGGACCAGCTTTCGCTACCCCGTCACGCACCTTTAGCAATGCCAAAGATGCGTGTCCTAATCACCGTTAAGACCTACCCGATGCCCTCTCGGAGGCACGGTGAGCTGGTCTGTACGGCTGGGGTCCTCGAAAACGGTTCCTGGATCCGCATCTACCCGGTTCCCTTCAAGTTCCTGGAGGACCACAAGTACCAGAAGTACCAGTGGATCGAACTGGACCTAGTTCGCCACCCGCCCGGGCAGGACTTCAGATCCGAGAGCCACCGTCCGAGAGCATACGACCTCAGCGACATGAGAGTCGTCGGGCAGATTGGCACCGAACAGCATTGGTATAAACGCAAACTCGCCTGCCTGAAGAAGGTCTATGCCGACATGACGTCGCTAGTTGCAGACTCGAATGCGCCCGGCAACGTTTCTCTCGCCGCTTTCCGCCCCGCAAGGATCAAGAGGTTCATCGTGGATGATGACGACCCGGAGTGGAAGCCGGAGTGGCTCGACCAGCTCAAGCAGATGGACATGTTGACCGGCGACCCGGCCAAGCCTCACGTGCCGATAGACAAGATACCTTACAGGTTCAAATACGAGTTCGAAGACGAAACCGGAAGATCATCCACGATGAGTATAGAAGACTGGGAGATCGGCGCACTCTACAGGAAGTGCCTTGACCGCGCTTGTGGTGACAAAGACGCTGCGATTGCGAAGGTTCGACAAAAGTACGAAAGAGAGTTCCGCACCCAGAAGGACATCACCCTGTTCCTCGGCACGACGCTGGAGCACCATGTGAAACGACATCCCAATCCCTTCACCATCATCGGTGTGTTCTATCCACCGAGGGACGCTCAGCAGCACCTCTTCTAAGCTGAACAGCTGAACTTCCAGAGGCCGCACGTGCCAAGCCATTGATTTACCGATGGTATTTTCATATTCGAGGTGGCGCTACTGGGTACGGTCCAGGCGCACGCCGAGCAGTCTGAACGCTTCGCGCTGCAGCGCCGTCTGACGGGTGACGACATCGAACGGCTCGGCATTGGGCAGGCGCACGAGGATGCGGTTCCTGGTGATCGTCGCCAGGTCGGCGAGGAGGGTCTGGAAGCTGTGCACCGGCAGGCCCGCCGCTGTGCGCCTGCTGCGCGCCTTGTCGCGCGCGGCGTCGGAGACCTCGGCGGGCGCGACGACGGAGGTGCGCGCGGCCCTGGCGGCGTCCGCCTCGTGGTCGTCGAACTGACCGGCCTTCTATCTCCGAGCAGATCGGTACGGACGCATGCTGCATCGGTCTTGTTCTTCTGGGCGTGGCCAATCGACCTCTCCCGCAGAGATTCGCTGACGCCGGTCTCTTCGCACCAGTCGCCAAACGAGTTGCGGAAACCGTGGCCCGAGGCGGGATCGCCATGCTTGGCCTACGCCGGCAGCGAGGAGACCGAAACCGCCGCGCCGTTCTCGTCCGCGCGGTTCGAACCGCTATGCCAAGGATTCTTCTCCGCGTTCGGCAAGATCGAAGACATCGCCCGCTATGCCGCCGCCCCGGCCTACATGAGCTTCATGCTGGCGGCCCGGTTCCTCACCGACCACCCGGAGAACGATGTCTACTTCAAGGTGACCCGGCACGGCGACAACCTGGCGCGGGCAGGGTCGCAGCTTGATCTCGCGAAGCGGTTCCTCGCCGCCGAGGCCGACATGGCGGCAATCATCGAAGCCTGCTCGATGCGCCCGGACGCGTGATCTACCGGCTCCTCGCACAGGCCGATTGAACTCCGCCCCGCCCGCACGGCATCATCCTTCGCCCCACCCTGCAAGGCACTCTCCATGGCTTCTCCCGACTTCTGGCCACCCGTTTCCGACCTGCGCCGGGACGACATAGCCTTCGGCTTTCGCGGCAACCACGACCTCGGACACCTCGTTGCACCTCCCGCGGAGGCAGGGCCGCGACCGCTGGTCATGGTCATCCGATCTCGTGCCCGAAGCCGGGTTGCTTGTCGAACAAAACAGCCGTTTTACCCGGCACGGGGTAGCTCCTAGAGCTTCGGCGAATAGGCAGGACTTCCACACTACGTGCGATTGAAGCACGACCCGGTTGACTTCGGTTCATGTCCCTGCTGCGGCTGACTGGATCGGGCAGGCATCATGCACCGGCCTTGCCATCCGAAAGGGTCCAAGTGTCCCTGAATGCCGCGCCAGCCGCCTTCGAGTCTATCGGCGCGGCGTAAGTCCGCCCTGGAGTTGAAGGGAGGATCGAGGTAGATCAGGTCGCCCGACTCGCTGTTCATGCCTCGCATATGTCGAGGTTTGTCGCCCGTCCAGATGTTTCTGATTGTCCCAGTTCGGCTTGCTCATGGCCCCAGCGACCCTTAGTCGACTGCGTCGATCAGCCGATCCCTCGCCTCTGTCACGCTGTTGGACGGGCTGTAGCCGAGCATCGCCAGCACCTCGACGGTATTCCGTCTTCCGTACACGATGCCGAGAAGCGCTTCTTGGGCTCTTCTGTCGTGGCCTCGAGCGAAATGGCCCTTGGTGTCCTCGTCACACCCGCACCAACATTTACCCGTCTTAGGTTCTCCCATCCCTCGAACGCCGCACACCGAAATCGACTTGCCAACGTGCCACCTAAACCGATCCGAAGTCAACAGGTGGCCGACGGCAACACCAAGGGTCGGGGGATCCGATGCGGATGTCGAAGGGGCTTCGATCATTGTGAGTAACCTGTTGACAACCCTGTGCACAAGATGGATGGTATTGGCATCATGACATGGAGGTTCGTAGGATGCTCAGAAGGCTAGCCGACACGAAAACCGATAGGAGGGAATCCTTCGGGGTGGTGGAAGTAGAAGACCCCCTGATCCCAGATGTGACATGCAAAGACACCCGTTCAGCCCTGCTCAACCTGTATTTCTCGTCGTCGCCACCGACATCGACAAGCCCATCGGAACCTGCTTCCCGGTCGAGGAAGGCGGCTGGTTCCTGACATCCGCGCATATACTCGAAGCGGTTGACCAAGATGCCGTAAGAATCGAAGCGGCACATGGCGGCATCCACTCCTCGTCGCCCGTAGACGCCGTGATCCCCCATCCGGGAGCGGATATCGCCTTGCTCGTATCCAAACAGGCTCCCGCCGTCAAAAATCCTTTCGTCGCGGCCCGGCCCCGTACGGGAATGGACTTCCTGCCCGGCGAGTGGGTGGTGTCCTGCGGCTACACGGTCCTCAAGAACCGCAACAAGGAAGCGGAGCTAGACGCGCGCTTGATGCACGGACGCATCCAGAAGCACAGGCTTGTAACCTGTGGCGACGTGCAATATACCCGTTACGAACTTTCGTTCCCGTCACTGGCAGGCAACAGCGGCTCGCCGGTCTGTCTGGATTCGGACTGGCGCAAGGTCATGGGAGTAGTAACACACGGACTGACGGTACAGTCCGCCACCGAAGAAGACAATGAAGTCAAGACCCATTGGACAGTGGCCGTGTCGCTCCCTTCGATAAACGACTGGCTTAACGAGTCGTTGGGGCGCCCGGTCGAGCTGCCGTTCAAGCGCTTCGGTAGTCTTGTTCGGCAACGTAGGTCCAACTAGACGGTCCCTAAGCTCGATCGCGAACACATCCAAGTACGTGTTCCTGCGTGATGCTTTTTTCGAAACCGCACAACGTGATCGCCTGCACGTTTTCCGGGCCGCGTTCTCCTTGACGTAGTCGAAACAGACGTGGTGGCGCTCTTGTCGCCTCCCGAGCGATGCGGCGCGAAATTCATGAGTCAAGCAACAGTCCACCCGCCGCATTCAACCGCTCTGCCACGCCTCCTTGCCTCTTCAGGGTATCTCGCCGTCTATCAACACGAGACAAGTGCTGCAAAGGTTCTCGCCTATTCGCCCCTTGATGGTCGCCTACCCGACCAAGCGACGTGGCGGTCAACCACTCCGTAGGCCAGTAAGCACAGCATTCCGAGGAACCCGTAATCGTCCGTCAGCCCGTACTGGGAGAGGCTGTCCTAGGTCTCGTACTCGCCTCCCGCTGAGAATCTGTGACTGATCAGACCGCAATAGCCGAGACTGCGGCAACTGCACGTTCCCCAGGCACGCATCCCCGGTGTCGCCGGGTTCGCGGCGTCGCCCGCCTACATGAGCTTCATGCTGGCGGTCCGGTTCCTCACCGACCACCTGGAGAACGATGTCTACTTCAAGGTGACCCGGCACGGCGACAACCTGGCGCGGGCAGGGTCGCAGCTTGATCTCGCGAAGCGGTTTCTCGCCGCCGAGGCCGACATGGCGGCAATCATCGAAGCCTGCTCGATGCGCCCGCACGCCTGATCTACCGGCGTCTCGCACGGGCCGATTGAACTCCACCCCGCCCGCACGGCATCATCCTTCGCCCCCACCCTGCAAGGCACTCTCCATGGCTGCTCCCGACTTCTGGCCACCCGCTCCCGACCTGCGCCGGGACGACATAGCCTGCGGCTTTCGCGGCAACGACTACCTCGGACACCTCGTTGCACCTCCCGCAGCCGCAGGGCCGCGACCGCTGGTCATGGTCATCCACAACTACCAAGGGCTCAAATTCTTCGACGTCGATGTCGCCGAGTACCTGGCCCGCGTCGGCTACGTCGGACTCGCCATCGACGTCTATGGCAACATCGTCCCCCCCGACGAACGCGTTTGGCCGGACGACCCGAGCCGGATCCAAGCTTTCCAGCACAAGTGCTTCGAAGGCCTGGTCGCCATGGACCACGACCACGAGCTGTTCCGGTCGCTTCTAGGCGAGTGGCTGAATCGGGGTTTCGCGCATCCGACGGTGGAC
>JAKZRQ010000100.1:0-3160 GCA_047518105.1 Pseudomonadales bacterium | reverse complement strand
TTCTGAATAAGGCTCTTGACAACGAGACGTTGCAGGACAAGCTTGTCCCAACCAAGATTCCAGTTGACTGTCGACAGACTGCTGTCGAGCATCTCATTGAGGAAATTCGACGGAATACGATCGCAAGCGTAAGGGCCTCTGTGCTCTCGATGGACGCAAGGCCCCTGCGAGGGGAAGGTGGTGACCAGTGGGAGGAGGCGTACGATGCCGATATGCCGGCGTGGCGGTTCATCGATCGCGTCTGGGCAAGGCTTCAACCGTTCCCTCCTTACGAGTATGGTTCTGTATGGGTGTTGAGGGACGCTGCCTCGGGTACGATCTTCGACGATATAGGCCCTGGTTGGGGGAAACGACACGGCGGAGGAGGGAAGGACGAACGAACAATCGGCGAGTCTGGAATCATTGGTGGTATGAAGTTGGAAGTAGTCCCGACTGCCAGATGAGCGCGTTGGCCACGTTAGAGCAATGCGTCGGAGACAGCCGTTGGTGGGTGGCGATGCTGGCCGTCCAACTCGTTTAGGACGCGACATGCGCATTCCGGAGCCACTCTTCCCGGTCATCAACCGCGTCATGCGGCTGCTCTTGAGTTCGCCGCTGCACGCACTGATGAGCGGCAGCGTCATGGTCATCCACTACACGGGCCGGAGAACCGGCAGGCCCAGGTGGACGCCCGTTCGATACCTGCGCGAAAGCGACGACACGATCGTTTGCCTCACCGGAAGTGAAACGGGCTGGTGGCCGAACTTCCTGGAACCGCGTGACGTGAGGCTGCAACTCGCCGGGCGACGCGTCGTGGCTCGCGCCCAGGCGTGGCCGGACGATGCGGCGCGCAAGGAGGCGGTCTTGCGCGAAGTGCTCGCGCGATTCCCGGCCGATGCTCCCTACCATGGGATCGTCGTCAAACGCCGCAGGCAGCCGTCGCCGGAGCAATTTCAGGAAGCTGTTGCACGGGACGTGGTGGTATCGTTCGACATCAATAGCAGCCCTCCGCCTGCCTAGGGTAGAAACGCGACCTAGCGTCTTGCCAGGGCATGGTCCAAATGATTGGTGCTGCGCGCTGAAGGAGAGTGCTTCGTGTACAACCTACTTGAATTCCTGGCCGAGCTGTTCGTGGTGGCCATCGGCATTGGCGTGCTGGTTGTCGCCGTGCTGTACATCATCGACCGCACCCAGACCAAACAGGCGGTGCGACGGAACTTTCCGGTCATCGGACGATTCCGTTATCTGTTCGAGACGCTCGGCGAGTTCTTCCGCCAGTACTTCTTCGCCATGGACCGGGAGGAGATGCCCTTCAATCGCGCCGAGCGCAGTTGGGTATACGGCTCCGCCAAGGGCGAGGACACCATGACGGCGTTCGGTTCGACCCGGGACCTGAAACCGGTGGGCACGGTCATCTTCGTCAACTGCCCCTACCCGACACTGGAAGCCGACGCAGTGGACACCACGGATGTCACCATCGGTCCGTACTGCGAGAATCCATATACGACATCCTCGGTGTTCAATATTTCGGGAATGAGCTACGGCGCGGTATCGCGACCGGCCGTTACCGCCTTGTCCAACGGCGCGCGCAAGGCCGGCGTGTGGATGAACACCGGCGAAGGCGCGCTGTCGCCGATGCACTTGGAAGGCGGGGCGGACATCGTGTTCCAGATCGGTACGGCCAAGTACGGCGTTCGGGATCCCGAAGGCGGACTTTCCGACGAGCGCCTGAAGGCGGTCGCCGACAACGAAAACGTGCGCATGTTCGAAATCAAGCTGTCCCAGGGCGCGAAGCCGGGCAAGGGCGGCATCCTGCCCGGCGAGAAGGTGACCGCGGAGATCGCGGCCATCCGCTTCATCGACGTCGGCCAGGACTCGATCAGCCCCAACCGCCATCCCGAGATCAACTCGGAGGAGGATCTGCTCGACCTGATCGCCCGCGTGCGGCGGGTCACCGGCAAGCCCACGGGCTTCAAGACGGTGATCGGCGCCTATGGCTGGATCGACAAGATGTGCGACGAGATCCACCGCCGGGGCATCGAGAGCGCGCCGGACTTCATCACCGTGGACAGCGCCGACGGCGGCTCGGGCGCCGCGCCCATGAGCCTCATCGACTACATGGGTCTGCCGATCAAGGAAAGCCTGCCGCTGGTGGTGGACATGCTGAAACGACAGGGCTTGCGGGACCGCATCAAGGTCATCGCCAGCGGCAAGATGATCACCCCGGGCGAAGTCGCCTGGGCGCTCTGCGTCGGCGCCGACTTCGTGGTTTCCGCGCGGGGCTTCATGTTCGCGCTCGGCTGCATCCAGGCGCTGCAATGCAACAAGAACACCTGTCCCACCGGCGTCACCACACACAACCCCAAACTGCAGCGCGGCCTCGATCCCGTCGACAAGGCGGAACGCGTCAAGCGCTACGCACTGGCCATCCGCAAGGAAGTCGGCGTCATCGCCCACTCCTGCGGCGTGCCGGAACCACGGCGGTTGAAACGCTTTCATTGCCGCATCGTGCAGGACAACGGAAAATCGGTGCCCCTCGACGAGCTGTACCCGGACCAGGAGCCGACGCAAGCCCAGGTGGCATAGCAACGCAACGGTAAGGTACCGCTCCGATGGAACTCTACGACGTCATGCGCACCGCGTTCTCGGCACGGGATTTCTCCGACGAGCCGGTGTCCGACGAAGTGCTCGGCCGCATCCTCGACAACGCCCGGTTCGCGCCGAGTGGCGGCAACCGGCAGGGCTGGCACGTCATCGTCGTCCAGGACCGGGCCGCGCGGGCAGCCTTGGGACCGCTAATCGAACCCACCTACAAGCGCTATCTCGCCGAGGCGAACGCCGGCGCGAATCCCTGGAACACCATCGCGCCGGCGGACATCGACCAAGCCGATGTCGACGCCGTGACCATCCCGCCCGGCTTCATCGACCGGCTGATCCACGCGCCGCTCGTCCTGCTGGTCACCGTCGATCTCTCGGTGGTTGCTTCCATGGACCAGCACCTGTCTCGCGTCGGCGTCATCTCCGGTGCTTCCATCTACCCCTTCGTCTGGAACATCCTGCTCGCCGCGCGCAACGAGGGCCTTGGCGGCACGCTGACGACCTTCCTGGTTGCCGAGGAAGCCAAGGCCAAGGCGCACTTCGGCATTCCCGACAACCATGCCGTGGCCGCCATGCTGCCGAT
>JAKZRQ010000099.1:0-13610 GCA_047518105.1 Pseudomonadales bacterium | reverse complement strand
CCATGGCCGGCGGCGCCGGCCTGTTGGCCGCGCGGACGGTCCGACCCCGCCCGCTCCCGGCGCTCGCTCTTGCGCCCGAACCGCGCCTTGGCATGCACCGCCCGACTCGCGCGAAGCTTCGCAAGCTCCGCCTCGAGCTCCCCGATACGGATTCGCCGGGTCTCGACCTCCAGGCGCAGCGAGACGATCGTGCTCCGCTTGCGCGCATCCACGCCCGCCGCCGCCAGCAGCCGCTTCAGCCGCCCGACCTCGTCGCGCAGCGAAAGCGCCTCCCGCGCCGCGCGGCGAACCTCCCTCGCCTCGGCCCGCGCCGCCGTCAGCTTGTCCCGCCCGATCTCGAACTGCCGCTGCCAGAACCGCGCCTTGGTACGCCAGTCGATCTCGCCGCGACGCCATTCCTCCGCCCGCCGCCTCTCCCGCTCGAACAGCGACCGCCAGTCCGGTTCCCCGGATGTCGGCGCGGACAGCCCGCCTCCCTCCGGGAAGGGCGGACCGGATCCAAGCTCCCGAACCGGGGCCGGGATCATCCGCAAGTCCTGTGCCGGAACCGACATGCGTACCAAAACAACGCATGTCGAACGCCGTTACCAGCCCTTCGCCATCGGACCCGCGGAGATGAACCGCAACAACGTTCTCACCAGAAGATCACGCGAGAACCGAACGCTTACATGCCGAGTTCGCTCGCGGTCTTCGGGGGCTGGAACCACTCGGGGGGCAACGTCGACTCCTGGGCGACCTGCGCGGCTGCCGATAGCGCAACCAAGGTCGCAACGCCAGCCAGCGTCCTGGTAGGAATAAGCCTCACCGGGTCCCGGACTCCCCTATGACCGAACGACACTCTGCCCCGTCCAGCCGAATTCCCTCCGCGAGACTTGCTGGCTCCCGAAGCAGCCATCATGGCGGCTTGCCGAATGCCGCGTCAACAAGCCGTACCGGCGGTTCCAAGCGCTGCGCTTGCAACGTCCGGCAGCCTGACGTTGCGCCGGACGGCGCAGGGATCGGTCTGTTGTTCGTTCGCTGTCGCCCCGGCTCCAAGGCTGGTCGCAAGGGCAGCCGCAGCGGCGAACGGTCGTGTTCGCATGGGCGTCGTCCCGATGTGGAACTCGGCGTACGGCCGGGACCCGTCAACTCGCGACGACGGACGCCTGTGTCTGGCCAAGACCGGCTTGGTCGCCAAGCAGCGGATCGGTATATCCACATCGGTCAAATCGTACGATTGAGTCGAACTTTTCGCCTGTTCCTGTGGACTGGAATCCGATCTACGCGGGCTCTATCGTGACGGCGGCGAGCCAATGGCCAAACCAACGTGAAGATCGACACGCCTTACCTGCTGTTCATCGGCGATGCAAAGGATCCGCTGGCGGCCAAGACTGGCCAGGGGATCGTCGATTGGCGACCTGAGGTCGTCGTCGGGCAACTTCGCCTGCCGGGTGGTGGCGCGGATCTCGGCGTACCCGACCTGTCGATTGACGAAGCGGCTGGCCGCGGCACCAGGACCCTCGTCATTGGCACCGTCAATCCGGGCGGCGTCCTGCCCGGGACGTGGCAGTCGATCCTCGTTGAAGCGCTCCACGCCGGACTGGACGTCGCCAGCGGATTGCACGCCCGCCTCGCCGATGTGCCGACCTTGGCCGACGCCGCCAGGCGAACGGGACGCCAACTCATCGAAGTACGCCATCCAACGGGGACGTTTCCCGTTGCGACCGGCCGCAAACGCGCGGGCAAACGGCTGTTGACGGTCGGCACCGACTGCTCCGTCGGCAAGAAGTACGCCGCCCTCGCCATCGAACGGGAGTTGGCCCTTCGGGGCGTGCCCGCGGACTTTCGGGCCACTGGTCAGACCGGCATCCTGATCGCCGGTTCCGGCATCGCCATCGACGCGGTGGTAGCCGACTTCGCCGCCGGTGCAGCGGAGGTGCTGTCGCCCGACAACGAGGCGGACCACTGGGATATTGTCGAAGGTCAGGGTTCCCTCTTCCACCCCTCCTTCGCGGGGGTCAGCCTCGCCCTCTTGCACGGCACCCAACCCGACGCCTTCGTGGTCTGCCACGAACCGACGCGGCGGACCATGCGCAACGTCGATGCGCCGGTCGTAGACATCGGCGATGTGATCGAGCAGACGGTTGCTTTGGGCCGGTTGACCAACCCCGGAATCCGCTGCGTCGGAATCGCATTGAACACAGCCACGCTGTCGGCGGCTGCGCGGGCTCGCGCCATGGATCAGGCGAATGGCGAATTCGCCCTACCCGTCTGCGACCCGATCCGCGACGGCGTTGCCATGATCGTTGATCGGCTCTTGGCGTGAGAACGTCGGCCACCATCGAGCGATGGCCCATTGCCCGCCCGTTCACCACTGCGCGCGGGACCAAGACGACGGCCGATGTCGTGCTAGCCACGGTTTCCGACGGCGACTTCGAAGGTCGGGGCGAATGCGTGCCCTACCCGCGCTATGGCGATGCCGTTGCCGACGTTGCCGAGACCATCGGCGGTTTCCGGGGTCCGTACGATCGAATCGAATTGCTCGACGCCTTGCCCGCCGGTCCTGCCCGCAACGCCATCGACTGCGCCCTGTGGGAGATCGAAGCGAAACGCCGTGGGGTGCCGGCATGGCGATTGGCCGGTGTTCGGCGACCGGTCGGGATCGTCACGGCGTTCACCGTGAGCCTCGCTTCCATCGAGGCGATGGGCGACCATGCACGAGCCGAACGTGACCGTCCGTTGCTCAAGATCAAGCTCGGCTCGGATGACGTGGCCACCGACATCGAGCGGATTCGGGCTGTGCGGGCCAACGCGCCGAGCGCCCGGTTGATCGTAGACGCCAATGAAGGCTGGACCCTCCCCGCCCTTGAGGCATTCGCACCAATAGCAGTCGAATTGGGCGTGGAACTGATCGAGCAACCGCTTCCCGAAGGGACGGACGGCGAACTCGTGGGATACGATTCGCCGGTTCCCGTCTGTGCCGACGAGAGCATCCGCGACGGGTCGAACCTTGCCGCCGTCGCGCAACGCTATCGCGCCGTCAACATCAAGCTCGACAAGACGGGTGGTCTGACGCGCGCGCTCACGCTC
This sequence comes from Pseudomonadales bacterium, assembly GCA_047518105.1. Lineage (GTDB taxonomy): Bacteria > Pseudomonadota > Gammaproteobacteria > Pseudomonadales > Azotimanducaceae > VXYL01. Next base: position 10,541 of record JAKZRQ010000099.1, on the reverse strand, counting down.
GCGCAGGAAGTCAACACACTTGGCCTTCAGATCATGGTGGGCTGCATGGTCTCGACGTCGTTGTCCATGGCGCCTGCTCTGCTGCTCGCCCAACATGCCCGGTTCGTCGATCTCGATGGACCGCAACTGCTCGCCGCCGACCGCGACCCCGGCCTTGAATACAATGGCAGCCACCTATCCTTCACCGCAGGCGTCTGGGGATGAACGACAGAACCATCTGGCGCGACGGCGAGTTCGTCGCCTGGAAGGACGCCACCGTGCACGTGCTGGCGCAAAGCCTGCAACGCGGGTCGCTGGCCTTCGACTACATCAGCGTCCACGAAACCCGACGCGGCGTCGCCGTGTTCCGCCTGCGCGACCACATCGAACGCCTGGCGACGACCTGCCGGATCGTCGGCCTGCCACTGGCCTACGCGAACACCGAGTTGGTGGACGCCTGCGCCGCCACCGTGCGCAACAACCCCGGTGCCAAGTCCATCAAGATCAGCGCGCTCATCCCGTCCATCGAGGCCGAGTTGATCCCCCAGGATCCCCGCGTCGCGGTGTTCATCGCCGCCTACGACAGCGACCTGGACCTCGCTTCCCCGAACGCCGAAGTGCAACGTCGACGCGACGCGGTGTCGCTCAAGATCGAACGCGACAAGTCGAGCCGCCGGGAGGACGTCATCCCGCCCCATGCCAAGGTCGCCGCCAACTACACCGCCGCCATGACCGCGAAGTGGCGGGCGCGCAACGAAGGCTTCGACGACATCGTGCTGCTCGACGAACACGGCCACGTCACCGAGGGGCCGACGGCCAACCTGTTCACCGTCGATCGGCACGGCGACGTGGCGACGCCGCCCGCGAGCAAGGTGCTGCTCGGCATCACCCGCGACTCGATCATCGCCTTGGCGCCCGCAGTGGGCTGTTCCTGCGCAGAACGGGACATCGCAGTGGACGAATTGGCGGATGCTTCGGAGGTGTTCCTGACCGGCACCTCCGCCGGCGTCTGGCCGGTGCTCTCCATCGACCGGCGCATGGTGGGCGACGGGCGCATCGGTCCGGTCACCGCCCGGCTGCGCGACAAGTACCGAACGGTGGTGCGGGGCGAGGACGAGGCTTTCGAGGACTGGCTGTACTACGTCTAGGCGCGCCGCATGTGCATCGGCGCGCCTGACGGCGCGTTTGAGAGTGCGCGCCCTGACGGGCGCGTTTGAGAGTGCATTCCCGAACAGCGGTGGCGTTACTCTTGGACGGCTCGTATTCCGAGACGCGCTCGCATTCCGAGACGCGCTAGCTTCCAAGCGTAGTCCAAGGCCGCCTTGAGCGACCCGGTGAACGCCTTGCCCTGCCAGGCGATGTCGAACGCCGTGCCGTGATCCACCGAAGTGCGCACGATTGGCAGACCGATGGTGACGTTGACGGCGGACTCGAAGCTGAAGAGCTTCATGGGCGCATGCCCCTGGTCGTGGTACATGCACACGATGGCGTCGAACCGATTCTGGTGGATCGCCTGGTGGAAGACGGTGTCCGCCGGGTGCGGGCCGGAGACATCGAAGCCCGACCGACGCCCGGCCTCGACCACAGGGGCGATGATCTCCATGTCTTCGGTGCCGAACAGGCCGCGTTCGCTGGCGTGGGGGTTCAAGCCGCACACGGCGATGCGCGGCGGGTCGAAGAAGCGGCTGAGCGCCTCGTGGGTGAGGCGGACGACGGTGGCGATCCGCTCCGGCGTCACTTGGCGGATCGCTTCCGCCAACGACACGTGGGCACTGACGTGGGACACGGCCACCTCGCCCGTGGTGAGCATCATGGCGTAGTCGCGTGTTTCGCAGAGTGTGGCGATGAATTCCGTGTGGCCGATGAATCCGGGCGTCGACGCCCGCGTCGCCTCCTTGTTCATCGGCAGGGTGACCACGCCGGCCGCCTCTCCCGCGAGCGCGGCGCGGGTCGCGGCTTCGACGTAGTCGCGCGCCGCCGCGCCGGCTTTCGCGTTCACAACCCCAGGCGTCAAGTCCGCCGCCGAGAGCCTGGCGAGATCGACGACGTTGAGGCACGAGGGTCTTGCTGCGGCCGGCTCGCCGATCGCGTTGAGCGGCACATCCAAGCCGAGAAGCTTGGCGCCTTCTTCCAGAATGGCCGCATCGCCGTAGGCCACCACGTCATCGCCCAGTTCACCTGCCGCAAACCGGCGCAGCAGGATCTCCGGCCCGACACCGCTGGCATCGCCCATGGTGATGGCCATACGCACGACCCGGCTTCTGTTGTCGGCTGGACGCCCCGGTCCCATGCCGCGACGTCCAGCAACGACGTCGAGCAGCTTAGGCCAACGCTTCCTTGGTCGTCTTCACGATCGCCGCCGCGACCTTGTAGGGATCCGCATTGGACGCCGGCCGGCGGTCTTCGAGCCGCCCCTTCCAGCCCGCCTCGATGGTGACAATGGGGATGCGAATGGACGCGCCGCGATCCGCGATGCCGTAGTTGAACTTGTCGATCGACTGTGTTTCGTGCAGGCCCGTCAGGCGTTGGTCGTTGTCGGCGCCGTACACGGAAATGTGCCGTTCGATGTTCTTGCTGAAGTGCTCGCAGATTCGGGTGAACGTCTCCTCGTCGCCGGATTCGCGCATGGCCCCGTTGGAGAAGTTCGCGTGCATGCCGGACCCGTTCCAGTCGCCCAGCACGGGCTTCGGGTGCCAGTTGACCGCGTAGCCGAACTGTTCGCCGGTGCGCTCCGCCAAGTAGCGCGCGACCCAGGTTTCGTCGCCGGCGCGTGCCGCACTCTTCGCGAACACCTGGAACTCCCATTGCCCGGCGGCAACCTCGGCATTGATGCCCTCGACGTTGATGCCGGCTTCCAGGCAGGCATCGAGGTGCTCGTCGATGCAGTCGCGACCGAAGGCATTACGCGCACCAACAGAGCAGTAGTAGGCGCCTTGGGGCCCGGGATAGCCGCCGGCCGGGAATCCCGGCGGCAGATTGGTTCGCGTATCCCACAGGAAGTACTCCTGCTCGAAGCCGAACCAGAAGTCGTCGTCGTCCTCCTCGATGGTCGCCCGGCCGTTCGACTCGTGGGGCGTGCCGTCGGCGTTGAGGACTTCCGTCATCACCAGGAAGGCGTCCGTGCGGCAGGGGTCCGGAAAGATCGCGACCGGCTTCAGCAGCAGATCCGAGGCGCTGCCTTCCGCCTGCGCCGTGGAACTTCCGTCGAAATTCCACATCGGGCACTCCTCCAGCGTTCCGCCGAAGTCGGTCTCCACCCGGGTCTTGCTGCGCAAGCTCTGGGTCGGCCGGAAACCGTCCAGCCAGATGTACTCCAACTTAGTCTTCATCCCTTCATTGTCTCCTTAAAGTCAAAAACAAACGGTCGCCACCGAAGCGGCCATCGCCCGAACCGGATTAGTGCAGTCGTACCCCCGCCCGTGCAGACGACCCGTCGCACGACACCTCTCGCGGCTCGTTCGGGTCTTGCAATGCAACAATTGCGCCAGTAGTCCTGATCGGGTGGCAGTGCGCGTCAATGCGAAACATCCGAACGCCGCGAGCACACCGAACGCCAGCCCGACGCCCCAAAGCGGGGCATCATAGCACCGCCTTGGGGCGTATTGGCCGCATCGGGTTCCCCCAAGGGCATGTACGCAAACCGGTGCAGCCGATCCGCAACCACCATCGGCGCTCGGCGATGGATCGTCTATCATCGCATCTCGACGATCAATGAACGCGGCATGGTTTTGCCGTTCGACACAAGGGAGACACAATGAGAATCGGCATCTACGGCGGCAACGTCCGGCGCGGGAAACCGCTCGCGAGCTTGGTGGACGAGGTCCTCGAGAAGGAAGAACAGGGATTTGCAAGCTACTGGACGCCTCAAATCGGCACCTTCGACGCGTTGACCATGCTGGCGCTGGCCGGCCAGCGCACGAGTCGCATCGAACTCGGCACGGCGGTGGTGCCAAGCTATCCCCGCCACCCCAGCGCGCTCGCACAGCAGGCTGCCACGGTGAACGCTCTGTGCGGCGGCCGGCTAGTACTTGGCGTCGGCCCATCCCACGCTCCCGGCATCGAGGCCCTAGGCTTGTCCTACGACCGCCCTGCGCGGCACATGCGCGAGTACGTCACCGTCTTGAAGGCGCTCGGCACCGAAGGACGGGTCGACTTCCAAGGCGAGATGTTCCAGGTGCGCACCGGCTTCGCCTGTCCCGATGCATCCCCGTTCACGGTGGTCGTCTCCGCCTTGGCCCCGTTGATGCTGAAAGCCGCTGGCGAGGTTGCCGACGGCACGGTCACCTGGATGGTCGGCAAAAGCACCATTGCCAGCCACACCGCGCCCCGCATCGCCAAGGCCGCGTCGGACGCGGGACGCGAACCGCCTCGGGTGGTGGTCGCCCTGCCCGTTTGCGTGCACGACGACAAGGCCCAAGCCACGGCGCGCGCCGTTCAGATCTTTGCCGGCTACGGCCAATTGCCGAACTACCGACGCCAGCTCGACGCCGAGGGACTCGATCAAGCCGGCGAGCTTGCCGTGGTCGGTAACGAGGACGAGGTCACTGCCGAATTGCAGGCCTATTTCGATTCCGGCGCCACCGAGGTGATCGCCAGCGTCTATCCCGCCGGTGACGACAGTCGCGGCTCCTTCGCCCGTACCACGGCGTTGCTCCAGTCACTGGCGGCGCGCGGCTAGCCCGCATTTCTCACCAGGGGCCGTGATGATCGCGGAGGATTTTGGCTCTGTGTGTACACGGCCCGTGTGTACACGGGGCCAAAAGACCCGCGAGAGCCTCCCGCGCGAAGCGCGGGCGGGCGCGGCCAGCGCAGTCCGCCATCGACACGATCATCGACATCGCGGTCAAACTAGTGAAACCCAAGAGCTTTTTGACGCCGACAAGCGACCTGGTGAGAAGTGCGGGCTAGGCGCGCCACCGAGCGTGCCGATTGCGCCAACGGCGAATGACGTGCAGTCGCCAAAGCAGTCGTGAGACCACTGCGCCGGTGAGTCCGGCGACCCATCCGCAGACTAGGCAGCCCAAGGTCAGGGGCCACCAGACATCGCCGAAGCGCTCGCTAAGCGACTGCCAGGACCATTCCCACGGGCCGTGGGACAACTCGAGGCCGAGGAGCCAGAGTCCGAGCTTGTAGGCGAAGAAGAACATCGGCCCGATGGTCAGCGGGTTGGTGATCCACACCAGCGCCACCGCGATCGGCAGGTTGCTGCGGCTGACTATGGCCAAGAGTGCGGCCAGGAGCATCTGCGTCGGAACCGGCATGAAGGCGCAGAACAAGCCAATGAAGAACGCGCCCCCCACGGAACGTCGATGCAGGTGCCACAACTCCGGCTCGAGGAGCAGATGTCGCACGGGCTGAAGGGACTTTCGCGCACGAATGGATTCCCGCGTCGGCAGATGCTTCCTGATCCAGTGAGTTCTCATGCGGACAAGGCGGGGCCAAGGCGCCGGCAAGGCGTCCATTATGCCGACGTGGCCGGACGGATGGACATTCGAAACGCTGCCCTCGGGTTTTCTTTAGGCGTGGTCGCTGCCCACTGGCTGCCTGCGGCGCAAGCGCTGTGGGCGTGCTGGCTCTGCGCCGGCGCCTGTCTTCTGCTGGCGCGGCGAGCGCGAATCCTCGGTGCGGCAGCCATCGGCCTTGGCTGGGGTGCGTTCAACGCCATGGATGCGATCGACCGGCGCGTCGACCCGTCCTGCACCGAGACCACGGTGACGGGTCGGGTCATCGGATTGCCGGCGAGGTCCCCCCCGGGGGAATCGCATCGGGCGCTCCGCGTTCAGCGCTTCGTGGTGATGCCGGCAACCGCCGGTTGCGCAATCGAGGGTGCCATCCGATTGACCTGGTTCGACGGTCCGGATGTCCGCGGCGGCGAACGCTGGCGGTTTGCGGTACGCCTGAAGCGTCCACGCGGGACGGCCAATGCCCACGGATTCGATTCCGCCAAGTGGTTCGTCCGCAACAAGCTCGCAGCGACCGGCTACGTGGTGTCGGGCGCCCGGGTTCAGGCCGCCGAGGCCACGGGGAAAGGTGCCCTCGCGGATCGCGTCGCGGCCGTTCGCGAACGCCTGCGCGAGTCGCTGGGTCGGCTGCCGCTGGTCAATGGCGGCGTCATCGCGGCTCTGGCTCTGGGCGATTCGGCGGCGATTCCAAGACCTCTGGTCGAGCTCTACCAACGCACGGGGACCATGCACCTGCTGGTGATCTCCGGCCTGCATGTGGGCATCGTCACCGCATTCGGATTCCTGCTTGGCCGCTGGGCCGGACTCCTCGCGGGCTTCTCGCCAAGGTCCGGCGGTGTGGCGGCCGCACTCGCGTTCGCAGCAGGATACGTGATCCTCGCCGGGGCTGGGCTGTCCCTGCTGCGTGCCTTTGCCATGGCGACCGCAGGCATGTTCGCCCTCGTCGCAGGTCGTTCGGCGGCACCTTCGAGTGTTCTTGCCTATGCCCTCGCGTTGGTCTTGGCCGTGGATCCGATGGCGCCGTTGGCCGTGGGCTTTTGGCTGTCCTTCGGCGCTGTGTCGGTCCTGCTCGGCTACTTCGCGCCACGTCCACGTCCGCGTTCCTGGCTTGTCTCCGCGCTTCTCGCACAACTTGCCATCGCGGTGGTGTTCGTTCCGGCGGCTACCGGGATCACCGGGTTGGTTCATCCGCTCGGCATCGGCGTGAACCTGGTCGCCGTACCGGTTGTCACCCTGCTCGTGGTACCGCTTTCGCTCGCCGGCGTCGCACTCCTCGCCACGTCGATGGGCCCTTGGCTGCTGTACGGCGCCGACTTCTGCTTGTCGCTCGTTGGCGAAGTCCTGGCGTTTGCCGACAGCGTGGCGCCCATCTACGTCGCCGCTCCGGGCGCTTGGCTACCCTGCCTGGTACTCACCGCCGGCGGCTGCCTGTTGCCGGTGTCGCGTTCGGCGGGGATTGCCCTTGTCGGGGCCATGGCGGCGTTGCTGTTGTTCTCCGGAAGGACTACCGCGCCAGGCCATGTGGACGTGACGATGTTGGATGTGGGTCAAGGCACCGCTGTCTTGGTCGAGACGGCACATCATGCATTGATCTACGACGCAGGACCGTCGTTCCCGGCAGGCGGCGACGCCGGGAAGAGCGTAGTTCTGCCTACTCTTCGGGGACGGGGACGGGGATACGTTGATCGGCTGATTCTCAGCCACAGCGACTTGGATCACGTCGGCGGTGCGGTGGCGGTGCTCTCCGGGGTTCGCGTCGGTGCGGTGCTGGCTGGCGAACCCGTGCCCGGTATCGAGGCCGAGCCGTGCCATGCCGGCATGCGCTGGCGCTGGGACGGCATTGCCTTCTCGGTGCTGAGCCCGCCCGTCGGCCATGCATGGACGGGGAACAACGCATCGTGCGTACTGCTGATCGAGGCAGCTTCGACACGTGTGCTGCTTGCCGGCGACATCGAGGCCGTTGTCGAGGAGTCCCTCGCTCCGCCTGTCGTGGATGTGCTGGTGGTGCCCCACCACGGTAGCGCCACGTCTTCGACCCAGACGTTCGTCGCCCGGACGCGACCTGGATTCGCCATCGTCGGCGCCGGCTTCGAGAACCGCTTCGGCCATCCGCATCCCGCCGTCGTCGAGCGTTACCGGCGAGTGGGAACGCACATCCTGTCGACGGCGGTTTCCGGCGCACTGCGTTGGAACAGCAGCCGCCCCGACGTCGTCACCGGCGAGCGGTGTGGAAATCCACTGTATTGGCGACGTGACGGTCCACTCTCGGTATGTGCGCAGCGCGATGGTCCATTGAACTTGAGCAACGATGGACGCACTTAGACGCCAACGACAAGACGATCGGTAACCGCGATGCAAATCGACCGACTGACCACACGCCTGCAGGAAGCGCTTGCGACGGCCCAATCGCTTGCCGTGGGGCGCGATCACGCCGCCGTCGAACAGCTCCACCTGCTTTCGGCATTGCTGGACGACGGCGGCGCCGCGTCCCTGCTGCGGACGGCTGGCGTCGACCCTGGGACACTCGGGACGGACGTCGGCCGAAGGCTCTCCGACGTGCCCCGTATCGGCAAACCGACTGGGGAGGTGAAGGTCTCGCCCGAACTCGGCAGGCTGCTGAACCTTGCCGACCGGGCGGCGCAGCGGCGCGGCGACGGCTTCATCTCCTCGGAGATGGTGCTGGCGGCGATGGGCAATCACTCCGGACCGGCGGGCGTGGCCCTGCGAAATGCCGGCTTCCAGGCCGACCGTTTCGGCGCCGCGATCGACGCGGCGCGGGGCGGAGAGCCGGTACAGCACGCCAACGCCGAGGAGGCGAGGCAAGCGCTCGACAAGTACACGGTTGATCTCACCGCTCGCGCCGAGGCGGGCAAGCTCGATCCCGTGATCGGGCGCGATGACGAGATTCGACGCACGGTGCAGGTGCTGCAGCGACGCACCAAGAACAACCCCGTACTCATCGGCGAGCCGGGGGTGGGCAAGACCGCCATCGTCGAGGGACTCGCACAGCGCATCCTCAACGGCGAGGTTCCCGAAGGCCTCAAGAGCAAGCGCATCCTGGCGCTCGACATGGGCGCGCTGATCGCGGGCGCCAAGTTCCGGGGCGAATTCGAGGAGCGATTGAAGGGGGTGCTCAACGAGCTTGGCAAGCAAGAGGGCAATGTGATCCTCTTCATCGACGAATTGCACACGGTTGTGGGCGCCGGCAAGGCCGAGGGCGCGATGGACGCCGGCAATATGCTCAAGCCCGCCCTGGCGCGGGGCGAATTGCATTGCGTCGGAGCCACGACGCTGGACGAATACCGGCTGCACATCGAGAAGGACGCGGCCTTGGAACGGCGCTTCCAGCAGGTGCAGGTGGACGAACCGAGCGTCGAGGACACCGTGGCCATCGTGCGTGGTTTGAAGGAACGCTACGAGTTGCACCACGGCGTCGATATCACGGACCCGGCCATCATCGCGGCCGCCCGCCTGTCCCACCGCTACATCTCCGGTCGGCAACTGCCGGACAAGGCCATCGACCTGATCGACGAAGCGGCCAGCCGCATACGCGTCGAAATGGACTCCAAGCCGGAACCCATGGATCGACTCGAACGCCGCCTCATCCAGCACAAGATCGAACTGGAGACGCTCAAGGACGAAACGGACGACGCGTCCACCGGGCGTCGCGCGGCGCTTGAGGAGACCATCGCCGAACTCGAACGCGAGTACTCCGACCTGGAGGACGTCTGGATAGCGGAGAAAGCCAGCGTCAACGATGCGCAGCAGGTCAAGGAGTCGCTGGATACGGCGCGCCTGGAGTTCGAGGCGGCGCGGCGGGCGGGCGATCTTGCGAAGATGGCGGAACTGCAGAACGGCCGCATTCCCGCCTTGGAGAAGCGCCTCGCAGACGCGGCGGAGCGTGACGGCAAGTCCAACGTGCTGCTCCGCAACCGGGTGACCGACACCGAGGTCGCCGAAGTGGTGTCCCAGTGGACCGGCGTGCCGGTGGGCAAGATGCTCGGCAGCGAACGCGACAAGCTGTTGCGGCTTGAAGACGCCCTGCACACACGGGTAGTCGGTCAGGACGAGGCCGTGACCGCCGTCGCCAATGCGGTTCGGCGCGCCCGCGCGGGGCTCGCCGACCCCAAACGGCCCAACGGCAGTTTCCTGTTCCTGGGTCCCACCGGCGTTGGCAAGACCGAGCTCTGTCGAGCGCTCGCGGACGTGCTGTTCGACAGCGAGGACGCGATGGTGCGCTTGGACATGTCGGAATACATGGAGAAGCACGCGGTTGCCCGGCTGATCGGAGCGCCGCCGGGCTACGTCGGCTACGAGGAGGGCGGGCAGCTCACGGAGCGCGTTCGCCGCCGACCCTACTCGTTGATTCTCTTGGACGAAATCGAAAAGGCGCACCCCGATGCATTCAATATTCTCCTCCAGGTACTGGACGACGGGCGCCTGACCGACGGCCACGGGCGCACCGTGGACTTCCGCAACACGGTGCTGGTCATGACCTCGAATTTGGGCTCGGCTTTGGTCCAATCCCTTGCTGCGGAAGGCCGCGACGGCGACATCCGCGATGCGGTGATGGAAGTCGTCCGCCGTGATTTCCGACCGGAGTTCGTCAACCGCATCGACGACGTGGTGGTCTTCTCTTCGCTGAAGAAGTCGGACATGACCGCGATTGCGAAGATCCAGCTCGACCGCTTGCGCGCACGCCTGCGGGAACAGGATCTCGACTTGCGTATCGATGACGAGGCGATGCAGGCACTCATCGACCAAGGCTACGACCCCGTGTACGGCGCCCGGCCATTGAAACGCGCCATCCAGCGCGCCTTGGAGAATCCGTTGTCGGCGGAACTGCTCGAAGGGCGGTTCGCACCGGGACAGACCATCGCCGTCAGCCGCGACGGCGACACCATGCGCTTCTGCGGGGAGCCCCTAGATTCCTTGAGCGCGCCGAAGGTTGACAATTGAGTTGCATTTCGAACGAAGCCGGGAGAATGCGCGCCCTACTGGCGCGGCGCCGCCACATGCGGCGCGCGCTAGCGCGTTGGCCGTGGAATGCGGGCGCCCCAGTCCATCCGGTCACGGTGGTTGCATGGTTCGCCAGCTATA
>JAKZRQ010000098.1:0-5475 GCA_047518105.1 Pseudomonadales bacterium | reverse complement strand
GAAGGCACGGCCGCAACATCCACCACGCTGGCCGCGATCGCGAAGCCGTTGCCGAAGTCGTAGGTGCCGGTCATGGACCAGATCGTCTCCGGCATGCCGGCGCGGCGCGCGCCTTGCTCGCCCGGTCGCACCACGGCACCGGTCAAAGCGCCGCCGTAGAACGCCGCCGGGTGGATGCCAGGGACGTCGTCCGCGCCGATGAAGCTGAATCGCGAACCGGCTTCGAAGGTGTTGAGATTCACCACCTCGATGCGCGAGTAGCCGAGCGTCGCGAGCAGCCGTTCGTTCACGGCCCAACGCACTTCGAGTTCCACGCCTTCGGTACGCGTCGCTTGGTTTGTGACGGTCTGCTGGGCCGCGTAGTCGGTGCGCTCCTGTTCGTACACCGCCAGCGCGAAGTACAGCGACTTGTCGAGCAGGCTGCCTTTGAGGCCCGCCTCCTTCAACGTGGAGGTGTCGAATGCCTCGCCGTCGGCGATGCTGACGACGGCCACCTCGGCGCCTTGTCCGCGATGACCGTGGACTGCCGCGATAGCGTGACGTAGGGGATCAATCCCAGTTCGCTTGCATAGCTCAAGCTCGCGGTCCAGGACGCTCCGCCCACGTTGGCGGCGGCGTTCTCGTCGATGCACGACCCGTCCAGGCAGAAGTTGTTGGCGCTGGCGAGCAGCAGCTTGTCCACCGGCTGGCGGCTTTCCATGTCCAGCGCGTCGTAGCGGAGGCCGGCGAGCACGCCAACACCGCGCCAGGACCAGTCCGCAAGTGCCGCGAAGGCGAAGTCCAAGTAGTCGCCGACGTAGTATTCCGTGTAGTCGTCGTCGGTGCGGGTCGCCAGCAGCCGGTTGCTCAAGGCGGTGGCGGGACCGGTCAGGTCGCGCCGGTCGAAGTACTCGTTGGTGTAGTCGTCGCCATGGCGGAAGGCCGTGTAGCGCACCGACGGGGATAGCTGCACCGACAGGATGGCGTCGCCCCGGTAGAACGCCTTAGCGAGAACGAGCTTGTCCTCGACCACCCAGGTGTCGTGGAACTGGGAGAAGCCGTAGGCGTTCTCGTTCAGGTTGTCGTAGGTCTCGTAGAACAACTGGTTGCGCCACTCCCAGCCGCCCTCGCCGGACACGCGCACGTCGAAGTAGAGGGTGAGCACCTGGTTTTCGAGCGTGTCGTCGGGCGCCACCAGCACCTGGTCGCCGGAAAGGGTCGCGATGCCCGGATCCACCAATGCGAGCCGCTCGGGGAGGCAGCCGAAGACGAGGGTGTCGCCGATGGTGCAAGCCCCCGGGAACGGGCCTTCGCCCAAGGACGCCGTGTTGCCCGGTACGAGGCCGGCGGCAAATGGGTTCAAATCGGTGAAGCCGTCGCCGTCGGTGTCGAACTCCTGGTGGGAGATCAAGCCGTCGCCGTTGGCGTCCAGGGGCGACGGGTCGCCCGTCACGTAGACGCCGTCGTCGATCAGTTCCTGGGTTAGCCGGTTCCAGCCAGCGATCTGGTTGCCGGTGAAGTCGTGAAACATCGCGCCGAAGGCCAGGTGCACGGCATCGGTCGCGTCCATGTCGAGCGATGCTTGCAGCAGTCCTTGGTCGATGCCGCTGGCGCGGTAGTAGCTCCCGGAGCTCTCGCCCTCGGCGTACAGCCAATAGCCGAATTCCTGGCCTGCGAACCGCCCCGGCCCGCCGATCTCGGCGTTCACCGCCCGCTTGTCCCAAGAACCCAGGTGGATGCTGGCGGAGCCGGTGGTCTCGGCGATGTACTCGCCGGTTTCTTCGATTCTCGCGGACTTGGGATTGAAATTCAGGTAGCCGCCGATCTTGGACGGCCCGTGGATGGGCGAGGCCGGCCCGCGAACGATGTCGATCCGATCCGAGGCGCCAATGGGCGTCGGGTAGTTGCCGGGGTTGTCGAGGCGGCGTACGCCCCGGAAATAGGTTTCGCCGATGGTGCCGCGAATGTCCAACGACCCGGCCACGCCGAAGAACGATTGGGTGAACGTACCCGGTGCAGCGACGATCAACTCGTCGATGTCGCTCATGTTGAACCGGTCCATCATTTCCTCGCTGATCGTTGACGCCGATCGAGGCGTCTGCAGGATCGACTTGTTGAATCCGAAGATGGACTGGACGTCTGCGCCGGGGAGACTGCCGAGGCTGCCGGTAACAACCAACTCCTCGATCTCTGCTTCTTCCTCGTTGACCGCCTCCTCTGCGAGGGCTTGTGCGGACGGCAATACCGTTGCGGCCGTGGCAAGAACGACCAGGCGCGCCGCATGCTGGACGCGATTGGGAGTGCGCGCCCTGTGGACGCGTTCGGGAATGCTGGCGCATTCTCTACGGGCGGCGAGAACTTGGCTCATTTGTTCGGTTCAGCCGTGCTCAACAACGCTAGCGCGTCTCGGAATACGAGCGCGTCTCGGATACGAGCCGTTCACGAGCGCTGCCCAACGGTGTTCGCAACAACCCAAGTGTCGACATTCGGCATGCTCAACGATTCTGGCGAGCCGAGGTGTTCAAGATGACGGGTCCCCCCGATGCAAGAGCCCCCGTCAAGAGTCCCCGTAATGATGGGTTCCGAGGGGGACGAGTTCAACCGAAGCGCGGTGTTGCGGCCGCATTTCGAGAGTCCTGTTGGAAAACAACCCTTGGCTCGCCGCGCGCGCTTTGCTATAAAGCGCCTCCCCGCAAGCCGAGGACGGTCATGTCGAGAGTCTGCCAAGTCACGGGCAAGCGTCCGATGAGCGGCAACAACGTCTCGCACGCGCACAACAAGACGCGGCGAACGTTCGCGCCCAACCTGCACTACCATCGATTCTGGGTTCCGTCCAAGAACCGCTTCGTGCGCCTTCGCGTCTCCGCGGCGGGAATGCGGGTGATCGACAAGAAGGGCATTGAAGCGGTGTTGCAGGACATCGAGAAACGGGAAACCAATCACAGGAAGTCGTCAGCCTAGAATCCTTGAGCACGCCGGATGTCGACACGTTGATACATAGGTTGCATGTCGAACACCGGTGGGCGGCGCTCTTGGAACGGCTCGTATCCGAGACGCGCTGGCGCAGCGAGACGCAATAGGCGAATGCCGAGGGAGAACCCATGCGCGATAAGATCAAGCTCGTGTCGAGCGCAGGCACCGGGCACTACTACACCACGACCAAGAACAAACGGACGACCCCGGACAAGCTCGAAAAGAAGAAGTACGATCCGGTGGTCCGCAAGCACGTCGTGTACCGGGAAGACAAGATCAAGTAGTCCCGGATCGGCAGCACCGGCGGCTGTTCACCGCACAAGGGGCGAGTACCTGCCAGAACTGCCCGAAGTCGAAACCACCCGCCGCGGCTTGGACGCGGTCTTGCCCGGTCGGCGGCTTCGCAAGGTCGTGGTCCGCAATGCCGCCCTGCGTTGGCCGGTCGATCTTCCCGAGTCCATTGGCGGCGAGCGCATCGGTCGGGTCGGTCGGCGTGCGAAGTACCTGTTGCTGCCATTGGAGAGCGGCTGCCTGATCGTTCACCTGGGCATGTCCGGGCATCTCTCGGTCGTGTCCGCGAACGCGTCGCCCGGCAAGCACGACCATGTGGACTTCCAACTGGACGACGGTCGGGTGGTCCGGTTCACGGATCCGAGACGATTCGGCAGTGTCCACTGGCAACCGCATCCGGTGGAGGACCACCGGCTGCTCGACGGTTTGGGCCCGGAGCCGTTGTCGCCGGATTTCGATGGCGCCTATCTGGCCGGCTGCGCACGGCGGCGCAAAGCCCCCATCAAGACGTTGCTGATGAACGCCAAGGTCGTGGTGGGCATCGGCAACATCTACGCCAACGAGGCCCTGTTCCTCGCCGGCATCCGTCCCCGGGTAGCCGCAGGCCGTCTGCCGGCCTATCGCCTCGACGCGCTTGTGGACGCGGTCAAGAAGACGCTGGCGAGCGCGATTCAGAGCGGCGGCACCACCCTGCGGGACTTCTCCGGCGCCGACGGTCGGCCCGGTTACTTCGTCCACGAATTGGCTGTCTATGGTCGAGGCGACGAGCCCTGCCTGCGCTGCGACACGCCATTGAAGGAAATCCGCCTGACGGGTCGGACGACCGTCTATTGCCCTAGCTGCCAACGTTGATGACGGTTCCTACGGTTCCTCAAGAACGCTAGGGCGCGCGATTCGTTCGAAATGCAACTCAGGTGTCAAGATTCGGCGCGCTCAAGGAATCTAGCGGCTAGTCTTCGCCGCGCTATGGTCGTCTCCGGCTCGCTGGAACGGCGGCCCGATGACACTGCGGCAGGTGGTGTCGAGTAACGATGCCACCACTTGTTACCTGCCAGACCGGTGGACTGGCACTACCGTAAGGGGATTCCGTGTTCGACAAGCGATCCGTGGCAGTAGCCACCTTGCTTCTTTCAGGCCTACAGGGCACTTCGGCAGCGGCGAACAACGAATTGCGTGTCGGCGTGCAGGCAGGCATCCCGAATTGGGGCATCGATATCGACGTGCCGTTGCTTGGCCAGTCCACCAGCGTGGATCCGGATGTCAATCCATCCTTTGGCATCGTCGGCCAGTTCGTCGTGCGTTCGGACGAGGCCGATGCCGGGGGCTTCTTCACGGGTGTTGAAGCAGGATTCGTGGCGGAGTCCGCCTCCGGGTCGCAGCAGCTCTCGATTCTGGGCTCGCCGGTGGTGGTGGACGCCGAGTTGGCCTGGGTGACGGATTTGGTTTGGTTGGCGGGCTGGGACTTGGGCAACGTGTCGGCGTTCGGCAGCGAGTTCGGGAACCTATCGGTGTTCGGTTCGATCGGTGCGAGCTACGCGAGCGGTGAAGTCGAGGTGGAACTGCCAGCGCTGAGTACCACCGGAAGCGACTCCGGCAAGCACTTGGGGTGGAAGGTAGGCGCTGGCGTGGAATTCGACCTAGGCGCGTCCGCCGCGCTCCAGGTCCGTGCGAACTACACGGACTTCGGCGGCGGAAACTACGCGGATCAAGGGGTCAGTTTGAATGCGGAACCGGGCGTGTTCGAACTCAAGGCAGTCCTGCTCTACAAGCTGAGTGCAGGCGATCTACTAGGGTTCTTGAAGTAGTCGACCGGTCTCAAGCTGTCGGGATCTCGGGATCTGAAGAACGTTAGCCGCCCTCGCCCCGGTAGTGCTCCGCAACTGCCGGGTGGACGAATTCGGAGATGTCGCCACCCAATCCAGCGATCTCGCGTACTCTGGACGATGACAGGAATGACCACTGGCGGGACGTCGGGAGCAGCACGTACTCGAGATCCGGATCGAGGGTCTGGTTCATGGCGATCATCTGGGATTCGTAGTCGAAGTCCGAAATGGTGCGCAAGCCGCGCACCACGAAACGGGTGTTCTTGTCGCGCGCGAACTCGATCAGAAGGGTGTTGAATCCTTCCACCTCGACGCGGTCGCCGAACTCCGCGAGTGCCGCGCGGCACAGGCCAATGCGCTGGGCGAGGTGCGTTGCCGGATCCTTGTCCGCCGAGGTGCCGACGGCGAC
>JAKZRQ010000097.1:0-3515 GCA_047518105.1 Pseudomonadales bacterium | reverse complement strand
ATCACCAGCGATGTCTCGAAGCGGGCGAACGCCGCGTCGAGCATGGCGAGGCGCTCGACTTTCACCTCCTCGGGCAGGAAGGAGTGCGCCAGGCAATCGCGGGAGATCATCTTGATGTCATCGTAGCCCAAGTCGTAGCGTTGCACCGCCTTGACGTATTCCATGGTGAGATTCGAACGGCTGACGCCTTCGTCGTCGGTGGACAGGCACACCGGGACGCCAGCGCGGCGGTAGAGTTCGAAGGGATGCTCGTCGTCGCGCACGCCGAGAATGCTCTCGTTGCTGGTGAGGTTGATCTCCACAAGCACCTTGTCGTTCGCCATCTGCTCGAGGAGGCCCGCCAGGTCGCGTTCCCAGCCGATGGAGATGCCGTGGCCGATGCGGCGCGCATGGCCTTCGTCGATGCTGCGCCGGATGCGGTCCCACATCGACGCGACGGGGGCGTAGCGCAGGGTGAGCTCGCCGGCATGCAGGGTGATGGCCGGCTGATCGAAGCGTTGCCAGAGGAAGTCCAGGATCTTCATTTGGGCGTCGAACTGGCGCCGGGATGCCGGATGGTCCTCGGGCGCGACGATGTTCAGTCCGACGATCCGCTCGTCGGCGCGCATGGCGGTAAAGATGAACACCGCGCCGCCGAAAAACCGTTCCATCGAACCGGTGCGCAGCAGCGAGCCGATGTAGCCGATGGCGATGTCGCTCGCCGGGTCGCCGAGAGCGGGTGAGAGATCGAGTTCCCGGGAGACCTCCGCTTCGAGTTGATCGAGCCATTGCGTGAACGATCGGTGAACCGAAACGTCGTCAATCAGCGGTTCGTACGGTGCCAGGCTGCCGGGCAGGTCGTCGGGATCGAGACCCTGGAACGCCTCGAAGAATCGTCTGGAGGTGGCCGGCGGTGCCGGTGTCGCCATCAGTTCGACGGTGTTGACGTTCTGGTAGCGGTTCCGGCGAACGATCTCGGCCAGAACCTGGGCCTGGGTTCGCTTGGCGGAGCCCAGGTAAGAAAACGTCTCGAAGAAGTGGTGGTGGCCGTCGCCGGTATTGGGATACCAGCCGCGCATGCTCACGGTCTCGAAGAATCCCTTGAGCATGGCCGGGTTGCCTTCGAGTTCGTCCAGGCTGACGGTGTGCGCCTCGTCGTTGGCCGTGAACCGCACCGCGTTGGGATCGTAGCGCAGTCCTTTGGCACGGGCGGCGTCGATCGCGTAGTCGCTGTACATCGCGCCGCTGCCGTGGTTGTGCAGGTCGGCGCCCTTGGGGAAACGCCGCAGAAAGGCGATCAACTCGGGCTCGGTACGCTTGGCAAGTTCGAATCGTTCGGCCGGGGTGCCCGCCTCGGGGTGCCAGAAGGTTCGATCGGCTGCGCCGGATTCCGCTCGTGCCTCAGGGACTGCCGCAGCAAGCACGGCGGCGACGAGCATCATTGCGATTCGAGCCACGCCTGGAATCCTCAAAGCCGCCCGTCGGGGCGAGACACGTCAGGCCCTGCGCCAGATTTCGCCGCGAGCACGCACGGGATCAAGCAGCGACACATCGCCCGTCGGCACCTCGTAGCCCTTCGGAAACGGCGGCCTCGCTTCCATCCCCAGTGCCTCGAGCACGCGGTCGTCCTGGTAGTAGCAAGTGACGGTCTGCAACGCGAGGGTGCGCATATAACGGGGATCGTTCAGACGGATGCCGTCCACGATGGCCTGCCGGGCGTGGGCTTCAAGCGAAGCGAAGGCCTGGCCGTGCCGCGTCCTCGCTTCGGTGTCGAGCCGGTCCAGTGCGGTGCCGAGCGCATCGAGCGTATCGCTCTCGAACTCCCGAATGTAGCCGAGAACGTCCACCTCGGCGGCGCTTGGCTTTGACCCGTCGGTGTTCGCGGGGACGATGAGGTCGAGCACGATGGCCAGGATGCGACGCTGCTCCCGGGTCAGCGGGTGGTCGGAACCAATCATATCGTTGTGCGGCATGAGGCGTTAGCTCCGGTAGGGCGTTCCCGCGGGAACGGGATCGCCATCCTTGAAGTTCTTCGTAGTGCGGGTGACCAGGGTTGGGTTTTCTTCAAGGGCCATGGCTGCCTGAATGGTCTGGGACGCCTTCCGGCGCTCCGTGCCAACGCTCCGTGCCAACGCTCCGTGCGCCGCAGGCGCGCGGGCCGCATCGGCGCCCTCGACGGCGACGGGTAGGGCTACGAAGGAGTCCAGCAGTTCCCGGGCTACGTCTCCGGCGAATTTTGGCTGCCCGATGATCACCATTTGAAGGAAACGATATCAGGCATCGGGGTCGCAAGACTAGGCGTGCCGCATGTGGCATGCGGCGCGCCCTGACGGGCGCGCGTTCTCCCAGCCTCGTTCGAAATGCAACCCAAGTGTCAACATTCGGAGCGCTCAAGGACTCTAGGCGCGCTGCATGGCATCGGCGCGCCTAGTCGAACAGGTTCGCGAGGTTCTTCTTGATCGAATCCGCGATGTATAGCGCCACTGCCTGAATCGTCGTCGTCGGGTTGACGCCGCCCGAGGTGACGAAGACGCTGCCGTCGACGACGAACAGGTTGCGCACGTCATGGCTGCGGCCCCATTCGTTGACCACGGAGCGTTCGGGGTCCGTACCCATGCGCGCTGTTCCCAGCAGGTGCCAGCCGGCCATGCGGATCGGCGCCGGCGACTTCTGGATGTCCCAGGCGCCCGCCGCGCGCATCGCTTCGGCACCCTTCTCGAGACCGTGGTCGAGCATCCGGCGGCTGTTCTCGCTCAAGGTGTAGCTGATCTTCGGCGACGGGACGCCGTTCGAGTCGGCGAGTTCCGGGTCCAGGGTCACCCGGTTGTGTTCCTCGGGCAGATCCTCGCAGCAGATTCCCAAGTGGATGGATCGGCCGAAGTGCTTCTCGAACGCCTCGTGGTGGCCGGCGCCCCAGGGCACCGAACCTTGGGCGATGCCGACGCGGGCGGTGCCGACAGGTGGCACGCCGCGGGTGATCTGCATGTTGTAGCCGCGCACGAATCCGCGCGCCGTATCGGTCTCGTAGAACTCCTGGCTCAGGATGCAGCAGCCCTGCGGGCCGAAATGGGACTCCAAGGGTTCGTCGAACACCCCGCCCATGTGGCCCCAAGGGTGCAGCATGAGATTCCGGCCGACCAGGCCGGAGCGGTTGGCGAGACCGTCGGGGAATCGCGTCGAGACGGAGTTGAGCAGAAGCCTCGGCGTGCCGACGCCGTTGCACGCCATGATGACGACCTCGGCGCGTTGGTGGCGTTCGACGCCGTTCGCGTCGAAGTACGTGACGCCGGTCGCCATGTCGCGGTGGTCGACGGTGATCTCCCGCACCCGGCAGTGGGTTCGGAGCTCGACGCCGGCTCGTTCGGCCATCGGCCAATAGGCGATGTCGGCACTGCTCTTCGCGCCCTGGGCGCAGCCGGCGTTGCAGGGACCGAGGTTCAGGCACTGGCCGCGGCCGTTGTGCGGGCGCGTGGCGATGGCGCTGTCCGATGGCCACCAATGCCAGCCGAGCTTGTTGAAACCTCGTCCCATCGTCT
>JAKZRQ010000096.1:0-11132 GCA_047518105.1 Pseudomonadales bacterium | reverse complement strand
AGGCGGCTGGAAAGAACGCGACCAAGTGCGTGACTTGTCGCCACTCGGCCGCCTCGATCGCTGTCACGGCGCCAATCGCCACGGCAATTGGCGCCAAAATTAACGTGGCCTTCAGCGCCCCGAGTGTCGTTCGACCCATTTTTTCGCGCATTCTTTTCTCCTGTTCAGGTGCAGGGAATCGGCAAACCGGCATCGCTACGGACGGACCGCATGATTAACTTCCAAATGCGCAAGCCTGTCCCCCTCCGGTCGCCGGTGTCGAAGCGGGACTGCGCTACGACAGCGGCGATGCGCAGTTGTCCCGTCTGCAGCGCCGCGGCTGCGTAGCCCACCGTCGCACGTTCGCTGCCCGAGCCGGCGAGCGTCACGACGAAGTCCAGGACGCCGCCCTCGCTCCCCCCGGCGCCGACGATCGACAACTGGGGGGCGCCGTCGTTGTCGATGACCGTTCCGTCGGCCGTCGCGGTGTCCATCGTCGCGTTCGTCGGGGACGACAGGGTCATGGCGAATGTCTCGGTCGGCTCGTCCCTGTCGTCGTCCACCAGCGAAACGGACACCGTCCGGCTCAACTCGCCCCGCGCGAACGTCAGCGTCCCCGACGCCGACACGTAGTCGTCGACTGCAACCGCCGTTCCGTCCGACGTCGCGTGGCCGACCGTGACCTCGCCGCTCGCCGATGCGTCGAGACTCACGACGAAGTGCATCGTCGCATCCGCTTGGTCGTCCGCGTCGTCCGTTTCGTCCGTTTCGTCGGCCTCGGCGTCCGCAACCGACAGATTGGGCAAGTCCTGGGCGAAAACCGGCTCGACAGCGGAGCACAATCACGCAAGGAATGCGGTACACACCCACTGACGATGCGGCGCGGCTTGTCGAGCCGTTCGGTTAACGGTGCGCACTTCGCAAGAGGATCGAAGTGTGGATCCGAATCGTCGAACGCTTCCCAGTGCGCCTCCCTCACTTTTCGCCCTACAGGGCTTCGCGTGCGTCATCAGCCACTCACTCGGTCGAGGCCGCTTCGCTCCGCTCCGAAGTCGCTTCCACTAGGATATCCCCCGGGTCGTCGCGACCGGTTTGGGTAGGCTGTGCAAAAACCAGTAGGGGTACTACCGATCGAACGAGACCTACACGTCGTCCGGCACGGCGGCAGTGCCGATCCTGTCTAGCGCTTAAAGTGGACTAATTCGCATCCGGCGGCGAATAAATCCTCATTATTCTCGTCTTCGCCAGGCTGCCGAACAGGAAGGACTACGGCTGCGAATGCCCAACGAAGCAGCACCGTCGAGGGGTTAGGAGTATTCGCAGCGGGTTGCTGCGCTGACTCGGGGAACAACGTGCACGTACTTGGTCGGCCCGCCACGTTTCGCGTAGGGGCCGCCCTTGTGGCGGCCCGTGTTGATCGGTTCGCGCCAGCGAAACTTCATGGTGCCCGTGAGAGCACGCCGTGCCCGTCAGGGAGCGCTAGCCGCTATTGCGGAGCACGTGTCCCGCGCAGACGCCCGTGTGCTCGTCGTCGCGGAGCGTCACCCTGCCGTTGCACACCGTCGCCTTGTAGCCCGCCGCGCGTTGCTGGAAGCGTGGCGCGCCGCCCGGAAGTCGTACACCATGTATGGCTGCCGCTCTTCAAGGCGGTCGATGTCGACGACGTTGATGTCGGCCTTCGCGCCCACCGTGAGCGTACCGCGGTCCTTGAGTCCCAGCACGTGGGCCGGTACCGAAGTAATCCGGCGTACCGCCTCCGGTAGCGTGTAGGTGCCCTTGTCCCGGTACCAGTGGGCCAGCACGAAGGTCGCCCAGCCCGAGTCGATCATCTGGCTGACGTGGGCGCCGGCATCGCCGAGTCCCGGCATTGCCCACTCCGTCGTGATGAGCTTTTCGAGGTTCTCCAGGTTGACGTTGAAGCCGCGCTGGTGGAACAGCGCCTTGCCGTCGCTCTCGAGCGTCAGGCGCAGCCATGTCTCCACCGGATGCTCGCCGGCGGCTTGCGCGATGTCGAATAGGCTCTCGTAGCGCGGTTGCGTGTAGTTCGGCCGCTGGCCGTCGCCCATCGGGTACCAGCGCCGGGTCGTCGCATGACGTGCTCGTTGACTTGCTCGTTGTCCCGCACTTCCGCCACCAGCTTCTCGCGGAAGCTTTCGTCCCGGATGGCATCGAGGCGCGAGTCGAAGTCCAGTTTGCGCAGCCCGCGCCAGGAGGGTGTCCAGAAGAAGTTGTTGGTGGACAGACCGCCGACTCCACCACCGCTTCTCGGCACCGTGATGCCCGTGACGTCGAGACCTTGGGCGCGCATGGCGCTGACGCGCTCGTCCAGGATTTCTCGCTGTTCGCCGATGGCGCTGAACAGGACACGGCCGGTGCTCGCCTCTTCCTCGAGCAGGTCCATCTCTTCGTCGACCCTGCCGAAGTTCGGCACCGTCTGCATGAGGCCGCCTTCCCCGCCACGGCCCGCGCGATCGCGACGAGCTCATCCCGCGAAGCGAAAGTGCCCGGGATCGGTCGTCGATCCGGCAGCGTGTGGCCCGGGTGACGGTTGACGGAGAAGCCAAGTGCGCCCTCCTTCACCGATTGGCCGGCCAGCGCCACGATCTTCTCGATCTCCTCAGGCGTCGCCTGCTCCTCGATGGCGCGTTCGCCCATGACGTAGAAGCGGGTCGCGCTGTGTCCCACCAGGCCGCAGACGTTGATCATCGGCCCCAACCGCTCGAGCGAGTCGAGATAGCCGCCGTAGGACTCCCAGTCCCAGGGCAGGCCAGTCAGGATCGCATGTTTCGGAATGTCCTCCACGGTCTCCATCATGCCGGCGAGGAACTCCCGATCCTCGTTGCGGCAGGGCGCGAAGGTGACCCCGCAGTTGCCGAGCAGAGCCGTGGTGACCCCGTGCCAGGTGACGGACGTCATCTGCGGATCCCAGCCGATCTGGGCATCGAGGTGGGTGTGCAGATCGATGAAGCCGGGAATGCGGGTGGGGCCTCTCACCCTGACCATCGGCGCGGGCGTGGCCCGGCACTTCAACTCTGACGGCTTCGAGTCGGACAACGAGGAAAAAGGGATTCCGGTGGGCGTCGGTCCGCCGAGCGCCGGCTCCTGGCGTCTGGAATTGTCGAGCGAGCTTGACATCGAGGTGCTGTCCTACGCCCGAACTTCCGATGGATTCGTAACCTCGCTACACGACACCGCACCGGCGACAGCGGGCGTGCACCGGGCGGTGTTCATGAATCCCGGCGTCAACTTGGGTCAGTTGAGCCGGTTGCGCCTGATCAATCCGGGCCGGGAGGACGCGGTGGTGACGGTCACGGGCACGGACGACATGGGGGGAATGTCGTCCGATGTGATCGCGGACCTGTCGGCGGGTACGGCACGGGAGTGGACGGCGGCGGACTTGGAGGCGGGCGCGGGTGCGGACGGTGCACTGGGCGACGGCGAGGGCAAGTGGCGTCTCGAGATCGTCTCGGACCGGCCGGTGCTGGCGATGAGCCTGATCGAGAGCTCGACGGGCCACCTGACGAACCTCTCCACGCTGCCGCACACGCCTGGCCGCGCTCCGGGGAGCTATGCGGTGCCTCTGTTTCCTTCGGCATCGGACCCGATGGGCCGCCAGGGATTCGTTCGGGTGGTGAACCGCTCTGGGGACGCGAGGGAAGTCCGCATCGAGGCCTTTGACCACACCGACCGGGAGTATGGACCCCTTGCGTTGGCGCTCGGCGCCGACGAGGTGGCGTCGTTCAACTCGGACGATCTGGAATTGGGTAACGCGGCAAAGGGGCTGACGGGAAGCACAGGTTCCGGGGAAGGGGACTGGTGGCTGGAGCTGTCGAGCGAAGAGGACGGGGACATCGAGGTGTGGGCGTACATCCGCACGACGGATGGGTTCCTGACCTCGATGCACGACCTCGTACCGGAGACGGGGGGCGACCACCGGGTGGTGTTCTTCAACCCGGCTGAGAACGCCAACCAGGTGAGCCTGTTGTGGCTGGTCAATCCGGGCGATGCCGACGCGCGAGTCACGATCACGGGCGTGGACGACAGTGCGGCCTCGCCCGGCACCGCAGTCCGGACGACAGTGCCAGCCGGGTCGTCGCGGAGGCTGTCTTCGGTGGAACTGGAGTCGGGCGACGCCGAAGCCATAGAGAGCGGCGCGTTGGGCGACGGCGAGGGCAAGTGGCGCCTCTCGGTCGTCTCGGACCGTCCCATCCGGGTCATGAGCCTGCTCGAGAATCCCACCGGGCACCCCACCAATCTGTCGACGGCACCCAGTCGTAGCGACGACCCGGAACAAGCCTCCGCATTTTTCCCTCTCGCTGTGCCCTAGCAGGCGGGACGAGTGTACCGGGTAGTCGCGCGCAATATCTTTGTTGTGCTGCTTGTCGCGGCCATTGGGGTAGTGACGACGGTAGCGGTAGCCCAGCGGCAGCAGGTCACGCACGTCGTCCCGTTCATTGCGGCTGCCTCGGGTACACAGCCCCAGGGATTCCTTCGCATCGTCAACAACTCCGACGAAGCGGGAAGCGCCATCATCATCGCGATCGACGATGCCGACAGTGCATCCGATGAGTTGACCCTCGCCCCCGGCGCGAATGAGACAGTCGATTTCGATGCCGAGAGCCTGGAGACGGGTGCGCCCGATGCCGGCCTGACCGGCAGCGCGGGACGTGGTAAGGGCGACTGGCGGCTCCGATTGTTGAGCGAACTGGACATCGAGATCCTGGCGTTTGCGCGCACCTCGGACGGTGCTCTGTGGGAGACGCACGAGATGGCCCCGCTAGCGGCTGGCGGTTGTCGCATCGCCACCTTCAACCCGGGCAGCAATGTCAACCAGGCGAGTTGGCTGCGGCTGGTCAATCCCGCCGACGAGCCTGCCGCGGTCACCATTCGCGGCACGGACGATTCGGGCGCGGCGCCCAGCCCCGGTCTCAGGCTGGAGGTCCCGTCGGGCGAGGCGGAGTCCTTCACGGCTGATGAACTGGAATCTGGTGTCGCCCCGGGGCTAGAGGCATGGCTTGGCGATGGCCTCGGCAAGTGGCGGCTGGATATCGAATCCTCCGTACCGATCCGGGTGATGAGTTTGTTGTCGAATCCGACCGGACACCTGACGAACCTATCCACGATACCCGCCCAGGTGACCGGCGGGGTGCACCGGGTGCCCCTGTTCCCGTCCACCTCGGACCCGTACGGCCGGCAGGGATGCGCGCGGGCGGTCAACCGATCCGATGTGGTCGGGGAAGTACTGGTGAAGGCATTTGACGATTTAGCGTGGACGTATGACGCGCTGACACTGTCCATCGGCCTTCGCCAGACAGCGCATTTGAACTCGGAGGATTTGGAATTCGGTAATGCGGGCAAGGGCCTTACCGGGAGCACGGGCACAGGCGAAGGGGACCGGCGGCTGGAGTTGAGCAGCGAACTGGACATAGAGGTGCTGTCCTATGTGCGCACCGTCGGCGGACTGGACTGTGTGACGCCGATGCACGATACGGCGGCGCAGGAGGCGGGCGGGCTGGTGCGCTACTACGTACCGGTCTTCAATCCGGCGGGCTACGAAGGACATGAGAGCCGGTTGCACCTGGTCAATTTCGCCGCAAGCGATGCGCAGGTGGGCATCAGCGGCCTGGACGATGCCGGCCCGCTGCCGCCCGAAGGGGATGTGAGCCTGATTCTGATAGGCGTTTCGTTTTTTGTGGCATTTTTGGTCGACAATTCACAATCATCAATCACTAATCGGAACTTCGAGGCGTCACACGATCTAACCTGTTGTTTTCCTGGGTAAATCGAAAAAATCGAGCGATCGTTACTGGGTACGTCCTATGGACGCACGCCCAGGAGCTTGAAAGCTTCGCGCTGTAGCGCGGTGGGCCGGGTGAGGACCTCGAACGGCTCGGCGCCGGGCACTTGGGGGACGACCCGGTTCCTGGTGATCGTCGCCAGGTCGCCGAGCAGGGTGCGGAAGCTGTGCACCGGCAGACCGTTGGCGGTGCGTTTGCGGCGGGCTTTTGCCTTGGCGGCTTCGGAGACCTGCGCCGGCGCCACGATGGAAGTGCGCGCCGCCTCGGCGGCGGCCGGGTCGTGGTCGTCGAACAGCAGCGGCTTGAGCCGCTGGCGCATATGCCATTCCACGTAGTAGGCCAGCATGCACAGGAACACATGCGAGCGCACCCGGTCGGCGGTTCGGTGGAACACGGGCCGCACCTTCAGGTCCACGGTTTTCAAGCTTCGGAAGGCGCGCTCGACCGCGCTCAGGCGCTTGTAGGCGCGCACGGCGCCCTCGGCGCCGAGTTCGCCTGCGGGCAGGCTGGTGCGCACGACGTACAAGCCGTCCAGCGCCGCCTCCGCGGCGATGGACTCGGGCTTTCGCCGATAGCCGAACGCGTCCTCTTCGATATCCAACTCGAAGTGCTTGGCCATCTTGTATTTGCCGACGACCTTGCCCACCCGCACACCGATCTTGTCCTCGCCCTTCAAGCGCCGCTTCTCCCGTGTCGTGGCCGCCACGATGGGATCGAGCAACGCCTCGGTGGCCCGGAGCAGATCTTCCCGCTTGCGCGCCCGCTCCTCCGCCAGCAGCGGATTGCGGCACACCATGAGGCGCTCGCCGGGATAGGCGTCGCTTCGGATCTCCACCAGGTCGGTCTCGTCGAACAGCGACAGCTGCACCGCGCCAGACTCCACCAGCGAGCGGACCGCCGGACCCCGCAACGCGCTGATCCAGTCCAGCCCCGCCGGCCTCACGTCCTCGCGGATGCGCGCCTCGGTCAACATCCCGCGGTCGCCCACCAACACCACCCTGGAGAACCCGAAGCGGCGCCTGAGCTTGTCGATCTGCGCGCCCACGGTGGCCGGGTCCGCGGTGTTGCCGTCGAACACCTCCACCTCCACCTCCACCTCCACCTCCACCGCCACCGGCCGGCCCTCAGCGTCGCACAACAGTCCGAACTCGATCTGCAACTTGCCGCGCTTGCTGTCGCGCGAGTAGCCACGCCGCCCCAGCGGGCAGTGGCGTCCTTCCAGATACACCGAGGTGAGGTCGTAGAGCACCAGGGCGCCGTCCTCGAGATGCCGCCTGGCCAAGCGCCGCTCGATGGCGTCCTGACGCTTGAGCAGCCAGTCCATGGCGGCGTAGAGATCGTCCTCGCCGCAGTCTTCCAGCTCCAGCGTTTCGGCGAGCGAGTCGGTCGCGGTCGCCCCGGCCAAGCCCCGGGCGGCGGCCAGTTTCGAGCCGGGGTCCAGGATCCGGGCGACGATCATCGCCAGCACGCGGCGGCGCTCCGGCGAGTCGGTGCCGGCGATCATCCGGTCCAGCCGCAGATCGCGCAGCGTCCCGAGCACGGCGGCGACATGGCCGTGGGGCTGCGAGCGGACGATGTCGAAGGCGTCGTCGAGGCGGGACACCGCGGCGCCGCCTTTGAGCAGCACGCGCAAGCCCTCGACCAGCGTCGGGGGCCATTTGGAGAGGTTGGCCAGGGTGCGTTTCCTGACCTTGCCCCCCTCGCGCCAGCCTTCGCGCAGGAGGATGGCGGGAGGCGAGTTGCGGTTGGGGACGGTTTCGATGTACATGGGAACTATGGTACCCTACATGTCCACCGTTTGAAATAATGATATGCTCAATTACATGGGAACATATCGACGATTCAAGAAGCACTGTTTCCTTGGTGTAATCAGCCGCTTAACTCCAAATGAACGGGTCTAAAGGCTGGAACTTCGGACTAATTTCCGACTAATATTCGTTATATAACAAAATATAGTTAATGTTTCTGGATTTCCGACGGGTTTAAATTTGCGAATTGCGGGTAAGCTTACCGGTCCGTAACGTGAAACGAATCCGGGACCAACTCCCGATGAGCCACCCGGTAGCTTCCCAGCTTGTTGGTGGCGATTTTCCTGGGCGACTCGCCATGACGCAGTATCAATCGCCTGAAAAACCGCTTGGCCGCCCTTGCATCCCTATCGATTCTGTAGAAACACATCGACTACATCACCATCCTGATCGACGCCACGCCACAGATAACGTTGTTTCCCGCTGAATTTGACGAAGACTTCGTCGATGTAGAAGGTATCGCCGAAACCTTGGTGCTTTAGCCGCAGCTGCCTGGCATATTCAGGCCCAAACTTGATGCACCAGAGGCGAATCGACTCGTGGCTCACGGTAACACGCCGTTCCGCCAGCAGATCTTCGATGTCCCTATGGCTCAGATTGAATCGATGATACAACCAGACCGCGTAGCTGATGATGTGGGGTGGGAATCGGTGGCGCTTGTATAGGTTCATGCCCGAAGTATCCGATCTCACCAGTTAATTTGGCAATACCCGGTTGCTGCCGGGATTGAACACCGCGACCGGGTAATGCGAGCCCTATCTGTGGCTTGATGCGACCTACGCCAAGGTGCGCCGCGGGGGACGGTCAGATTTCGCCCGGACAGGTTCCCTGGGCGCCTACCGAGACTTTCAAATTCGAGGTAGTCGAACTTCCGATTGGTATGTGCCAACTTGCGGATGCCGCGTTGCTCGCCTGCACATCAAGCCGACCTGAAGGCGGGCATAGCATTTCCTCAGTCAATGAAACGACATCGACCTGCATCGAGTTCGATCCGACATTCACGGAAGCGGTTGCGCAGATCCGGTCGTCTTTTTTCTTGGTACTGAGAATGGCGCTGCCATTGAGGTTGAAGCGCACCAGTCCTCCTGGCTGCCAATGTCCGAGAAGATCGGTATTCAAGCAGAACTTCGCCTCAAGCGGACATCCCTCCGGGACAGTCAAATCGAGATTGCCCATGTGGGTAACATTCACAACGTCGAATGCAAATTTCGAGGCGCAATTGTTGCCTGTGTTCGTCTCCCCATCCACCACATCCACACATTGGATTTGAGTATAACGGCCAAGTGTTGTCGGTACGGGCACCTCTACAACATCGTGTTGACTGCCCTCCCACCACGGCTCAGTGAATCGCTTTGCCAAAGACTTTACCTCACGCGTCGCGACCTGCACCTTGGCAGATGGGTTCCCACTGTGCAGGTAAAAGCGGCGCGTGCTCGGCGGTGATCTGGTTTCTCCCCAGTTGCTCACCCTACCCCGCAACTCCGCGTCCTCCCCGTACCAGTGTGTGCTGCAATGGGAAGACATGGCCCAAATGCCCAGGTCCGGTGGCCGGGAGGGATTGACAGTGGCCGCAAGCGCCGGCGAACAGTTGTTCGTCGTGTCGGACTCGTCCGGCACCGCGTCCACGCACGCGCCGAAGTAATGAGTGCCCGGTTCCGACGGTGCCGTCAGTTCGGCCGAAGCGGCGCTGCTGCCGTTCGTCGGCAACACCGACACCGAGTCGGTCGCCTCTTCCGTATCCGATGTCGTGATCGTATCGTCCGTCGACCAGTAGTAGCGTAGCGTCGTCAACGCCGATGGCCCGTCGCCCACGTTGGTCACTCTCGCGTTAACGGTCAAGCTGTGGCCCGGCCTCAGGCCGCTGATGTCCGAACCCGCAGTGACGCCGACAACCAGGTCCGGGGGCCCCAAACTCTGCGGGGTGACCGCGACCGCCGCAGAACAGTTGTTCGTCGTGTCGGACTCATTCGGAACCGCGTCCACGCAGGCGCCGTAGTAGTCCGTTCCCGCCGACGTCGGCACCTTGCGCGCGATCGACCCCGTGCTCATGCCCGAGGCGTCCAGCGCGTCCACGGAATGCGTGCCCAACCGAATGTCCGCTGCCGAGATGGTCGCGTCCGACGACTTGTAGTAGTGCAGCATCGTCGCTGCCGAAGCCCCGTCTCCCACATTGCGCACAGTAGCCGTCAGCTCGAACTCCCTGCCCGCGTCCGGCGTCCCGTTGTCCACCGACGCGGACACGACCAGATCCGGCGGGTCCGACACCGGTTCGGCCACCGCTACCGGGAGCCCCGCGGAGCAGTTGTTGGCCGTGTCCGATTCGTCCGGCACCGCGTCCGCACAGGCGCCGTAGTAGTACGTGCCCGGATTTTGGGGCGCGTTCAGGGTCAACGACGCTCCGCTGCTCTCCGAAGCGGACAGCGCATGCATCGCGTCGATGCCCTGCTCCGTGTCCGCTGTCGTGATCGTCGCATCCGACGACCGGTAGTAGCGTAGCGTCGTCGATGACGAAGCCCCGTCTCCCACATTGCGCACAGTCGCCGTCAGCTCGAACTCCCCGCCCGCGTCCGGCGTGTCGTTGTCCAATGACACAGACACGACCAGATCTGGAGCGTTCGGTTCGGACACCGTTATCGGGAGCCCTGCGGAGCAGTTGTTGGTCGTGTCCGATTCGTCCGGCACCGCGTCCGCACAAGCGCCGTAGTAGTACGTGCCCGGATTTTGGGGCGCGTTCAGGGTCAACGACGCTCTGCTGCTCTCCGAAGCGGACAGCGCATGCATCGCGTCGATGCCCTGCTCCGTGTCCGCTGTCGTGATCGTCGCGTCCGACGACCGATAGTAGCGTAGCGTCGTCGATGACGCAGCCCCGTCTCCCACATTGCGCACAGTCGCCGTCAGCTCGAACTCCCCGCCCGTGTCCGGCGTGTCGTTGTCCACTGACACGGACACGACCAGATCCGGAGCGTTCGGTTCGGACACCGTTACCGGGAGCCCCGCGGAGCAGTTGTTGGTCGTGTCCGATTCGTCCGGCACCGCGTCCGCACAAGCGCCGTAGTAGTAGGTGCCGGGATCTTCGGGCGCGTTCAGGGTCAACGACGCTCCGCTGCTCTCCGAGGCGGACAGCGCATGCATCGCGTCGATGCCCTGCTCCGTGTCCGCTTTGGTGATCGTCGCGTCCGACGACCGGTAGTAGCGTAGCGTCGTCGATGACGAAGCCCCGTCTCCCACATTGCGCACAGTCGCCGTCAGCTCGAACTCCCCGCCCGCGTCCGGCGTGTCGTTGTCCACTGACACGGACACGACCAGATCCGGAGCGTTCGATGCACCCGGTTCGGACACCGTTACCGGGAGCCCCGCGGAGCAGTTGTTGGTCGTGTCCGATTCGTCCGGCACCACGTCCGCACAGGCGCCGTAGTAGTACGTGCCCGGATTTTGGGGCGCGTTCAGGGTCAACGACGCTCCGCTGCTCTCCGAGGCGGACAGCGCATGCATCGCGTCGATGCCCTGCTCCGTGTCCGCTGTCGTGATCGTCGCATCCGACGACCGG
>JAKZRQ010000095.1:0-13706 GCA_047518105.1 Pseudomonadales bacterium | reverse complement strand
GCCGGTGCCGGTCGGCGCCCGCATCCGCACCACGAGCACGCTGAAGCGGGTCGAGATCAAGGGCGGCATGATCGAGACGATGACCGAGGTGGTCGTGGAGGTGGAAGGGCAGGAGAAACCCTGCTGCGTCGCGGAGAGCCTAGGGCGCTTGGTCTTCTAACCGCGCCCAGGCGTTTCCTGGCGCGAAGTTCGGTGAAGCACGCGCGCCCACAGGGCGCGCATTCTCGATCGCGCCGTCAGGCGCGCCGCTGCCACATGCAGCGCCCCTAGATTCCTTGAGCGGGGTTAATGTCAACAGTTGGGTTGCATTCAGGCGGCGAGGTCGTATCCCTCCCATAGTCTCTGTACTTGCCGATCGAACGATTCGACGGCGCGGTTGAAACAGGAGGCCGAACGCGACGGGGCGTCGAAGACCGCGGACATCGCGAGGCGCAGGACGCGGGCGTAGGTCCGGAGGTAGCACACGCGGTTCGCAGGCCGTGGTCGGTGACGCGGTAGCGCCGGGTGAAGGGGATGCGCTCGGTGACGCAGCCAGCCGCTCCCCTACGCCACCCGAAAGGACACTGCCGTTTCCCCGACCGCAACGCGCCCCCAGGCCCTCGACACCCGTGTTGTGCGCGCGCAACACGGACGACTCGAACTCCCCCTCGCGGTCAGCCACGCGCGCAAGGAAATGTCCCCGCTGATTTCAGATCCAACGCCCAGCGAAATCCAGCGCCCGATGGCGGTCCAACTTTGCCACGTCATACTGAGTACCGAACGTCAGCAGACACGCGTGGCAAGCCGCATCGCACTTCCTCGCGCAGTCAAGCACCCCTACCGCTCCCCTCAGCGCAGTCCCGACGTGGTCGCGCATCGCTGCTACGTACCCGTTCCCTCCCGCCGCCATGTCGTAGGGGAAGATAGACTGGCACAGCGTCCCGTCCGGCGCCTGCGCCTGCCGAACGGTCACCCCGACCTCGTCCTCCTGAATGCCCACCAGCCGGCAGAAAGCCGAACGCAGCGCGATGCCGATCGACAGCGCCGCCACATCGTCCGCCAGGTGCTCGATCTGCAGTTGGAACACATCGGTGTACCGGCTTCCCCCGAGCGACAGTCCCCGCTGGACGGCGAAGTCGCGCCCATCGCACTCGCTGGTGCCGTCGCAGTCCTTGCCCCCGCGCAATCTCAGGTGACCCGGACCCACCGACGCCGGGGTGTCGGTTTCGTGGCGATGGCCCACCTCCGAAGCGGCCCGGCCGCAGCGCAGGCACACTGCGTAGCCGAAACCGTGCGACCCCCGGCTCCCGTGGAAGAGGTGCCCCACGTCCGAGTACCGAAACCGTCCGCTGCAAGGGACATCCATCACCGACCACTCCACGGTGGGACAGCTGATCCAAGGCCGGCGACAAGGCGGTCCAGGCCTGTGGTCAGCTGCGGGTTGTTCAACGCGCCGTTTGGTGAGTGAACACCAACCTTCTCATGCGGCCACCCGCAAGCGGTCGTCCGGGTAGTCTTCGAACCGGCCGCGCGGGCGCAGCGGATCCGGAGCACGCGGTTGGCGCCGACGCCTCGGCGCATCCCGAGCCGACGGGCGGCCCCGCGCGAATGGGCGATTTCCTACAGCGGGTCGCGCGGATCTCCGATATTCGGCGGCAGCGGCGTCGGCTATCGTGCGCTGGCCACCTGAGCGGCAGCGAAGACCAGGCATTCCGGCGCTGCGGAAAAAACCTCCGCCCCGCTCGCGACGCCGAACGACGAACACCCAGCTATCCCTGCGGGGTTCGTTTCTTCCGGCGCTCGCCGCTGGGCAGGGTTCGGGCCGGGATCGCGGGCTGTCGGCCGTCGCGGGGGGGTCGCGCCAATCGGCTCGGACAGGCCGCGGCATGCCCACCCGCTCCCGGCCCGGGCCTCGCGCCGACGCGCCGTCCCGGCCGGGCCTTCGCCTCCGGTTCGACGCCGCCCGCTCCCGGCGGACGTGCGGTCCGGACGACCCGAGCGGGTCGCGGATTCGGCGGAACGGAGGGCGGACGTGTCTGTCGGGCAACGGTCGGAGACGGGGCTCATGCGGGCACCTTCCCTGGCGGTCTTGTTGTTGTTCGCTCAAGTGTCAACACTCGGCGTGCTCAAGGAATCTAGTTCACGCAACCCCGGGCCAATGCCTCGATCACGGTTTCGACGACGCCGTTGCGCACGCCAAGGTAGCGGTCCCAGCGGTTCATGGTCACGTCCTGCTGGTGGGTCAGCAGGAAGAAGCGATCGCCCACGTCGAGCGGCATCCCGGCATCGCTCGACAAGGTTACGCCGTGGTGGTCGAGGCCGGTCACTCGGGCGCCTGCCACGTCGGCCAAGGTCGGCAGGCCATTGGGTGCGCCAATCGCGTCGATCGGGACATCGCCCACCGCCCGATGGTCGTCGGGCCGCTCGATCACCCGCCCCATCACCCGGGCGGCAAAGCGGAATTCACCCATATAGGCGTAGGGGACTTCCATGAACACGTAGGTTCCGGCCTCGATCTCGGTCACCTCCGGATAGGTCGCCGCAACGTCGTATGTCCACGACTCGCCGGTGGAAACCAACTCGACCGGGACGCCCGCGGCCTCGATCGCCCGTTTGACTTCAAGAACCCGTTCGATGCAACGCCCGCCTTCAACAAAACGCCGTGCTCGAGTCGGCAGGCGATCCACGGGAACCTGGTGGCTCATGACGCCCCGGAATCGCAGCGGCGGTGTTGCGGCTACGCGCCGTGCCAGGGCGACGGCGGAACCGGCGGAACGTACCCCGCCGCGGCCCATCATCGTGTCCACCTCGACCACGACGCCCAACGCCACTCCCGCGGCCCGGGCGCCTGCCGCCAACAGGTCGATCTGCTCGACTGCGTCCACCGCCACCGTCGTGTCCACCCGACGAGCCAACCCGGCAAGCCGCCGGATCTTCGCCGGATCGACGATCTGATTGGCGATCATCACGTTGCCGACGCCCGCTTCCACGAACACCTCGGCTTCGGAAACCTTCGCCGCGCAAACGCCGTCCACGGTGCCGCCGGCCGCGATCTGCATGGCCAGTATCCTCGGCGACTTGTGATTCTTGCCGTGCGGCCGCACACGGATGGTCCGACCTTGGTAGTGGCGTGCGATCACCCCGATATTGTGTTCCATGGCGTCCATGTCCACGATCAACACCGGGGTCTCGAGCGCCTCGAGCGGGGTGCCGATCATCAAAACGCGCCCCGCGCCGAGACCTGCCAGACCGCTTCCAGGACCCCACCGCGCACCCCGTAGACGAAGTCGTGCAACGCGAACACCGTGGCGACATCCGCCGGTGCGAGCCGCAGCCAGTCGCCGATGGCCAGCGGCGGCGCATGGTCGTGCAGATGCACGATGCCGTGTTCGGCGCTTCCCGCGGACACGGTGCAGTCGTCCCGGTCGACGATCCGCGGGTCGCCGAAGTCACGACCGATCGCTTTCTGACCGCAATCGTGAATCGCCATCCCGGCTTCCGGGACGCTGGTCACGCGAGCTGAGACGGCAACGGCGCCATCCAGGCACTCCGCGCCCCACAGTGGTCCGTCGTCGTCCAGAACGATGCGCGCCGAGGGCGTCAGCGACGCGATGCGCGCGAGAGAACGTGCGGTCACCACCGGCCGCAGGATTCGGATGTCGTCGAAGCCGGCCGCGGCGAACGCTTCCGCCTCGGCAATGCTGCGCACCGCGATGCCCCGAACGCCAAGACCCTCGAGTTGGCGGCGGGCGATGGCCGGGGTCTTGTGGACCCACGCTTGGATCCGAAGCTCGCCCTGGCGGCGCGCCACCTCGGCCAACGCCGAGATATTCGCGTCCAGCCGCTCGATGTCGACCATCAGGGCCGGCGTGTCGAGTTCGTCGACCGGCGTGCCGATGGGCTTTTGGATGGGACGTTGCACGGACGCTCGATTCTCAGCCGTCGTCCAGCGCTGCCAACCCTTCCTCGACGCGACGTGCCTTTCCTTCGTCCCACCACCACGCATCGATGTAGGGAACCCGGTTGAGATCGTCGCGGCGCACTTCGCCGAACTTGTCCCAGTGCACGAGGCGGAAACCAGGTTGCGAGCCGAGGGGAACGAGGTAGAAATTCCACAGGAACACCCGGTCGAACGCGCGCGTGGCCGCGTAGAGATTCTCCGCGGAATCCGCAGCGATGATCGAGTCGATCAGGCTGTCGAGCACGGGATTGCGGATGCGCGCCCAGTTCTGGCCGTAGTCCAGGCCGGCGGCGGCGCTGCCGAACCAGTTGCGCAGCGCCAGTCCCGGCATATGGTTCGGGCCCCAGCGGTTGGAGTTGCCGTCGAACTTGCCCGTCCGGCTTCGGTACAGCCATTGCGAAACCTCGGGCGCGCGCCCCGACGCCTTGATGCCCACACGGTACAGGTTGTTCACCAGCGAGAGGTTCTGGCGGATTGCATAGTAGGAAACCCCGATGAAGGCCAGCGTGAACGACTCCTCCGTCTCGATGTTCCGCATCGTGCCGTCCTGCATCTCCCAGCCCGCTTCCTTGAACAACTCGAGGGCCCGTTCGATCTGCATCCGGCGGAGGCCGAAACCGGTACTCGGCGGGTGCTTGAACTCCTCCGTGAACACCCGTGGCGGGACTTGGTCGCGCCAAGGTTCGAGCAGTTCGAGTTCCTTCTCGCTCGGCAACCCCCGGTGCGCCATCGGCGAGTTTTGAAACAGGCTAACGCCCTCAAGATAGAAGTTGTAGAACAGCACTCGGTTGGTCCACCCGAAGTCGTACAACAGCCATAGCGCCTCACGGACCCGGACGTCGCTCAATCGCGGTCGTTCGGTGTTCCAGAAGATCGGCCACCACAAGCCTTCCACCCGGCTGAGCTTGCGCAGGTCGCGCTTGAACAAGCCGGCGCGAACGGCGGGAAAGTCGTACTGGGTCGCCCAGTTCTTCGACACGCCCTCTTCGCGGATGTCGAAGACATCGCTCTTGTGGGCCTCGAGCATGACGCCGTCGTCCTTGAAATAGTCGAACTTGATACGCTTGAAGTTGTACCGGCCCCGGTTCACGGGGATGTCCCGGCCCCAGTAGTTCTCGTCCAGTTCGTATTCGACCACGCGCCCGGTCTCGGCGTGTTTCAATCGATACGGACCACTGCCGAGCGGCGGGTCGACGGTCGTCCTGGTGATGTCGCGCACTGCCCAATAGTGCTTCGGCAGGATGGCGTTGCCGCCGATGGCGAAGGGCAATGCCGGGTTGACCTCCACCCCCTTCTTGATCACGAAACACAACTCGCGTTCACCGAAGGCAAAGACCCGTTCCAGGTCGGCCAGCGAAGATCGCAACGCCACCGAGCCGTGTTCCAGGAACATCTCGAAGCTGTAGACCACATCGTCCACCGTTATCGGCACGCCGTCGTGCCAGACGGCGTTGCCGCGCAGCTTGAAGGCAATCCAGTCCAGGTTCGGTCCCTTCGCGACGCCCGCCGCCAGGCGCCCGTATTGGCTCAGGGGTTCGTCGGCAGCGGGTTCGAGCAGCTTGTCGTAGACCAGTCCGCCGGAACGGTCGTAGCCGGCGGCCAAGCGGCCCTTCTCGAGGATGTTGTTGTAGTTGTCGTAGGTGCCGAGCGACGGCAGCTTCATCGTGCCCGTCTTCGGGGCGTTGGGGTTGGCCCATTCGAAGTGGGTGAAGTCCTGACCGTACTTCAACGGCAGCAGGTACGAGATGCCGTGCTTGTACTCGGGGTTCTGGCAGGGCGGTTCGTCGGCGACCGCGAACGTGCCGACCGTGGCCGCGAATAGCCCCAATGAGATGCCGAATCCCATGTGCATCGGGACAGCCTAACAGATCGCGGTATGGCCACGGATTGCGCTGATATGATGGGTCCAGACACGGCGCGAGAGAAGAAATTTGGCTGTAGAAGCGGCAGACGACAAGGCTGCGGACATCCGCAAGGCGGCGACGGTTCTGGTGGTGCGCCAAGGCGTGTCCGGAGTCGAGGTCTTCATGGTTCAGCGGCCCGGCCGCGGCACATTTCCCAACCTGCACGTATTCCCCGGCGGCAAGGTGGAATCAGCCGATGCGCAGTTGTCCCATCTCTGCCACGGACTGACCGAGACGGCGGCATCGCGAGCGCTCGGCATCGAAGGCGGCGCCCTGCGCTACTGGGTCACGGCCATTCGCGAGTGCTTCGAGGAGTGCGGCGTCCTGCTCGCATACCGGGACGGTTCGCTATTCGAGCCTTGCGACGAGGCGGAAACCGCACGCTTCGATGCCTACCGCAATGCCTTGATCGCCGGAGACGAGAATCTGCCGACGCTGACGCGGCGGGAACATCTCGTCCTCGCCACCGATCGCGTGCTCTACTTCAGCCACTGGATCACGCCGGCTTCCGCACCCGCACGGTTCGATACCCGCTTTTTCGTCACCGCGATGCCGAGTGGCCAACGCGCTGCGGGGCATCGCCGGGAGACGGTTTCCGGTGCTTGGGTGACCGCGAACCAAGCGCTCGCCCACTTCGACGCCGAGCGCTGGCAGATGATCCACCCCACCCTGACCACCCTGCGAACCGTCGCCCGTTTCTCCACCGTCGACGCCCTGCTCGCCGCAGTCGCCGCCGGGCGCCATGTCGACGAGATCGACGACGCGCTGCACGAGCAGGGCCAACAGCGCGAGCGGGGACTGCAGGCACGGACGCGAGAGCGCCCACGACAGGCAATCGAGAATGCCATGCACGCCCCGTCGGGGCGCGCAGCACGTTCACCCCGACCGACCCGACTTCGCTAACGCGAACCCCCGGGGGCGGCCCAACCAGCGATTGAGAGGTTCGTTTTGCCAGCCGAGGCCGCAACCCGACAGGTGCTCGAAGTCCTCGGCGCGGCCAAACGCTTCGAAGACGGCGGCGGCACGCGCCGGGTTCCGGCCACCGTCGAGTTCACCTTGGAGGCGGGTCGGGCGACTGCGCTGTGGGGGCCGAGCGGTTCGGGCAAATCCACGTTGCTGAACCTGATGGCGGGCATCCTGGTTCCGGACGAAGGCGAGGTTCGTTTCCACCATGCCGAGGGCCATGCCCAGGGTCATGCCCAGGGTCATGCCCAGGGTAAGGTGCTCTTGGTTTCGGCCGCCCCCGAACGCCAGCGCGTACGCTACCGGCGTCGGCATGTGGGTTTCATCTTCCAGTTCTTCAACCTGGTGCCCACGCTAACGGTGGTCGAGAACGTCCTGCTACCACTGGAACTGAACCGTCTCAAGGCGTCGCGCGAAGACGCCCTCGCCCGGCTTGAAGTCCTTGGCGTCGCCCACTGCGCCGACCGCTTCCCCGCCACCCTCTCCGGCGGCGAGCAACAGCGGGTGGCGATCGCCCGCGCGCTCGCACACGCACCCGACATCGTGCTGGCCGACGAGCCGACGGGCAATCTGGATGCGGCCAATGCTGCCCAGGTGGTGGATCTCTTGTGGTCCGAAGCCGTCGACGCCGGATGCGCGCTGGTGGTCGCCACCCACAACAAGCGCATCGCCGAACGCGCGGACAACGTAATCGAGCTGGCCTGAGTCCATGCAACCTCCGCTCCTGGTCAAGAGCCAACTGAGATTCGCGACGCGGCATCCGGTTGGCCCCGTGGCGTCATTGGTCGGAGTGATCCTGGCGGTGCTCGCATTGGTCGCCGTTCACCTCGTCAGCCAGTCCATACGCTCGAGCCTGGACGACCCTGCGATCGGCGGCCACACGCACGTGGCCACCCGGGACGCGCTCACCGAAGCCGACTACTTCGAACTGCGCCAGCGTTGGCGGGACGACGGGTTCGGCGGCGTGGTGGCCATGATCCCGGTGATCGAAGGCTTCCTCGACATCCAAGGCCGACCCCAACGGATCATCGGCTTCGATCCGATGGCCGTCTGCATGGGCTGCGCTACCGACGACGCCCGGGGAGTCTCGCCCGAGTGGGAGATCGGCGCCGATTGGGAGGCCGGTCGAACCGAGGACGTCGAACGGTTTCTCACGGAGGATGTGGTGATCGCCTCGCCGCAGATTGCGCGCGACATCGCGCGTGGCGAAGAGGACGCAGCGGGTGAGGTCCAAACCGGCGGCGGGCTCATCGCGGGCATCCCCGTGCGGGTGATCGAAGCCGACACCGGGGTGATCTTCGCCGACCTGCCAACCGCCCAACGGCTGCTTGGGCGCGAGGGCGAAATCGACGCCGTGTGGATTCGCGCAGGCGATGTCCGCACCCGGATTCTCCATCGGCTCGACCGGCTGCTGCCCGGGATCGCCGCCAGTCTGCCCCGCTACGCCAATCCCGTGATCGACGGCTTCACCGTCACCCCAAGGGCGCGCTGGAACCCGGCTCGGCGTTTCGCAGACTCCATCGTCTTCAATCTCGGCATGCTGTCCCTCCTGTGCCTGTTGATGGCGGCGTTCATCGCCTTCCAAGCCAGCGTCTCCAACGCCACCCGGCGAACACAGGAGCACCAGCGTCTGCTGGCCGTCGGCGTCTCGCGCCACGCCTTGCTGCGTTCCGCATGCGCCGAAGGCTTCGTCATCGGCACGCTGGGCGCCGCCATCGGACTCGGTCTCGGCAAGATCGTTGCGAATGCCCTCTTGCAGACCGCCGTGCCGGAAGCGGCTGGTTCGACGAGCGAATCGGCGACCTGGGTCTGGACACCCACATTGGATGCGTGGGTCGTGGGCAAGGCCTTGGCCTGCGGCCCTCTGGTCTCGATGTTCGCGCCGCTGGCGGCACAGGGTCGCGCCAGAGCAACGTCCGGCTGGCTGAGGCTCGGCATCGGCCTGTCGGCCGCCGCCATCGCCGTGGCCGGCTTGCTGGCCGGATCCCTGGGCGCCGCCTTCGTCGCGTTGTTCGCCATCTGCCTCGTCCAGGTCGTCCACATCGTTCCCCTTGCCAGCGCGGCAGCCGGACGACTCGCGGTCGTGGGAAAGCGCCTCTCGTCGCGGTCGAACCTGCGCGCGGTGGCGGCGCGGAGCACCGAGGTGCGATTGGCCCTTGGGGCCCTGTCCGTGGCCGCGGCGGTGGCCATCGGCATGAGCATGATGGTCGAAAGCCTGCGCCGGGATTTCACCGACATGCTCGAGGTGCGGCTTTGGGAAGGCGTGTACGTCCGTGTCGAACCGGGGATGGCGCTCGAGACCGGGTGGGTGGCTGGCCTGCCTGGTGTGCGCGAGGTGCGTCGCTACGGGGAGTTCCGCGCGCGGCTCCCGCAAGGGCCCGTCGACGTTCGGTTCGCACGCCTGGACGCCGCCGAATCGGCGCGCTACGGACACGAAGGCCCATTGGAGGACCGTGCCATGCTGAGCGAGGTGGGTGCCCGGATCCTCGGTCTCGGGATCGGCGACACGGTCACGATCACCGGCGCCGGATCCCGCATCGATGTCGAGATCGCCCACGTCTTCCGCGACTTCGGTGCCGCCACGCCACGGATGATCCTGCCCATGTCGTTCCATACCGCGTTCGACCCCGCGGCCGTGCGCTGGCGGCAGGTGTCGGTGCTGACCGACCCGGACGCGGCGGACGCGGTGACCGCGACCTTGAGCCAACGCTACGGCCCGGCGCAGGTGCGCAACCAATACGAAATCCGCACCCTGGCGATGGCCGTGTTCGACCGTTCGTTCGTGGTCAGTCGCTCGCTGACGGTGCTCGCGTTGCTGGTCGCCGCCATCGGCCTGTACGCGGCGCTGACGGCCCTGCAGGCAAGCCGCGTGCGCGAATTCCGCCTACTCTCCGCCGTAGGCCACTCCCGCGCCGAGTTGTGGCGGCTCGCGATGTGGCAAACCGTCGCCCTCGGCACCATCGCCGTGGTCACCGCGGTTCCGCTCGGCATCGCCATCGCCTGGGTGCTGTGCGACTTCATCAACCCCGAAGCCTTCGGCTGGTCCATCAACCTCCACTTCGACTTGGCTTCCATCAGCGTTCCTGTCCTGCTCGGCTTGGCCGCCACCCTCGCCGCCGGGGCGGTTCCCGCCTACCGCGCCTCGTTTCGGGGAGAGGCCTGACGTGGGGGTCCGCCAGGCGTTGCCGGGTGCCAGGGTCAAGGGGTGGTCGTGGATGCCGATGCTGGTGATCGCGGCACTCTCCACCGGCTGCACCGACCATGCGGCGGCCCCCAAGCGCAGCCTGCGTTCGATCCTCGGCCCGGATGCCGGAGCCGAAATGGCGTTCGCCAAGGCGGATCGCCCCATCGAGTTCGTCTTTCCACGGGACCACGGGCCGCATCCGGAGTTTCGCAGCGAGTGGTGGTATCTCACCGCCGTCGTGGCGACACCCGGCGGACGCGAGTTCGGCGTTCAGTTCACCCTGTTCCGCCAGGGCATGGAACCGAGGCCGGGGAAGGACACGGCCGCGATCCCTCGCGGCGTGGCGGCATGGCGTACCGGGCAGGGCTACATGGGCCACGTTGCGGTCTCGGATATCGCCAATCGGCACCATGCCGAGGCCGAGCGCCTCGTCCGTGGCCACCCGGCGCTAGCCGGCGTGCACGCCGAGCCGTTCAGGGCCTACATAGAAGGTTGGGAGCTCAAGTCCACCACGGCGGATTTCTGGCCGCTGCGCCTGCAGGTTGCTATCCGGGATGCGAACATCGACCTGATGCTCACCGGCACGAGGCCGATCGTTGCCCAAGGCGACGGCGGCCTATCCCGCAAGGGGCCCCGCAATGCCTCCTAC
Organism: Pseudomonadales bacterium; assembly: GCA_047518105.1. Lineage (GTDB taxonomy): Bacteria > Pseudomonadota > Gammaproteobacteria > Pseudomonadales > Azotimanducaceae > VXYL01. Next base: position 3,066 of record JAKZRQ010000095.1, on the reverse strand, counting down.
TACTATTCCAGTCAGCGCATCGCGGCCGAGGGTCGCCTGGGCATCGATGACGCAACCCACGCGGTCGCTGGCAGGGCTTGGCTCGACCGCGAGTGGAGCACGAGTGTGCTCGCGCCCGAATACGACGGTTGGGATTGGTTTGCCCTGCATCTCGACGATGGCCGCGACCTCATGCTCGCCCGGCTGCGGCGAGCCGACGGACGGATCAATCCGTACAGCACGGGGAGCCTGGCCGATGGCGACTCGGCGCCCAAGCAATTGACGGCCGAAGACTTCTCTCTATCGGCCATGGAACACTGGCGCGGCTGGCCGGTGGCGTGGCGGATGACCCTTGGCAACGAGACGCCCGAGCGATTCGTGATCCGCGCCGCGTTCGAGGACCAGGTCATGGACACATCGGTGCGATACTGGGAAGGCGTGGTCTACCTCCACGACCAACGCGGTCGACGCGTGGGATCGGGATACATGGAACTGACGGGATACTGAGTGAAACTGGACTGGCAAAGGGTCCGCTCCGAACGCGGCCCCCACCTCGGCATACTCGATGTCCGTTTCGACTGGATGCGCCACCCGGAAGGCGAGCCGGTTCTCAAGCGGCTGGTGCTGGAGTCCGTGGACTGGATCAACGTCGTCGCGCTGACCCCGCAGGGTCTTTCGGTGATGGTGGACCAATACCGTTTCGGCATCGGGGCACGGACCCTGGAAACGCCGGGAGGGATGGTCGATCCGGGCGAGGCGCCCCTCGCCGCGGCCAAGCGGGAACTCGTGGAAGAGACCGGCTACGGCGGCGGCGAATGGACCTATCTCGGCGCCGTCGAACCGAATCCCGCCATCCACCCCCATCTTTGCCACCACTTCCTCGCCGACGGCGTGGCGCCCATTGCCGAGCCGCAACCGGGGCCGGGCGAAGCCATCGCCATCGAGCTCATGTCGTTGGACGACATGCGGACCGCCATGGCCGACGGGCGACTGCGTCACGCCTTGGCCCTGTCGGCGCTGTCGCGCGTATTCCCGTTGTTCGAAGACCTGCGCCGATAGCGCTATAGTCCGATTTCCATACGCCATCCGGCATCGGAAATGCGCGGCTTCACCACTTCCATCGTCCACTCCGACCGGCAGGGCGGGGTCGAGCACGGATCCCTGCAAAAGCCGATCCACGCGACCGCCGCCTACGGGTACGAGAATGCGCAGGACCTCGCCGACGTGTTCCAGGGCAAGAGCGCCGGCTATTCCTACGCCCGCCAGGTCAACCCCACGGTCACGGCGCTCGAAACCAAGATCAACACCATGGAGCAGGGGGTGGCGACGGTGTGTTTCGGCACCGGCATGGCCGCCATCGGCACGTTGCTGTTCGCCCTGCTGCGCAAGGGAGACCACTTCGTCTCCAGCGCGTTCCTATTCGGCAACACCAACAGCCTGTTCCAGACCTTCGGCTTGCAGGGCGTCGAGGTGACATTCGTCGATGCCACCCAAACGGACGCGGTCGCCGCGGCGCTGCGCCCCGAGACCCGGCTCGTGTTCGTCGAAACCATCGCCAACCCGCGCACCCAGGTCACCGACCTCAAGGGCATCGGCGCCCTATGCCGCGAGCGCGGTCTGATCTACGTCGTCGACAACACGTTGACTTCGCCCTACCTGTTCCGGCCCGTGGACGTGGACGCATCCCTAATCGTCAACAGCCTGACCAAGTACATCGGCGGTCATGGCAATGCCCTAGGCGGCGCAGTCACCGAGACCGGTCGGTTCGACTGGGCGGCGTTTCCCAACATCCTCGGCACCTACCGGAAGGGCGACTCGTCGAAGTGGGCAGTGACCCAGATCCGCAAGAAGGGCCTGCGCGACTTCGGCGCCGCTCTCGGCCCGGAAGCCGCGCACCACCTGGGCGTCGGCGCCGAAACGCTGGCGCTCAGGATGGAACGCCAATGCGCGAACGCGCGCACCCTAGTGGAATTTCTCGCTGCCCACGACAAGGTGGCGAAGGTCTACTACCCGGGGCTAGCCGGCCACCCCCAGCATGTGCGGGCGCTGGAACTGTTTCGGCACCCGGGCGCCCTGTTCAGCTTCGAGTTGGCTGCGGACCTCGATGCATTCGCGTTCCTCAACCGCCTCCAGGTGATCGTCAAGTCGAGCAACCTCGGCGACAACCGAACGCTCGCGATTCCCGTCGCCCATACCATCTACTTCGAGATGGGCGCCGAGCGCCGCGCCAGCATGGGGATCGCCGACTCGCTGATCCGCATCTCCACCGGTATCGAGGATATCGACGACCTGCTCGCGGATTTCCAGCAGGCGCTGCGTTGATCGGAGCGCCCCAGGGCCGGCCCAGCCACGGGTGTACGACAGATGTTTGGTGAGTGAACACCAACTTCTCATGCGGCCACCGGCAAGCGGTCGTCCCGGTAGTCTTCGAGCCGACCGCGCGGGCGCAGCGGATCCAGAGCACGCGGTTGGCGCCGGCCGACGACGACGCCCCGGTGCATCCCGAGCCGACGGGCAGCCCCGCGCGAGATACTCGCGGCAGCGCATTGCCGCCCGCCTGCGAAGCCGTCTATTCAGGATTCTTCTCCAGCCAGCCTCAGAAGACCATGGATATCTGGCGTACCGGCAACGCGACGGTCGCGATAGGCTCCGGTGCGCGGGCCTAGCCCGCATTTCTCACCAGTAAGCGTTCGGTCGTCCCGTGACGATCTTGTCAAAAAGATTTGCCCTATTCGGTTCGGCGGTTTCGATGGCGAAGTGGTGGTAACGCTCTTCGACATGCGTTATTTTTGTGCGCATGTCGGTTCCTGCACAGGACTTGCGGACGATCCCGGCCCCGGTTCGGGAGCTTGGATCCGGTCCGCCCTTCCCGGAGGGAGGCGGGCCGTCCGCGCCGACATCCGGGGAACCGGACTGGCAGTCGCTGTTCGAGCGGGAGAGGCGGCGGGCGGAGGAATGGCGTCGCGGCGAGATCGACTGGCGGGCCAAGGCGCGGTTCTGGCGGCGGCAGTTCGAGATCGGGCGGGACAAGCTGACGGCGGCGCGGGCCGAGGCGAGGGAGGTTCGCCGCGCGGCGCGGGAGGCGCT
>JAKZRQ010000094.1:0-4648 GCA_047518105.1 Pseudomonadales bacterium | reverse complement strand
AACCGGGGCCGGGATCATCCGCAAGTCCTGTGCAGGAACCGACATGCGTACGAAAACAACGCATGTCGAACGCTGTTACCAGCCCTTCGCCATCGGACCCGCGGAGATGAACCGCAACAACGTTCTCACCAGAAGATCACGGGACGACCGAACGCTTACGATTGTAGTGGGTTGAGTGAATGGGCAGCACCGCCTGCCGCTCGTTGGAGGTTCGGTAGGCGCACTCGCGCAGCAGGGTTGGATGAACCGCTCCGCCTTGCCGTTGGTCGGGAGCCGGGTTGGGCGGATTTTTTTGCCCGGATTCGCGGCTTGCGACGGGGCTGTCCCCGAGCTTGGAGTTGTAGCGGGAAGCGTTGTCGGTCAGCACGCGCTTGACGGCGATCCCAAGCCGGGCAAACCACGCGCAGGCGCCGCGCGGAAGGTTCCCGCAGTGTATTGGTAATCCAACCCGGATATTTCACCAAGCCGCTTGTTGAAATATCGGGGCTAATCCGCCTTCGGCCGGGCGAGCCGGTAGCCGACCCCGCGTTCGCTGAAGATCCAGGTCGGGTTCCCCGCGTCGTCACCGAGCTTTCGACGCAGCTTCTTGATGATGGTCCGCAGCCGCGCCGTGCCTTCGGCGCCGGTCTCGCCCCACACGCTGTCGAGCAACTGCGCGTTCGTCAGCAGCCGTCCGGGGCGCAGCGACAGCAGGCGCAGCACTTCGTACTCGGTCGAGGTCAAACTCGCGTGGCGGCCGGCCAAAGTCACGCGCCTGTCCCCGTAGTCGATGGCGAGATCGCCCAGGCGAAACGACTCCGGCTCGTCGCGGCGGCGCAGCGCGACGCGTATCCGAGCGGTGAGCTCGGCCGGCGAGAACGGCTTGACGATGTAGTCGAGGGCGCCGCTGTCGAGCGCCCTGGCGACCGTCTCGTCCCGACCGTAGGCCGAGATGAAGATGACCGGCAGTTCGGCGAGCGCGGGTACGGTTCTCATGAGCTCGATGCCGTCGGTGCCGGGCAGCATCAGGTCGAGCAGCACCAGGCGCGGCTTCTCGGCCTCTATGATCTTGGTTAGCCCGGTGTGGACGCCGGTGACGATCGGGGCGTACCCCGCGTCTGCGAGCGTGTCGCGCAGTTGGCGAAGCGTCTGCGGATCGTCGTCCACCACCAGGATGGGCGTCGGTGCGACCCGGGAGGTCGCGGGAGCGCCTTGAGCGGCCGCGTCCCCGAGCTCGAAGTCGGCTACGGGAACGGTGAACGTGAACCGGGTGCCCCGGCCTGGCCCGCCGCTCTCTGCGCGGATGCGGCCGCCGTGCGCCTCGACTAGCCCCTTGCAGATCACTAGGCCGAGACCGGACCGCCGACGTCCGTTGGTGCCGTCGCCGCCGTGCTTGCGGAACAGCCGCGCCAACTCTTCGGGCGCAAGGCCCGCGCCGTCGTCGGCGACCGAGACGGCTATGTGGCCGCCGTCGCGCTCGGCGGAGATCCGGATGGGGGACAACTCGGGAGAGTGTTTGGCGGCGTTGGCCAGCAGATTGCCGAGGACCTGCGCGATGCGCCGCCGGTCGGCCATCACCCGGGGCAGGTCCGGCGGCAGGTCGATCGCCAGCTCGTGCCGGGCACCGCCGCTGATAAACGTGCTGCGCGCCCGGTCAACCAGGACGGCCACGTCAGTGGACTCCAGCGCCACCGCAAGTATGCCGGTCTCGATGCGTCCCACGTCCAACAAATCGTGGATCAGCCGGTCCATGTGGTCGGCCTGTTCGTTGACGATGGCGAAGAACTGCCGAGCCTCGCCCGGGTCCAGTTCGCGCGAGGTGCCGAGCGCGGTTGCGGCCGAGCCCTTGATGGCGGCGAGCGGCGCCCGCAGTTCGTGGCTGACCGTGCCGAGGAATTCGGCCCGCATGCGGTCGATCTCCTCGAGCGGCGCCAGGTCCTGCATGGCGACCACCACGGATTCGATTCCCCCGTCCGCGGTCCGAATGGGTGTCGAGTTGACCAGCACCGCGACGCTGCGCCCGTCGGGTACCGAGAGCTGGATTTCCTCGGCGCGGATGGGCTCGGCGGCGCCCTCCAGCACCTGCGCCATCGGCAACTCGTCGAGCGCGATCTCGCGCCCGTCGGCGAACCGGCACGTCAAGACCTCGAGCAGTTGCTCCGCCGAGCGCCCGGCCGTGCGCAGGCTCTCCACGATCCGCTTCGCCTCCAGGTTCAACGACGTCGGCTGGCCCGTGCCCGCGTCGAACACCACGACGCCGACCGGCGACGTCTCGACCAGAACCTCGAGGTTCGCCCGCGCCAGCTGCTCGGCGCGATGCGCGCGGGCGTTGGCGATCGCAATCGCCGCCTGCGAGGCCAGCGGGGTCAGGATCTCCTCGTCCTCGTCCGTGAATTCGCCGCCGCCGTCCTTGCCGGTAAGGAAGAAGCTGCCGACATGCGCGCCGCGGTGGCGCATCGGAGTGCCGAGGAAGGCCTTGGCCGGAATCCAGGGGGCGAACCCGAGCGCGCGCACGTAGGCGGGCACGTCCGGCAGCCGCAGCGGCCCCGGCAGGTCCCGGAAGTGCGCGAACAGCTTTGGCCCTCCGGGCCACTCCGAAAGCCGCTGGTGCTCTTCCTCGGTGATGCCGGAACTGGTGAAGTCGCCGGCTTCGCCCGCGTCATCGACGGTGACGATGACCCCGTAAGCGGCACCGGTCAGCGCCCTGGCGCTCATGAGTATCTCGCGCAGCACGGTGTGGGGATCGAGGCTTGCATTGATGTGCTTCATTGCCGCACACAAACGAGCGATGCGTTCGCGCAGCACCTCGATTTCGCGCTTGTCTTCGTGGGTATACATGATCAGTTCCTCCCTAGCGGACCTGCGGTCGTCCGGCGTCGGACCGTGTGGTCAGATTATCCCTGAAAAGTCACGACAACGACACGAATTATTCGGCAAAGATCACATGTATATCCCCTCCGGATGATACATTTGCGTGAGCTTGCCAAAGTAGCGCGTGTGTGCCGGACGCGATGATCACGACATCGGACACGGAGGAAGGCACGCACGAGGAACTGGCGGCGTTTGGGTTGACGCGGTGAGCAACGAAGCCAACACCGAAGACAACTGCTCGGCGGCAACGCGGCTCACGGTATCCGAACCACGTCCTCCTCCCCTTCACCCACGGGTTTCGATTTGGCGAGAGCAAGCCGGATATCCGAAGCGCTCCGCCGTTGCTGGCATTTGCCTTGCAGAAAGCCCGCTTGGACATCTCCAGGATCGCCAGGAGTCTTCGCCATAGAACGAATTCGACAGAGATCAGCGGGCAACGAACCGGTATTTCCGAAGAAGCGCGTTGCCAACGGGCAGATCGGCCGACATTTGGCCTTTGCTGCTGCTCTCTGTGGGAATCCGTGCCGTGACAACTTTCCGCGGTTCGGACTCCTGGCCCGCATATCTCACCCAGTCGCTTGTTGAGTTGCTGAATGTCATTGCGGTTCAATCAGGCACGTCCATTTTTTGAGGTTGCTGCCGGTTACAGACTTCGCTGGCCGCGCCCTCGCACGGTGGGGTCGGGCCACGGGCGGGGCCGAAGGCGCCGCCCGTGGGGCACTTTTGCCCGCGCGATCATCGCGTCCCTTGGTGACATATGCGGGCTTGGGCGGGGGCAAAAGACGGCGCCCGCCAGGGCGACGGATTTTGTGGCGCTAGCGGCGCGAATGGCATTGTGCGGGGCAGCGGTGATGCCTCTCGCCATTGGCGCCGAGGCCGAAGACCCCCTCCGGACCCCCGTCGGATTTTTCGATGCAAGCGCCCCATAGCCGATCCGGTGCTTCGCGTTCACCAGGTGCCGTCTCCGCCGCCCGCCCGGCCACGCCGACCTTCAAAGTCGTTGCTGGCGCCGTGGATCGGGCGCAGACACGCGCCTATTGCTGGCCGGATCGCCCAGCGGGTAGCGAGGTTTCCTGCTTGGAACTTTTGGCCGAAGGCACGTCGTTCAACTTCACTCTAGAACCGGAGGATGGACGCCCCTCGCGGCGCGACTTCAGTTTCCAATACGAGACCCAGGATATCACGGCGACCGCCGATGTCGACTACGTTCCGGCACACGGCTAATTTGTTCTCCCGCCGGGAGGCGCGTGTTTTCGAGGCCTGCAGGTGTTTTCCGACATGCGGAGGTAGTCGAAGACGCGACGGGGATTGCGGTCGAGGCGGCGCATGGCGGCGGCGACGCAGCGGTGGCCATGTGCGCGGACGACGCCGATGGCGAAGCGGCGCAGGCGGGTGGTGTTCTCGGGGCCGTGGCCGGTCCGGATGCGCAGGCGGTCCTCGTCGAAGGCGTTGTCGAGGATGTTGTGGACGGACTCGACCTTCCAGTGGCCGCGGTTCAGTTCGAGCAGGCGCCGGGCGTCGGCGGTATCGGCGTGTGGCCGGTGATGGCGAGGGCGTATTCGACGGAGGTCTTGCCGGACTTCTTGGCGGTGGCGGTGCGCTCGACGAGGAAGGCCTGGCCGACGTGCGGGAAGGTCAGGTAGCCGTTGAGGCGGGCGGTGGTCCAGATGGCGCGGCTTTCGATGCGCCCGTGTTCGAGGGCGGGGGGCTCGCGGAAGTCGGGCTCGCCGCGGTTCTCGAAGAACACCCGGAGGTCGTCGAGGAGGGTGGGCTGGTTGCCCTTGGCGGTGAACACGAA
>JAKZRQ010000093.1:0-4109 GCA_047518105.1 Pseudomonadales bacterium | reverse complement strand
CGGCTTCGAGCCGACTCTTGAACTCCGGCGTCTTGGCAGCGAGTTCCGCGTCGTCAAGCGCGCGCATGGATTCCTCAAGAGCGTTGATGCGCTCGACCATCCGGCGCATGCGCTTGAGTTCCCGGGCGTTGCGGCTGCCCAAAAAGTTTCGAACGATACTGGCGAACATCCTGGCGCGAACAGCTCCCCTTCGTGACCGGGCGATTCTACTCTTTTCCGGTAGGACCCGCCCGCCGGAACCCGCCTTCCCGCAGCCTGCCTGCCTGCCTTGGTGGGTGTCGTAGTCCTTGGGGCGCCCGCGCTTCTCACCGAGCCGCTGGTCGAAATGCGGTCGCGTCCTGTTCCTGCGGGGGCCGATGCGTCATCATGCCGGGTAGATGAACAGGAATTCACGCATGGCCCGACGCCCCGTCGAGGAGTTGCTTGCCGAACGTCACCGACCGACGAACACGCTTGAACGTCTGGTCAAGAACTCGGCCCTGCGTCGGTCGTGGACCGACCAGCTCCGCGCCGTCCTGCCGCCGTTGATTGCGCCGCACTGCCGCGTGGTGAACATTCGCGGCGACTGCTTGACCATTCAGGCGGCGGATTCATCCTGGGCCACGCGGCTGCGCTTCGAACTGCCCAAGGCGGAACCCGCGCTCCGCTCGCTGGGAGACTTCGCCGGGGTGAAGGAGATTCGCATTCGGGCGTACCAAGGCTGATCCAACAGCGCCTCCCCGACCCGCCTACTCCCCTTCCCCGAACCGGTCCGCAACCAATTCGCTGACGGCGGCGAACGCGTCGTCTTCGTCCTCGCCCTCGCAGGTGAGTTCCAAGGTCGTGCCGCACACGGCTTCGAGCATCATCACCGCCATGATCCGCTTGGCGTCCACGGGCTTCCCGCCCCCCTTGCACAACTCGATGCGCGACGCGAAGGACTTGGTCGCGTCGACCAGCTTCGACGCCGCCCGGGCATGCAGGCCGAGCTTGTTGACGATGTCGACGGTACCGGTCTTCAAGTTGGCGTCTCGATGCAGGCGATGAACGCGTGGTTCATCGGGCGAACAGTCTCACACCGGCTCTTTGCGAGGCGCGTCAACTCGACCTACTCCCGCTGCGACATCGCGAGTTGCCCCTGCAGGGCAACGAATAGCTCCCGGTCCGTGCTCGCACGGCGCAGCGCGGCCAAGTTGCCCGGATCATCGAAAGCGCGGGCGAGGGCGCCGAGGATCTCCAGATGGAGGCGCTGCTCGTGCAGCGGCACGGCCAGGACGAACAGCAGATCAACCGCCTGGTCGTCGGGTCCGTCGAAATCGATGCCGGTGCGGGTCCGCAGTAAACACGCCACGGGCCGGTCGCAGGCATCGAAGCGACAGTGCGGGATGGCAACCCCCTCGCCCAGCCCGGTGGAGCCAAGGCGTTCCCGGCTCAACAGCCCCTCGAGCAGCCGCCGAGGCTCTATCTCGTCCGGGAACGTGGTGGCGAGGCACTCGCAGGCCTCTTCGAGAACCGCCTTCTTCGAGTGTCCCTCGACGCCGACGCGCGTACATGCGGGACTTAGGATCTTGTCGAATTCGATCACGCGGCGTTGCCTCGAGGATGCCGTTCGCTGAACGAGCGCGGCAGCCTGCGCCCCCGATGTCGCTCCATTGGAACTGGAAAGCTGGTTGGGCTAGCCACGGTGTTTGGTGAGCTTTTCCTTGTGCCGGATGAGTTGCCGGTCGAGCTTGTCGGACAGTGCGTCGATTGCCCTGTAGAGGTCGTCGGATGCCGCATCGGCGAAAATCTCCTGGCTGCCACCGGCGTGGACGATGGCTTCGGCATTCTGGACGAGCTTGTCCACGGTCAGCACCACGTGCACGTTGGTAATGTGGCCGCAATGGCGTTCCAGGCGCGAGATCTTGCTGGTGACGTAGTCCTTCAATGCCGGGGTGACGTCCAAGTGGCGTCCGGTGATATTCAATTGCATGCGATCCTCTTCTGACTACGGGGCTTGAAGTGGATTCTATCCACTCCATGCGGTCTGGTCGCTACCCGAGGGCACGACCGGAAAAATCGCCGAAGCGCACACGCGCGACCTCCTCGACGCCTGTCCCCCGTGGCAGCCACAGCAGTCGGCGTGGGCGTTCCTTCGATCGGCCCGGCGACTTCCCGTATGATGGGCCCGACGGGAGGAATTTGCCATGACCGACCGGTTCGACCGCATCCATTGAGCAGCGAGCGCGACAGGCCCTTGGCCATCGCCACAGGCATCGGCGAGCTCAACGAGCGGTCCCTGCACCGCGCCCTGAAGGCGCACTACGCCGTTCCAGGCAGCATCACCGAGCAATCCGTCGACGGCTTCGTGGCCGATATCCTCATCGGCGACCGGATCGTCGAGATCCAAACCGGCATGTTCTGGCCGCTCAAGCGGAAGCTCCCGCAGTTGCTCGAACGGCATCGGGTCACCCTGGTGCATCCCATCGCGAAGGATCGGTTCATCGTCAAGCCGGCAGCGGACCCCGATGCCCCGATGGCCCGGCGCAAGTCGCCGAAGCACGGCTCCGTGTTCGGGATCTTCTCCGCGTTGACGAGCTTTCCCGCGCTTCTCGCACATCCCAACCTCACGTTGGAAATCGTGGTCACGGTCGAGGAGGAGGTTCGCATTCCGGACGAACGGCGCAACCGGCGCCGGGGCGGGTGGACCGCCGTCGATCGCCGTCTCCTCGAAGTGCTGGAGATCCACTGCATCGAAACCATGGCCGATCTCTTCGCCATGCTCGATGCGCTCCTGCCCGAAGAGTTCACCACCGGCGACTTGGCGGCGGCGATGCACTCGCCTAGGCGCTTGGGTCAGCAGGCGGCGTTCTGCTTGCGCGAGGCAGGCGTCGCCGAGATCTGCGGCAAGGAAGGCAATGCGCTGGTATATCGCCGCTGCAAGCCGCCATCTGCCGCCCGGTGACGATGCCGCCTGATGACGATGCCGCCGGGTTGGCGACGGCGTGGGCTTACGCCATGTGCCCGGGCATCAATCGTCACCCGGCATCAGCGATGTCGGCGACGTCGGCGTTCTCGGCGACAGTTCGTAGTTCCACTGGCCCTGGAACGCATCCCGCACCATGGCGAGTTCCTCGATTTGATCAGTCGCGACCGTTCTGACGGGGCGAACCACCGGCTGGAACCGACCGGATCGAAGCCCTTCGGGCGACACGTCGCCGATCACGTTGACCATGGCCTCTCGGCTTACTCTCGGCCGGTCACGGGGTTCCTCCACGATCCGGCTGCACAGCCGGTGTTCGATCCTTCGCCACTTGAAGGTCACCGGCGGAAGGTGGCACATCGACAGCGCGAGTCCGGTGGCGTCCGCGATCCGTTGCAGTTCCACCTTCCACAACCGGCTGAGATCGCTCTCGGAGCCGCCGTCGTCGGCCACAACCAGAAGTCGCTCCGCCGTCGGATAGGTCGCCCGGCCCATGTCCCGCCACCAGCGCCGGACGGCATTCACGGCGAGTTCGGTGGTGACCTCATCGACACCCACGTCAACCCAATTGCGATCGGCCTCGGCAATGGCCTGGGCAATGGCCGCGGCAGCTACGCTGGCCGGTTCCCGCTCGCTGAAATCCGTCTGAACGAAAGCGCCGATCTTCTCCGGCGCCGGGAGGTGATCGGAGCGCCAATCCAAACCGCCGATGCGGTAGCGGCCGATCAGTTGCTTCCTCGTGTTCACCCACACCACCGGCTCGCCCGCGCCCAAGAACGCCCGGGCGCGCTGATCGACGTGCCGGAATTGGGCGTCCTTGTCCAACTGCTGGCTTCCCTCCCGGTTCTTCCGGTTCGCATGCAGGGCATAGCCGAGTTCGTGCAGCAACGCGCCTATCGAGGAGGTATTGGCCCGCCGTCCTTGCGCGTGCAAGCACTCGACGAGTTCGCCGACGCTGCGGCAGGTCCAGCGCAAAAGGCCCTCGCCACCACCCTCGGCGACAGGATGGAACAGGCGTTCCAAGGCGTTCGCCAACTCGGGACGCCGATCCGCCAACGCCCTGGCGGCGGCGCGCGCCGCGCTCCTCGCCGTCGGAGAGCGAACGCGCCGTGCGCCTTTGGTGCGGTACCGATCCATGGTGTCAATCGTAGATGGCCTAGGGGGCCAT
>JAKZRQ010000092.1:0-7442 GCA_047518105.1 Pseudomonadales bacterium | reverse complement strand
ACGCCGGATGCTCTACATGGCGGCGCTCAGCGCGAGTCGGCACAATCCGGATCTGGCGCGCAAGTACGAGGAACTGACCACGCGGGGCAAACCGCCGAAGGTCGCGCTGACGGCGGTCATGCGCAAGCTGGTGGTGCTGGCCAACACGCTGCTGGCGCAGGACCGGCCGTGGTCGCCCGACGGCGCGCCGACGGCGGCGTGAACCCCGGTCGGGACGTCCGCCTTCCACGCCGGACCAGACGACGGGCGCAGCCCCGTTCAGGGGCGGCATCGCGGCATCGCGCCAGCGTCCAGACAGCCACCCCTGAAAAGCGTGCCGACTCAAGGTTGTCGCAGGGGCGAACCCGGCCGCGACCGTGCTGCACGGCGTCTCCAGCCACAGCCCGTTCAGGGCGTAAACCACAACGTTTCCGCTTGCCTTGGCGCCGCGCAAACGGTCGATTTGACAACATGGATACTCACCAGGACCGTGATGATCGCGGAGGATTTTGGTCCTGTGCGAACGCGCTCCTCGGAGCGCGCGCTCGGGATCGAGAGCCCTCAGCCGGGGAGCACGAGGGGCTTGCCCCTCGACAAAGAAAGCATAGCGGGGCCTACGGTTGAGGGAGCTCGTGCGCGCACGGGCCCGTGTGTACACGGGGCCAAAAGACCCGTGCGAGGGTGCCGCGCAAGCGCGGCATAGGCACGGCCAGCGCAGTCCGCAAGCTCTTGTTCAGAGCTTCCCTAGTCCTAGTCTCGCCCGCATTCTTGGTCCACCCCGCAAGGGTGTGGTCTTGCTGAAGTCCGAGAAGCGGTTGTCTCCCGATCACCGCAGTGGGATACTCAGGCTGTTTCCCGCAGCGTCTATTTGAGATGTTGAACGGCAGTGGCGATGACACGTTCCTCAGCGACGCCGAGTTGGTAGGTATCTGCAACGCGGGGGACACTCGTGAAGCAAGACGCGCATTCGCGTCGATCTATCGGCGGCACTTGGAAGCAGTGGTGCATGTAGCCCGGCGCTACGCACCCGACCCTGACAGTGCCCACGACGTCACGCAGAGCACATTCCTCGCCCTTCTGGAGCATCTCCCTCCAAACGGACCTGGCGTCGCGATCCGGTCCAGTCTGGGAGCCTATCTCTGCATCATCGCGAGAAACGCCGGGATTTCGGCCCGACGTAGGGCAAGTTCCCTTGTCTCCGGCGGCATCGTGTCCAATGACTTCGTGGTGGCCAAGATCGTTGAGCCCACCGACTTCGGTAGGATTCTTGCCGGACTGCCGAATGCCCAGCAGGTGGTGATCCTGCTCCGATTCGTTGGCGCGTTTCGACTCCAAGAGATCGCGGAGATGCTGGGCATACCCCTAGGCACCGTCAAATCACGTCTGCACAATGGCATTCGTCAAATTCGCTCGTCGAGGGCAATCAACGACCTGATTGAGCTTGGCTACAAGATATGAACCTATTTCGCCACCCCTGCGTCATCTAAGTAGGACTGTCGACAAGATTTGGATGGGAGTGGAGTCATGTCCAAAAGGTACTTAGTCGCACTGATCGTCTTGGTTTTCGTGCCGGGGCTCCTGCCACCCTCAAGCGGATCAGCATTCGCCCACCACGGTGAGCCCCACGAACCGGACATCATCGTCACCGGTGTTCGTCTGTGTCCGGACGGCTACATTTGCTTGAAAGGTGACGCCGCGCGCGAGTTTCGCCGGCAACTGGAAGAACTCGCGGCACAAGCAGCACTGCTAGCAGGACTCGCTGGAGAATTGCCGCAAGCACCCGAGAATGAGGAGCACCGGTTGAGCTGCGATGGACTGAAGGCCAACTTCAAGAAACTACTCGACGCTTGCATGGTGAGGGCCGACCTGAGCTGGAGCGATTGCAAGAAGTCCTATGCCGGATCGGTAGGGGCCGCCGCATGGGAATTCTTCATGGAGATTTGCAACGACAAGAAGAAGAAGAACGAACAAACATGCAGAGACGATGACGCGACCAGGCAAGGGCTGCTAGCCAGATTGTGTAACAACAATGGTGGGGACCCCCAGTGACGCGGTCCACTTACATTGGCATAGGTGCACTCTGTCTGGTTCTGTTGCTGGCGTTTCTGGCCGCTCATGATCGCGCCAGTTCGGGGGACGCTGCCACGCATGATGCGCAAGCACCAGCCCCCGGAGATGCACAGGCACCAGCCTCCGGAAGTGTGGAGACCCCCCGAGTTCAGCTCCGCCTGAGCGGCGGGTCCGAGAACTCCGATTGCCTTGACTTGGCAGGCGACACGACCAGCAACAGCCGTTTGATGTTGGATCACCAACAATCGGCTGTGCGGGCGTTCTTCAAGACCTTGGAGCAACAAGGCCTCGACGTACTGCAACGACAGCTTGTGGCGGACCGCGCTGGTCTGGATCCGTTCTCAGTCGAGCCCGGCCACAAGTCGCCCCGTGAAGCCTCATACCCGTCATACCTGGTGCCGACACCGCATACGGCCGACGTCAGCCGCGCGGTGCATCGCCGCCTAGCGGTGCATCGCCGCCTAGATGAGGCGCTCAAGAGTCCGACGCTCGACCAGTGGATTCAGGAGGTCGTGAACGACCCGGGCATTCTTGGGAAGCGCTGGGCTCGCACCGTTCCTAGCGGCGTCTCTCTTGAGCTGTGGCATACCTCCGTCCTTGGCCACGTACTTCGTCGTCGAGGTGTGGAACTTGGCGCGCATCTGGATCGGCTACCGTCCGGTTCTTTCGGACTCCATGAACTCGCCGTGGCCATCGAAATCGGCTTGCCCATGGATCGCTTCCTGGAAGCGCTCGACCGCAGCCACGCCGATCCGCGAACGAGCTGGAGCCATCACCGACTGCGCAGAGACGTCAACCTCGCGGTGGTCGCGGCGTTCAATGGCAGGTCCGGCATCCTTCGTGCGCTGATGGAACGTGGAGTCGAGCCCTCCTCAGCGGGTCATTCGGTTCTCGACGAGCTGGCTATCGCGCCCGGAATTGACCGCGGCGCGATGGAGCGCATCGTTCGCGAACTGGCCGGGACCGGTGACCAGCCCTTCTTTCCATCGACGATCGAGACGTTCAAGCTTTGGTTCCCCACCATTCCCGAACTGGCCCTCCATCCCGATGCCGTGATCGCCCAGGCCACGCCCGGTGTCGACGACGGCATTGAACGGCTGACTTCGATTGCCCAGGAGTGGGGACGAAGGGTTGCCGAGGCGCGGCGCGTGGAAGCACTGTGCGAGGAGACCTGGCTGGCGGCGGCTGACGTCGCAACCTCGAGTCTCGTCGCGAAGATTAAACACCACCGCGAGTCGGCTCGTCGGTTGGACCGGTTGATGGGAGAGGCATCTCAGAAGGCGCGTTCGATGGCTGATGACGCCGATGCGGCGTTTCTGAGCGCCATCGATCTGCTGCGCGAAGCGCTGTTCTCGGAGGATTGGTCCGAGGTAGTGAGGCTCGCCGACGAGAGCATCCTGACCACGTTCCCCGAGGGGACGGATCGCGAGGGCTTCTACCTGACACTGTTGAACACGGCGCTTCGGTGGGGTGCCCCCGCGGACGCCGTTCGCACCCTTGTGGACCGCTGTGGCGGTTCACTGCCGCCGGACACGATCATGTGGCTCGCCGGGGGTGACACGAACAGTCCGGCCATGGCCGTGGAACTGGAGAGGCTCTACGGGCTAGACGTTCACTTCGTCGACGAAAACGGGCGAAACGCCGTCAGCAGGGCCGTGCAACGATTCCGAGAGTCCACCGCACTGGGTCTCACGGTCGCGAATGAAGGAACCATGCAGTGGCTGGAATACCTGATGGACCGATCCGTCTCGACGAAGCCCAGTCCGTTCGGTCTAGACCCGTTGGACACTGTTCTATTGGCCATTCTGGAGAGCCCTTCCGTGACGCCCTCCGGTGTCGGCTTGGCGCGGTTCCTGATCGACAACGGCGCTCCGATCGAGATGAGCCATCGGCAGCTCGTCCAGCAGATTAAAACGGTCGATGCAGACCGGTACGAACTGTTGGTCGCCGTGATTCCCGCGCTGATTCGCAGTTGATGTCTGTCGCCGGGAGCGCCGGTGTGGCTGCGGACTCAATCCGAGCCAGGACCACCAGTCCGTTGGAGGGCCGGCATAGCCGCTGCCGCTAACGACAGTCCATCAGACGCCAGGGGCAGCGGTCGCCGTGTGAGGCGACCGGGGACTCGCTTCACTTGACGACCCACCATTGCCGACTATACATTGATGCTATGACACCACTCTAGAAGAGGTCATGTCACCATGAGAAGCACGGTACGTATCGACGATGACCTCATGGTCGAGCTGAGAGCTAGAGCTCAAGCGGAAAGCGTTTCCCTGACACGAATGTTGAATCGAACACTGCGGGTTGGTCTCTCAGCGCGCAAACAAACGGAGAAGCGCAGGCCGTTCAAGCAGAACACCTTCCGCATGGGCGTTCCGCGTGTCGGGATAGACAAGGCTCTTGCGCTTGCCGCCGCGCTGGAGGACGAAGAAATCACCCGAAAACTGTCGGTACGGAAGTGAAGATCGTCGATGTCAACGTCCTGCTCCATGCCGTCAATCCAGACAGCGATCCCAACGGCACGGTTCGCCGCTGGTGGGAACGTGCACTGACTGCCGACGAGTCCATCGGCCTGCCCTGGATGGTCCTTTCGGGATTCCTGCGCATATCGACCAACCCAAGGGTGTACCAACAGCCAGCGACCGCGGACGAAGCGCTCGGAGAGGTCGATCGTTGGCTAACCACCGACGTTGTCACGACCATCTCGGAGAAACCGGATCACTGGCGCATCCTTCGCGACATCCTCGGCAAGACCGGTGCGGCAGGCAATCTCACTACCGACGCCCACTTGGCGGCACTCGCGATTACGCACGACGCGACGCTGGTTTCCTGCGATACCGACTTCGCCCGGTTCAGCGGTCTGCGATGGGAGGATCCGCGCCAAGGCCAATAGCGTGAGCGGATCCTCCTTCGCAGTCGGGGCGACACGCCGCCCCTACAGCTACGTCTGCACGAGCTCGATGCTGACGAGGTCGGCAATCGCCGCCTGAAGGTCGTCCACCGCGATGCCGGGGCCGGACAACGGGTCGTGCCGCGCGGTCAGCACCCGGGCACAGAGGTCCACGGCACGTGTTCCCGGTCCGCTTCCGGGAACGGGTCCGCGGGATGCGTGGGCGTCGGCCCGACGCACGATCTCGCCGCCGAGAACCAGGTTCTGCTCGCGGAAGATGCACACGCGAACCGCGCGGAAACCCGCCGGAAAATCCTACAGCGCAAGTCCCTTATTTGCGATTTGCGCTATCAACGTAACTGCCAATTTGTTGTACTACCTCGTACTAGAATCCTTGAGCGTGATCTATGTTGACACTTGGGTTGCGTTTCTCGACGGGCGCTGCGAGTCCCTCTTGAACGCCTCGTACGAGGCGCACTCGCGTACTCGCGAGGCGCACTAGCAACGTGACTAACGTGACTGCCAACTTGACAAACGCGAGATCCGAATGCGTCGCTCTGACCGAGTCGGTCGCCTGACCGCGGCTGTCCTGCTCCTGTTCGCAACCTGGGCGGCACAGGCCGACGATGTGCAATGGAGTCCGGTCGGAGAAGCCAAAGAAATCCTACAGGCCTTGGAGATCAACGACTGCTGGTCGGACGCGCCGACGGACGCGCGGGTCTTCTGCGTCGCCGCCAGACCGGAGCACGCCGGCATGTACCGTTTGCCGGTCAACTTGATTAACAATTCGGCTACGACGACTGACATCGTCATCGGATTCCGCTCGATGGACCTGACGGCCACGGGCGACGTGGACTACGCCGTGGTTGACCGGACGCTCACACTGACGTGGGACGCCCCCACCGCGGAGACCGACGTGACGTTCCTCGACGACACAGTGGAGGAGGGGCACGAGGCGTTCGTCTTGGAAGTCACGGCATCGGCGGGCGTCGACGTCTCGTGGTCCCACTTCCACTTCACGATCCTCGACGAGGAAAGCATCCGGCTTACCGTGAATGACTATTCGGCCAGCGAGTCGAACGGCGAGGTGAAGGTCGACATCGACCTCAGCGCGGGTGTGACCTGGCCTTTTGAATTCGACATCGCAACGGAGGACGGAACGGCGGTCTCCCCCGACGACTACCCGGACGTGGATGAATCGGTCCGAATCGTTCCGGACGTCAACCAGGGCGCCCTGATAAGCGTTAGTCGTTTCTATCCCATCGTCAACGACAACATCCACGAACCGGACGAGACCTTCAAGTTCGTGGTGACGGGGGTCTCCTATATCGGACTAGGCACGGCTGAGGGTGTGATGACCATCCTCGATGATGAAGATCTGCCGGGCCTCTCGATCGGTGATTCCCGCGCACTCGAACACGCAGGGAACATGGCGTTTGCCGTGACCCTCGACCGGGCGAGCGCCCAACAGGTCACGGTCGCGTACCGGACGATGGACGGTTCCTATGAAGCGCAGGCTCCCGCGGACTACCACGAGACGACGGGCACGCTGACCTTCGCACCCGGCCAACTGAACGCGACGATCGAAGTCCCCATCGTGGACGACGACTTCTTCGAGTCTTGGGAGGCTCACCGTTCCGCAGACGAGACGTTCTCGGTGCATCTCGACGATCCGGAGAACGCGCGTCTGGTCGACGACATCGCCATAGGCACCATTCTGGACGACGATCCGTCCTTCAAGGTGACCGCGGGATCAGCGCCCAACGAGGACGTTGAGTATGTCGAGCTCGAGGTGGCTCTGCTGCACCTCAGGCATCCGGACGAGACCGTTCTCATACCCTACAGCACCGGCCCCAACCCGTTGAATCCTGGTGACTTGCCCCACCGCGTGGAGGACACGACTGCCGGCGAAGACTACCTGCCAACTTCCGGCACCCTGACTTTCGCCTATACCGAGGAGGGCGCCAACAGTCGGCGATTGCAGAGTTTCAGAGTCGGACTTGTCGACGACAACGTCAGCGAACACGATCTGCGGCCCGCTGGGCCGCTGGGAGCCCTTGGTATGAATGATTGGTGCCGCCACGAGGAGTCGAACCCCGGACCTTCTCATTACAAGTGAGCTGCTCTACCGGCTGAGCTATGGCGGCGGTCGGCGGACGGCGGTCGGGAGAGGATTTCCTTGGCCATGCCTGCGGTCGGCGATGTTAGGGGAAGACCTCGGAACGGGCAACAAACGGGTTCGCCTCATCCCGATCGGTCTTCGTCCGGGCACGGCGCATAGGGCGTGCCGCTCAGCGCTTCCGGGGATGCGCCGAGTACGCGCAGGCGATAGGCGACCTGGTCCTGGTTCAGCGATCGGACGTTGACCGAGTAGCCGAGCGTGGCAACCCGTTGCTGACGTGCGAGGGCGAAGTCCCGCGTGTGGAACATTCCCACCGAGACGCCGTTTGCGCGTTCGCCGCTCAGAATGATGGCGGCGTCCTCGATCCCCTGGGCTTTCAAG
>JAKZRQ010000091.1:0-3388 GCA_047518105.1 Pseudomonadales bacterium | reverse complement strand
GGCCTCGCCAGCACGACGTGGTCGACAAGGATCTTGGGCAGCCAGGGCATCAGCATCGCCGAGATCGCCAGCGCGCCGAGCATCAGCGTCAGCTTGGCCGTGTACCGCCACTTGAACAGCGCAATCATCTGTGCGCCGCGGAGGATCAGGGCCATTGCCTCGTTGAACGTGACGTCGGTGGCCGTATCCAGGGGATTGGCGCGTTCGTCGAGTTCCCGCTCCCGCTCGCGCAGGGATCTTCGAGGGGCGTCCTGGTCGACCACGTCAGTCACCGGCGATTCCTCCGGCGACCCCGATGAGGTTGGACTCCGCTTCCACGAAGGCTCGGTAGCGGCCGCCATCCCGGGCCATGAGTTCCCCGTGGTCGCCGCTTTCGACGATGCGGCCGCCGTCGAGGTACAGGATGTTGCCGGCCCGGCGGATCGTCGAGATGCGGTGCGTGATGAGGAAGATCGCGCGGCCCTCGCCCCAGGCGGCGAGATTCTCCATCACCAGGTGTTCGGTGGCGGCGTCCAACGCCGCCGTCGGCTCGTCCAGGACCAGGATCGGCGTGTCGCGGACCACCGCCCGGGCGATGGACAGGCGCTGGCGCTGTCCGGTGGAGAGCTTGCCGCCCCGATCGGACAGGATCGTGTCGAGGCCGTTGGGCAGACCGCTCACGTAGTCGTCCATGCACGCGACGCGAATCGCCTCGCGGATCTCGGCGTCGGTGGCGGTCGGCGCGACGTAGCGGATGTTGTCGCGCACGGACATGTGGAACAGAACGTTTTCCTGCAGCGCGATGGCGATGTTGCGGCGAAGCGACTCCACCTGGTAGCGGCGCAGGTCCTTGCCGTCGATGGTGATCGACCCCGACTCCGGGTCGTAGAGCCGCAGCAGCAGGGACATCAGGGTGCTCTTGCCGGAGCCGGTGGGACCGATGATGGCGGTGATGGTGCCCGGTGCCGCGGTGAAGCTGACATCGTCCAGGACGGGACGGTCGGGTTCGTAGGAAAAACGTACGCCCTCGAAGCGGATTTCCAGTTGGAGACGGGCGAGGGGCACGGCATCCGGGTCGTCGACGACCTCCGGCTCGATGTCGAGGATGTCGAAGACGCGCCGCAGGCCCATGGCCATGTCCTGGGCGGTCATCCACATGCGCATCAACAGGCGCACGTCGCCGGTGGCCTCGTGGAACTGGTCCTGGGTCCAGCGGAAGCTCGCCAGGTTCCAGACGACGAAGGAGACGCCGAGCAGGGTGATGAGTTCACGTGCGAACGCGGGCTG
Organism: Pseudomonadales bacterium; assembly: GCA_047518105.1. Taxonomy (GTDB): domain Bacteria; phylum Pseudomonadota; class Gammaproteobacteria; order Pseudomonadales; family Azotimanducaceae; genus VXYL01. The sequence continues at coordinate 2,122 of JAKZRQ010000091.1, read as the reverse complement.
CCCCCGGTTGGCCCAGAGGGCCATCATGAACTCGCCGGACAACAGGACGACCGAGGCGATGGTGAACATGACGATGGTCACGAGCGCCACCAGCAGGCGCACTCGGTAGCCCGCGTTGAAGGCGACCTCGGAGTCTTGCTCGAAGCGCTTCTGGGTCGGCCCGGCGGTGCGGAACGCCTTGATCAGGCGAATCGCCCCGAAGGTCTCCTGGATGCGCGAGGTGACGCCGAGGCGGCGGCCCGGTAGACGAGAGCGCGGACGCGCATGCGCGGCATGGCCCAGCGTGCCCACAGCAGGGCGGGGACCACCAGCGTGCCGGCGAGGAGCCCCAGCCAGGGGTTCAGCAGCGTCACCAGGACGACGCAGGTCACGTAGCTCATGGTCGCCAGCGTCAGCCGGATCAGGTAGTCGATGACGGCGGTCACCTGGGCACTGTCCTGGTAGATGCGGAAGATCGAGTCGCCGGTGCGGTGGTCGCTGTGGTAGCGCAGCGACAACCGATGCCAGCGTTCGAGCAGCGCCAGGCGCAGGTCCTGATTGATGCGCTGCATGATCCACATGTTGTAGTAGGGATTGATGATGCCGAAGGGCAGTTGGGCGAAGTACGCGCCCAGCGCGACGTAGACGTAGATGAAGGCGAGATCCCAGCGCTGTTCCTGGCTGAGTTCGGCGATGGCGCCCTGGGCCCACTCGGGAACGCCGAACAGCGAGGCCAGACCCGGGGCGACGGGTTCGTTCTGCAGGATGTTCTGGTTCAGCAGGTCCGTGAGGATCACGCCCAGCACGAGGGCGATGCCGCGCTGTGCGAAGTTGATGGCGTAGTAGTAGACCAGGTGCGTGGCGGCGCGCAGCCGGTAGTCGACGCGTCCTTCCCGATACCGGAACTGGAACAGCCATCCGACGATACAGGCGACCGTCACCGACGCGCCGTAAGTCGACGTCTCGAACTCGGCGATGAAAATGCTGCCCGCCGCGTTGGTGCCGATGCCGGCGAGGACCAGCATCGCGACGGAACCCATCTGCGCCGAGCCCCGTGCGAAGGTCATGCCGAACATGGCCAGCGTCATGACGGCACTGGGGATGTACAACAGCCAGTAGGGCCACTCCAGCGTCGCCGGCACGAACCGCGTCAACGGACCGATGGCCACGACGGCGAATGCCAGGAAGGGCGCATAGCCGAAGCCGTAGCCGTCGCCGCTAACCAGTTCCGCAGTGCGGTCCACCGACCCCGTACTCGGCATCCACCAGTGGCCGAGCACCTGGCGGCGGATGTAGGGCCAGGAACGGAGGAACAACTGCACGACCTGGGCAAAGCCGCTGGCGTCGTCGGTGACGGCGAGGTCCCGCTCCGGCGGAACGTGACCGTCGCCGAACATGGGCAACGCCCGGGCACGCACCCTGTTCTCCGGCACCTCCGAGAGCCTTGTTTGGTCAGCCACGGTGCAAGGCGTCCGATGTGGGCAGTTCGTGGTGGGAGGATTCAGCGGAAGGCATGCCGTCGGTCAGGTCGCGAACCGGACCGCGCTGCCGACGTGGAAGCGCAGGTTGCGGACACGCCCCGCCTGTGCGTTCGACCATCACGCCAATTGACTCTCCCCCCAAGCGTCCTGCTGCCGCCACCCGACGGCGCGAATGGGCGAACCTACCAGCCTTCAACCTGGCGGTGGAACCGCGTATGGCCTGGAATCGTTGAGCATGCCGAATGTCGACACTTGGGTTGCATGCGAACACCGATGGGCAGCGCTCGGGAACGGCTCGCGCATGGGCTCGCCATCGTGGACATAGGATTAGCCCGCATTTCTCACCAGGCCGCTTGTCGGCGTCAAAAAGCTCTTGGGTTTCACTAGCCCAAGTTTACCAATCCGGGGGGCATTTCCCGGTCGAATGTGCTTTTTTCGGCGGTTTTCGGTCGATTTCTCCCCGTAAGTCATTGATTCTTGGTCGGAGCATGGCGGCCGGAGCAAATGTAGTGCCATAAAATGACTTTCGGGTCTTGCGCCCGGCGTCCGCCGCCGCTACCGTCGCCTCCATGTTCGTCCGCCGCACCAAGACCCGTCAGACCGACGGCGCCAGCTACCACACCCACCGCCTGGTGCGCTCCGAACGCGACGGCGGCCGCGTC
>JAKZRQ010000090.1:0-5709 GCA_047518105.1 Pseudomonadales bacterium | reverse complement strand
ATCGTCTTCGAATCCATGGATGCCGTCGAAAACAAAATCTCCGAAGCCTGCCTCCACTACGAGGAAAACACGGAAACTGTCCGATCCATCACCGCTTTCCCATGGATTGCTGATAATCTATAGATGGCGAATTGGTATGAGATACTGCTACAGCCATCTCTACGGCATTCCGCAGACCGGGCTCCGGTTCTTCACCGCCTACGGGCCGTGGGGGCGCCCCGATATGGCGCTCTATCTGTTCACCGAGGCGATCCTCGAAGGCCGTCCGATCGACGTGTTCAACGACGGCGACATGAAACGGGATTTCACCTATATCGACGACATCGTGCCGGGCGTCATCGCCGCGCTCGACAGCCCGCCGGACGCGGCGGGCGGGGTTCCGCACCGGCTCGACAATATCGGCAACCAGCGCCCCGAGCCGCTGATGCGCCTCATCGCGGTTCTGGAGGACAGCCTCGGTCTCAAGGCGGAGATCAATTTCCGCCCGCTGCAACCCGGCGATATCAGGGAGACCTGTGCCGACATCTCCGCGATCCGGCGCGACCTCGGTTACGCTCCGGCCACGCCGATCGATGTCGGCGTACCGCGTTTCGTGGAGTGGTTCAAGGGCTATCACGGCATCGACGCACCGGGCGCTGCCACCGACCGCTGAAGGCAGCGGCAGATGGCGCGCCCGGCAGGATTCGAACCTGCGACCCCGAGATTAGGAATCTCGTGCTCTATCCTGCTGAGCTACGGGCGCGCTGGGCGAGCTATAGCAAAACCCGCGTGGCCGAAACAGGCGAATCGGGGGTCGCGGCCGCACCCCCTATTGGTGGCCGTGCAGGATTTCGGAATAGGTCGGGATCGGCCATGTGCGGCCATCCACCAGCGTCTCCAGCCTGTCCGCCACATCCCGCGCGGATTGCATGTGCTCCTTGAGGGTCTGGTGCGCGTAGGCCGCGGCCTGCCCGGGATCGCCGTCCGGAAAGGCCTCGAACGCCTCGGCCAGGTTCTCGATTTCAGAAAGCAGTTGCTCGACGAGTTTCCTTTTCTCGTCGAACAGCGGCGATTGGAACCCGGACCCCGCATCGGAACACACATCCTCCACGGCGACCGGGACGATCAGGGTGCGCAGGATCCTCAACAAAGCGCGGGCCTCGATCCAGAGTTCGCTAGCGTAAGCCTCCTGGAGGACGCTTTGACGCGCCGCGAGCTCGCGCTCGTTGAAGATGCCGAGCTCGCCCATCAGCTTCACGTTCTTGGGGGCGGTCAGCGCTTCGTAGGCTTCCGGGCTGCTCTTCAAGTGGATCAGCCCGGCCTTCTCCGCATGCTCGTACAGCGCGTCGGAGTAGCCGTCGCCGCTGAACAGCGCCCCCGCGTTCTCCTTGATGGTCTCGCGGATGACCTGGTCGGCGGGCTTGCCCGAGTCGATCTCGTCGCACATATGCTTTAGGCTCTCCGCCATGGCCGCATTGACCATGGTCAGCGGGAACGCGATATGCTGGTTGCCGCCGACGGCGCGGAACTCGAAGCGGTTGCTGCACCAGGGGAACGGCGCGGTACGGTTGCGGTCCTCCAGATTGGCGCGCACGTCCGCCACCGGCGCGACGATTCCGATCTCCTTGCGCTGGGTTCCGTATCCAGAGAAGCCGCCGCCCTCGGCAACCGCCTTCACATGGGCTTCGAGGTTCTCGCCTAGATGGAGCGTGATGATCGCCGGCGGCGCTTCCTGGGCGCCCAGCCGGTGGTCGTTGCCGGCGGTCGACACGCCGCAGCGCAGCAGATCGCCGTGCCTGTTGACGCCGCGCAGCAAGGCCGCGCAGAAGGCGATGAAGCGCCGGTTCTCGTCCTCGGTCTCTCCCGGCACGAACAAATTGGCGCCGGTGTCGGTGTTCAGCCCCCAATTGTTGTGCTTGCCGGTGCCGTTGATCCCGGCGAACGGTTTCTCGTGAAACAGGATCGCGAACTCGTGCTCGAAGGCGAGGTCGCGGAGCACGTCCATGGCGAGGACATTGGTGTCCGCCGCGAGGTTGGCCAGGCTGAAGATCGGCGAAATCTCGTGCTGTGCCGGGGCCACCTCGTTGTGTGTGCAATGGATCGAGATCCCGAGCGCCCACATCTTGTCCCGCGCCTCGGCGATATAGCGGTTGACCCGCGGCGACAGCCTGGCGAAGTAGTTGGTGGACATTTCCTGGCCGCGCAGCGGCGCCGCTCCCAGCAGCGTGCGTCCGGTGGCGACCAAATCGGGCCGCGCCAGATACTTCTCCCGGTCGATCAGAAAGAATTCCTGTTCCCAGCCGACATTGCACACGACCTCCCGGGTGACGGTATCCCCGAGGAGCGCGAGCAGCCTTACGCTTTGCTCGTTGACCGCCATGTCCGCGCGCAACAGGGGGGTTTTCTGGTCGAGGGCCTCCCCGTTCCAGGTCACGAAGGCGGACGGGATATACAGCGTTTCCCGGTAGACGAAGGGCGGCGATCCGGTGTCCCAGCCGATATAGGCCGCCGCCTGATGGGTGTCGCGCAGCCCCCCGTTGGGGAATGAGGATCCGTCGGTCTCGGTCTGGAACAGTTCCGAGCCAGACAGGTTGATGATCAGGCGATCGGTGGCGAAGTCCACGCCGACGAAGGTTTCGAGCTTCTCGCCATGGATCGGCCCCCGCATCGGCGAGAACCAGTGCGAATACCCGATGCAGCCCTTCGACTGCGCCCACTCGCGTATCGACTTCGCCAGCGCGTTCGCGAACTCCCTGTCCATCGGCACCCCGGTCGCCCGGCATTGGGCGAGCGCGTAGTAGACGTCCGGATCGACCAGCTTCTTGAGGATCGCGTCGTCCAGCACATTGCTGTTGATCCTGGCCAGGGCCGGCGGCAGGGCAACCTCCTGGGTCGGTGCCTCATGCGTGGAGTGCGTGATCGCCATGTCGATGCCTCCTCCGGATGGTTCTGCAATTCCCGAAGGCTAGTACATGGGCGGATCGGTTGCCAAGGAAAACCGCGCCGCAAGTAATTCCGGGGCGGTGGCAACGCGTTTGACCTGTTCGGCGAAAACGGAAAGGCGCCTCTAAAAATGCCTTCCGGCGCTCTCAATCGGTTAGAATCGGGGCGACGTGACACGGGGATCAGGGGAACCAGCGATGGGCCAAATGGGCTTTTTTGACATCGCGAATCGGTATGCGGGGCTGGACGCCAAGAACGACCCTTTGGTGAAGATCGACGAGGTTGTTCCATGGGAAGACTTCCGACCGCGTCTCGAGGCGGCATGGCGCAAGCCGGCCGAGGACCGGAAGTCTCCGGCGGGACGCAAGCCGTGGGATGCTCTGGTGATGTTCAAGGCGATCGTTCTCTGCGCGCTTTACAACCTGTCGGACGATCAGGTGGAGTACCAGCTTCGCGACCGCCTCTCGTTCATGCGGTTTCTGGGGTTGGGGCTTGAGGACCGGGTTCCCGACGCCAAGACGGTGTGGCTCTACCGCGAACACTTGGCGCCGGCGGGGGTGATCGAGGCGTTGTTCGATGCCTTCGACGGCTCTCTGAAGAAGCGGGGCTACTTGGCGATGGGCGGCCAGATCATCGACGCCTCGATCGTCCCGGTCCCCCAACAGCGCAACAGCCGTGACGAGAACGCGCGGATCAAGGATGGCGAGACGCCGGAGGGCTGGGAGAAGCAGCCGGCCAAGCGTCGCCAGAAGGATACGGACGCGCGGTGGACCAAGAGGCACGGCAAGAGCCATTACGGCTACAAGAACCATGTGAATGTGGACCGCCGCCACAAGCTGGTGCGGCGTTATCAGGTGACCGACGCGGCGGTGCACGACAGCCAGGTCGTGGAGGACATCCTGGATGCGGACAACACTGCTTCGGACGTGTGGGCGGACAGCGCCTACCGGTCGGCGGAGATCGAGGCGAAGCTGGGTGAGAAGGGTCTGAAGAGCCGGATCCACCGCAAGGGGCATCGCAACAAGCCGCTGAACGAGCGCGAGAAGCGGGGCAACGAGACCCGTTCGAAGGTGCGGGCTCGGGTGGAGCACGTCTTCGGGGCCCAGAGCAACGACATGGGCGGGACGCTGGTGCGCGGCATCGGGCTGGTGCGGGCCAAGGCACGGATCGGGCTGAAGAACCTCGCCTACAACATGCGCCGCCTGGTGCAGTTGGAGCGCCTCGCGGCGGCGGCGGCGCCGTGACGGTATTCAGGACAGGAGTCCGTGCAGGCTACGAGTTTCGGCATCAAATCAACCTCTCAGGAGCGACCGAACGCCAAAATCCCGAGGCCGGGTCACGTCCGCTGCCCCGGTTCGGGCTCATCTGGGCATTTTTCGAGGTGCCCGGAAGACTATTGACGACGAGTGAAACCTTATCCGTCACCGATGCGATCGCCGCCGTGTCGGCATTTTCGTTTCCCCGGTAACCACGTGCAGGGTCCGACTGAAGGTCCGCGGAAGTCGCCGTGATTGAGCTTTCCCTGGTCAACGATCTGCGCGAGCTTGCTGTCGCGGCAGAGAGGGTCGACGCATTCTGCGCCGAACGCGGCCTGTCGCCCGACATCGCTTTCGCCGTGAATGTGTCCGTCGACGAATTGCTGACCAACACGATCAGCTATGGCTTCGACGACGGCTGCCGGCACCGGATCGAGATGACCGTTCGCATGGAGGGCAGCGTGCTCGTGGTCGAGCTTCCGGACGACGCCAAGCCGTACGATCCGACCGCCGCACCTCATCCCGATATCGACGCGCCGATCGAGGAGCGGCCGATCGGCGGGCTGGGGGTTCACTTCGTCCGCGAGCTGATGGACGGGTTCCGCTATCGCCGCAGCGACGGGCGCAATATCGTGACCCTGACCAAACAGACGCAAGACGAGCCGTCGACGGGGTAGACGCGTTCGCCCTCAGACATCCTTGCCGTTGTAGCGCAGCACGAGGCAGGTGATGTCGTCCGACTGCTCCGCTTCGCCGACGACCTCGCCGACCGCCAGGGTCACGTTGCCGATCACCGTGTCGACCGGCGCTTCCGGGCCGATCGACAGGGCGGTCTCGATGCGGCTTTCGTCGAACGTCTCGCCCCGCGTGTTCATCGCTTCGGAAATGCCGTCGGTGTAGAGGAACAGCGTATCGCCGACATTGAGCGTCAGGCCGCGCTCGTCATATTCCAGCTCCGGCAAGACGCCGACTGCGGTGCCGCCGGTCAATGGCAGCGTCTCGATCGCGCCGTCGTTTCGGATCAGGAAGGAAGCGTGTCGCTAGCAAGTGAGTTTGGCCGGTTTTGGTAGCACATCATTTGTCCGCTTCTGTTGTTGCGGTTTGCCTGTGGGGAAGTGGTCAGGCGCGGAGCGGCTGTCCACTTGTCCACAGGGCGCCGGCGGGTTGCGTCGAAGCGTCTCACGCGGCCTGCCGGGTTGGGGTTTCGATGGGCTCGCCGTTGGCGTTGTAGCGGGCGAGGCATCGGGGCCCGTGGAAGAGGGCGAGGGTTCCGTCCGGATACTCATGGACCCGGACCGTGGCCTTGACGTAGTGGTGTCTGGCCGGGGTGGCGGGGATTTGGAGGACGCGCCTTTCGTAGCGCACGGTGTTGTCGCGGGCGACCGTGCGCTCTGTGCGGCGACAGAGGATGTCGTCGATCTGGCCGGGGTATTCGAGGGGCACGAAGGCGCTGTCTTCGAGTTCGGGCGGGGTGGCGAAGCGGCGGTTGTGGTCGGGCAGGTAGGTGTCTGCGATGAAGCGGTCGGCGGCT
>JAKZRQ010000089.1:0-4208 GCA_047518105.1 Pseudomonadales bacterium | reverse complement strand
GCGCATCCGGTCGCCGCGCCGCGTTCGGGGACCGTTCCTCGAGGTGCCGGGAGACGCGGGGAAGCCCCGCGCGAAGGGGCGATTTCCTACAGCGGGTCGGGCGGATCTCCGATATTCGGCGGCGCCGACGTCGAATATCGTCTACGCGCATGAAGAACGTGAACTACGACGCGGGCTGAAGACATCTACTCGGCCTGCCGGTCATGATGGAGCACCTGCTGCGCGGCTTCGCCGGCCCGGTGGCGGACCTGCTCGACCTGTCGACCCTGCGCGAACTGTCCGCCGGCTGGACCGAGGCCGACCCCGGCACCGCTGCCAAAGCGCGCCGCCGCTACGGCGACGGGGTCTGGCGCGCCGGCTACGCGGACGGCTCCGGGCGCTCGCTGGTGTCGCTGCTCGAAGTCCAGTCGCGCGGCGACCGCAGCATGGCGGAGCGCACCCGGCGCTACGAAGGCGTTGCCTACAACAGGCTGCGGCGGCAGAGCGCGATGGACGCCGACGGCGAACTGCGCCTGGTCTCCATCGTGGTGCACACCGGGCGCTACCCGTGGACGGCGCCGGGCGGCGCGGACCGCATCGAGATGACGGCGGACGGCGAAGCGGCGCTGCCCTTGAGGGGCGTATACGTTCCTCTTGACGCGCGCCGGCTTGCGCGCAAACAATTGCCGGCGCGCAACCTGATGGCGACCGCCTTCGAGTTGACCGCCGGGCGGGCGCTGGCGGACGTGGCGGGTTCGCTGCGGGCGATGGGATCCTGGCTGGGATCGCTCGGGCTGGACGACCCGGAGGAGGTCGTTAAGACCTTCGCGGTGTGGCTGGCGACGACGATGCCGTGGTTCTTCCCGGAGGATCGCGCGCTGGAGATGGTCGGAGACTTCGTGGGCTTGGAGAAACAGGAGGAAGCCATGATGGCGTTGATGGAAGAGCAGATGAAGCGGGAGAAGAAGCTGAAAGCCGCGAGCCTGCGGGAAGGCCTGCGGGAAGGCCGGCGGGAAGGCCGGCGGGAGGGCCGGCAGGAGGGTCTCCAGGAGGGATGGCAGAAGGGCCGAGTCGACACCCAGTTGGCGATGCTGCGGCGACTGGCCACCCTGAAGTTCGATGCGGACACGGGCAGTCGTCTGGGCGCCCTGCTCGACGGCGTCTCCGACCAGGCCGCGTTCGACGAGCTGTCCGCGGCCATCGTCAACGGCGCCACGCCGGCCGGCCTTCTCGAATGCGCCGCCGATGCGCGGTGGCGCGCGGCGGAACCGAAACTCCCGGTCGCGAGGATCCGACGAGACTTGACGGGCGACGTGGCATGCCGGGCGTCCCCCGAGCGGCGGGCGTCCGCGATGGGTTCCCGACACCGCACCGCAACCGACAGTCCGATGTTGGCGGACACTCACCAAGGATTTGTCGTACACCCGGTGTGGAAACCGGAGGTGGAGCGAGTTCGCAAGCCTGCTACACTTGGATAGGAAAGCACAGGTCGCGTCCGTCACCGGAACCGGAGTGGGGTTGGGAATGTGTTTGAGATGGTGCGATGACCTCTGTTTTGTTACTTGTTATCAAGGACCTAAATAGATTTACGCCGTTTAGAATTCGCGAATTCGCGAATTCGCAAATGGGGTCCTAGGAACCCCACTAGGAAGCCGAGCGCGCCCGGTGTCGGACTGGATGCGACGTGATTGCATCGTCTTGCAAGGTAGAGGGGGGATGTCCATCAAGCACGCAAGGTATTGGCGCGAAAACCTGCGCCTGGTCGCCATTTGCCTGGTGGTGTGGTTCGTCGTGTCCTTCGGCTGCGGCATCTTCCTGGTCGACTTCCTGAACCGGTTCACCTTCGGCGGGTTCAAGCTCGGTTTCTGGTTCGCCCAGCAGGGCAGCATCTACGTCTTCGTGGTGCTGATCTTCGTCTACGCCGCCTGCATGGCGCGGATCGACAAGAAATACGACGTGGACGAGGACGGCGATGAGCCTTGAAGCGCTGACCTATCTCGTCGTCGGCCTGTCCTTCGCCGTCTACGTCGGCATCGCGTTCTGGTCGAAGGCCAGCAGCACCGGCGACTTCTACGTCGCGGGAAAGCATGTCCATCCGGTGGCCAACGGGATGGCCACGGCGGCGGACTGGATGTCTGCGGCGTCGTTCATCTCCATGGCCGGCGGGATCGCCTTCCTAGGCTACGACGGTTCCGTCTACCTCATGGGCTGGACCGGGGGCTACGTGCTGCTGGCGCTGCTGTTGGCGCCGTACCTGAGGAAGTTCGGCAAGTACACGGTGCCGGAGTTCATTGGCGAGCGCTACTACTCCGACGCGGCGCGGGTCGTCGCGGTCGTCTGCCTGATCGTCATTTCGTTCACCTATGTGGCCGGCCAGATGCGCGGCGTCGGGATCGTCTTCTCGCGTTTCCTGAATCTCGAAATCGAATGGGGCTTGCTGGTCGGCATGGGCGTTGTCCTCGTCTACGCCGTCCTCGGCGGCATGAAGGGCATCACCTACACGCAAGTCGCCCAGTACTGCGTGCTGATCTTCGCCTACACCGTGCCGGCGGTGTTCATTTCGTTGCAGGTCACCGGCGTTCTGCTGCCGCAGGTCGCGTTCGGGAGCGAAGTGCTCGAGGGCGGGGGATACCTGCTTGCCAAGCTGGACAAGATCGTCACCGACCTCGGCTTCGCGGAGTACACCGATGGCACCAAGAGCCGGATCGACGTCTTCTTCATCACCCTGGCGTTGATGGTGGGCACGGCGGGTCTGCCCCACGTCATCGTGCGTTTCTTCACCGTGCCCAAGGTGCGCCATGCCCGCGCGTCGGCCGGATGGGCGCTGCTGTTCATCGCCATCCTCTACACCACGGCACCGGGGGTCGGCGCGCTGGCGCGGCTCAACCTGACCACCACCATTCAGACGGGACCGGTGGGGGAGGAGACCGCCAACCTCGCCTACGACGAGCGACCGCAGTGGTTCCGCACCTGGGAGGAGACCGGCCTTCTGCAGTTCGATGACAAGAACAGCGACGGCCGCATCCAGTACTACAACGACGCCAACGAGGACTTCGCCGAACGCGCCGAGGACTACGGCTGGCAGGGCAACGAGCTGACTGTGGATCAGGACATCATCGTGCTCGCGAACCCCGAGATCGCCAACCTGCCGAATTGGGTCATTGCGCTGGTTGCGGCCGGCGGGATTGCTGCGGCGCTGTCGACCGCCGCGGGCCTGCTGATGGTGATCTCGGCATCCATCTCCCACGATCTTCTGAAGGGTGTGATGATGCGCGACATCTCGGAGCGCAACGAGCTCCGCGCCGGTCGGATCAGCGCCGCCGTGGCCATCCTGCTCGCCGGCTATCTCGGCCTCAATCCGCCAGGTTTCGTCTTCCAGGTCGTCGCGTTGGCGTTCGGCCTTGCCGCGTCGTCGTTGTTTCCTGTGATTCTGCTGGGTATATTCTCGATTCGCGTCAACAAACCCGGCGCCATCGCGGGGATGCTCTCGGGTCTTGTCTTCACCCTAGGCTACATCGTCTATTTCAAGGGTATTTTCGTCGAGCCGTTCGCAGCCAACGTCCCGGAAAACTGGCTGTTCGGGATTTCGCCGGAAGGCATTGGCGGCATCGGCATGTTGATCAATTTCGCGGTTGCGATCGCGGTCAGCGCGTCGACGAGCCGGCCGCCCGAGGAGGTTCGGGCGCTGGTGCAACGCATCCGGGTGCCTCGATGATTGGAGGAATTGCACAATGAGCGAATCGCTGGCCCGCGAAACCTGTCAAGCCTGCCGACCGGGCAGCCCTCCCGTGAAGGGTGCCGAGGCAACCGAACTTCTGGCGGAGCTGCCGGGTTGGGAGATCGTCGTCCAGGATGGCATGGAGCAGCTCTCGGGAACCTTCGCGTTCGCCGATTTCGCCGCAGCCTTGGCGTTCACCAACCGCGTCGGCGCGCTCGCCGAGGCGGCGGACCATCACCCGGCGATTACCACGGAATGGGGTCGCGTGAACGTGCGCTGGTGGACCCATTCCATCGGCGGGCTCCATCGCAACGACTTCATCATGGCGGCGAAGGCGAGCGAGGCCGCGCGGCCGGTGGCGTAGACAGCGCTAGCCCGCATTTCTCACCAGGCCGCTTGTCGGCGTCAAAAAGCTCTTGGGTTTCACTAGTTTGACCGCGATGTCGATGATCGTGCCGATGGCGGACTGCGCTGGCCGCGCCCTCGCGGGTCTTTTGGCCCCGTGTGTACA
>JAKZRQ010000088.1:0-7912 GCA_047518105.1 Pseudomonadales bacterium | reverse complement strand
AGCCACTGCATGTTCGGAGTGTCGACGAAGTCGTGGCCGTAGGGCGACGAGTACCGCGGATTGTGCTCGTCGGACATGAAGACGATGACGTTGGACATGATTTGCTTCCGGTCTTGCCGGGGTTGGCCGCGACCGAGATTTCACTACGGTCGACTGGGACGCCCCGTACCCCACCCCGGTCGGGCATTTCAACAGCCAACTCTAGCACGCATCCCGTGCACCACCGCCCAACGGGCCAGCCGGCGGGAGTTGGCGACGGGCCTCTTCTGCAAGGTCGGCCGCGATTGACGCCCTCCGTGGCGGAGCCGTCGATGGCGGCAGCATCGGGGGTTCGCGGCGACCGTTCGGCGGTTGACGCTCTCCGTGGGGGAGCCGATGATGGCGTTTTGGCCGAGGAGGGGGCGCGCGATGAGCGTACGGCGGACAGTTCTGGTCTTTGCGCTCGTCCTGGCGGGCGAGGCGTTGTTCGCGGACGCGTCGCTGACCAACGAGGACGTTGTCAGGCTGGCCAATGCCGGGATCGGCGACGCGGTGATCGTCCCCAAGATCGAGGCCTCGGCGACGGCCTTCGACACGTCCGTGGACGCGCTGCTGGCGCTGTCGGAAGCGGGGATCGCCGACGACGTGATCGCGGCGATGGTCAAGGCGGGGTCCGCGCCGCTGCGGGACGCGGCACCCCCCGCGTCGGGCCGGACCACGTCGGAATCCGGGGGGGAGCCGGCGGGGGCGCAGCCGAAGGCGATCGCGGGGAGCACGTTCCGGGAGGCGTTGCGCTCGGGCGGCGAGGGCCCCGAGATGGTGGTGGTTCCGGCGGGCCGGTTCCGCATGGGCTGCCTGTCGAACGACGGCGACTGCTCTGGCGATGAAAAGCCCGTTCACGAAGTGACGGTCGCGCGGCCGTTCGCGCTGTCGGTGCACGAGGTGACGTTCGAGGACTACGACCGGTTCGCGTACCCGAACAAGGTGGCGGACTGGGGCTGGGGCCGTGGCCTCCGGCCGGTGATCCACGTGTCGTGGGACGACGCGCAGGAGTACGTGGAATGGCTGTCGTCGCAGACGGGGGCGACGTACCGTCTGCCGAGCGAGGCGGAATGGGAGTACGCGGCACGCGCGGGAACGGCGACGAAGTACCACTGGGGCAACGACGTCGGGGCCAACCGAGCCAACTGCGGGGGCTGCGGGAGCCAGTGGGATATCAAGCAAACCGCGCCGGCGGGCTCGTTCGCCCCGAACCGGTTCGGCCTGTACGACATGCACGGCAACGTGTGGGAGTGGGCGCAGGACTGTTGGAACAGCTCCTACGCGGGCGCGCCGTCGGACGGGAGCCCGAGGCTTCAAGGCGAGTGCGGCGAGCGCGTTTTGCGCGGCGGCTCCTGGGGCAACGATCCGAGGTTCCTCCGTGCCGCGTTCCGCTACGGGTTCACCGCCGGCAGCCGGAGCGACGTCGTCGGTTTCCGGGTGGCCCGGACGCTCGCCCCTTGAATCTTCGCACCCTTACTTCCTTTGGGGGGTTCCAAGGGGGGCTTGCCCCCCTTGGCGGTTCTTTTGGCGTATTGTCGGGGGTCACGACCACGAGGAGGCCGACGTCGGTGTCGAACGACGCGGACGACGCGGGCCGGCGCGGGCGGTACCGCGCCCGAACGACCGGGGCGGCGCTCGAGTCCCACTACCGGTTCGTCCTCTGGTTGATCCCGACCTGACCAGCATCCCGTGCGGGAGACTCGGATGAGCGATTTCCAAGCCCATTTCGATACGCCGGAAGCCGCCTACTTTGGCTTCTTCAAGGCCGACAGGGCGAAAAACGCCGACGCCTGGGCTGCGGTGATGAGCTATCCCCATGTACGCGTTGCCGCAACGGGCAAAACCGACTATTTCGACACGTCTCGGGCCTATGCCGATGCCGCCGACTGGACGTCGAGGGAAGCGACGGGCTGGGTGCGTACGGTGGGGCGGGAACCGGTCCGGTTGCACGAGTCGAGCGACAGAGTACACCTGTTGGGCGGATGGACGCGATACAACGCCGAGGATGAACCGATCCTGTGGAACCGAGTCACCTACATTCTCACCCGGCCGGCCGGTTCGTGGGGTATCCAGGCGCGCTTCGCGGTTGGCTCATACGACGCCCGCGACGACGAGCCAGCCGCCGAGGCGGCGGTCGATGCGGCAATCGGGAGCGTGCGGCGGTATTACGATGCGCTGGACAAGAACGATCGCAACGCCTGCGCCAGACTCTGTCGGTTCCCTATGATCGAGGTCGGCGTTGGCAAGATTGCTCGTATCGAAGATGGCACCCGATTGGGGCAGCGGGTCAGCCGGGGAACGGGTCGAATCAGCAATCTGGAGATCCGCGCAGCTCAATCCGGTGCCGATGGTATCATCGTGGCGCTGACTGCCGAATACGCGTCCGGCGGCGGCGAGCAGTCCGTCCTGGTGGTCGGCCGGGAGGCCGACACATGGCGGATCGCCGGCATTTCGAGGATGCCGACGAACTGAACTAGCAAAAGTGCGTTGCGTTCCACCGATACGCAGCAGCAGGAACATCAACAATGTCGAACGATCAACTACAACGGGATGGGTTGGCGGGCCCGTATGAGCTGGCGGACAAATCAGGACTCGACACGGTATGTGAAGTCGTTTTGGAACTGAAAGCACTTCAACGCCAGCAGAATAGGGTGGCAGCAATTACAGGGATAGAAAAGGCTGGACCGAATCCGTTGATAGACAGACACATGGACGTGAGCGCCATTAGGGACGTGTTCTTCGACGACAACCTGCAGTCCGCGGTGTCCGCGCATTTCGGCAATGATCTCTTTCTCTGGCGATCCAACTTCTTTGTCAAGCGTGAAGGCACCGGAGAAAACAAGTGGCACCATGATCGCCATTTCGAAAACGGTAGTGCGCCGATCAATCGTTTCGACACCGGCAATCACTTTACTGTTCTGGTGGCTCTGACGGACGTTGACATGAATGCGGGCAGAATAGAATATTTGAGGGGATCGCATTTGCCGATTGACGGGTTTGGGAGGGATATCCCGCGCCACATTCTGGAAGTGCCGGAGGTCGACCAGAACAGGGTCACTCCACTGCCGCTCAAAGAAGGCCAGTTCGTCCTGTTTCATTCCACGTTGTTGCATCGCAGCCTGGCCTTTGGCGAAGGCGAGGGAAGAGTCTCGGTGGCCGCAAGGCTCGCGAGGGCCGGGACAGAGATTCCCGAATATGGTTCGGCGAATCCGGCCGGCGGGGCGCAGACTATCGCAGAGCCTGTCGTCCACTACCGGCGCTCCGGGATATTGCCTTTCAACTAAGCGCTGTGCGAATCACAAGCCTGGAGGCTTGGAGAACCGTTATTCGCCAATCAGTCAATCAGCCGTTCCGGCCGTATTGGTTCCGCCGGACCTTCTCGAAGAATTCCTCCCATTCGGCGGCCGTCAAGCACGCCGGTTCTCCTAGTTGGCGGGGCAGGAGGTACTGCCGCCCGCATCTGATCGAGCGCCGCCTCGACGAAATCCTTCTCCCCCTACAGGTACTTCCCGAAGAACAACGCGATGATCTGCACAACGGTCCTGCCATAGACGGATTGCGGATCCGCGATATCCACCATGGGTTTTCCACCTTTGGCCGTCTTCCGATCGAATGCGTAACCCTCGCCGGAAAATAGGTGCAGGTCGACGGGGCGGCCCAAGCGCTTCAGCTTGTCGTGGAAATCCAGGCTGTGCGCCACCGGAACCGGCTCGTCTTCGACGCCATGGATCAACAGGCACGGGGGGAAACCGCCGAGGTCGTAGGCGATGGGGCTGGCCCTGTCGTAGTCCGCCCCGTTCGCACGTTCACCCATCAGGCTGACGTAGTTCGGGCGAGCACCCTCGAAGCGGAGCCTCGTCGGCCCGTACATCGAGCCGACCGCGGCGACGGCACTGGAGTACTCCGCGTGTCCCCCGCTACCTTCGAAGGGGGAAGTCACCGCCGCCATGAGCGCGAGATGGCCGCCGGAGGAGTCACCGACGATGCCGATCCGGTCGGGATCCACACGAAGCGTGGAGGAACTGGCCCGCAGGAACCGGATGGCGCATTTCACGTCTTCGATCTGCGCTGGCCAGGGCGCTTGTGTCGTCAGGCGGTAGGACGCCAGCAGGCAGACGAATCCGGCCTGAGAGATCAGTTCGCCGAATGCCCTGACACTCTCCGGCCTGCCCTTGCGCCAACCACCGCCGTGTACGACGACAATGGCCGGTCGCAACCCGGTCGCGACGGGTGGCAGGTACAGATCCCCAAGAAGGTCTCGGTCTCCCGCCTTGCCGACGACGACGCCCTTGCGGACAGCGACGTCTTCTGGATTCCTCGAACGCGACAAAAAGGCTCTCCCACTCGGCTCGCCGACAGATCCTTGGACATGCTGTTCCACGCAGTCGACCTCAGGCGGCGTCTCTATTGTCCGCTCAGCTTCGCGTCGGCGTCCGCGATGAAGTCAGCGGTGGACCGGTGCGATCTGAGCATGAACCGTTCGAGCCCGAATCGGGCTAGCCCGCATTTCTCACCAGGCCGCTTGTCGGCGTCAAAAAACTCTTGGGTTTCACTAGTTTGACCGCGATGTCGATGATCGTGCCGATGGCGGACTGCGCTGGCCGCGCCCTCGCGGGTCTTTTGGCCCCGTGTACACACGGGCACGTACGCGCACGTGCTCCCTCAACCGTAGTCCCCGCTATGCTTTCGGTCGCGAGCACGCGCACAGCCAAAATCCTCCGCGATCATCACGGCCCCTGGTGAGAAATCCGGGCTAGCGAGCCCATCAGCCATGGCGGCGATCGTAGCAGAGGCGGCCGAACGAGCACATCGGCGCGCGGGACGCCACGGCTCGCTGGACTCTACGCCGTACATGCCTTGGTCCGATCACGTCGTCAACGAACCGTTGAAGCGCCTCGACCAATGTCGAAAAGGCGCGGCTTGCTAGCAGTTCCAACCCCTGGCAGGTTGCCATGCGCATCAACCACCCTTGAGCGTACCTTTCGGTAGTTTCCATGTCCCCACCCAATACCCTAATCTGCCGGGCGAATGGATCGGACATCGATCCGGAGACATCTCGGGACCAAGACTTCTCCACAGAGTCCTGGGCCGGACTGATTCAGCTACTGGAGGAAAACCAGGATCATGAAGAAACTCTTCTCTTCGCTATTCGTACTTTCGGCTTCCGTGGGCTTGGCAGAGGGCGATCAATATCTGCAAGCGTCCTCGACCATTACCCAGTGCCCGGGCGTGGCGCCCGAGACGGTCAAGATCGATGTAGTGGATTCAGCCAACGGCATTGCCCTGGCAGACAACAAGATCACTGTCAGCGAAGCCGGAACCTATCTGATCGTCGCCGCGCCCCAGGTTGGGCGCGAAGGCGCGGGACCCCTTGGCTGTTTTGACTTGTGGCTGCGTGTGAATGGCTAAGGATGTCGCCAATTCCAATGTACAGCTCTGTCAGGATGCAGGCAGCATGGCCAAGGACGTCATCATATCCCAGGGAATAGTGCCATTGGCGGCAGGCGACGTTCTGGAAGTGATGATGTCAGCCAACAACCCAAAGGCGAACATGTGCATTGAAGCGATCCAGCCGACCGGCGAACCCTTGGTGCCCTCTATCATTTTTTCGATGATCGAGTAATGCCGGACTAGGCGCGCCGCATGTGGCAGCGGCGCGCCCCGACGGGTGTGATCGAGAATGCTTGCGCATTCTCTACGGGTGGCTCTACGGGTGGCCAAATAAATTTGGCTCGATTCTATAGCCGAGCTACAGCCCAAGCACCTCGTCCATCCCGTACAGCCCGGCCTTGCACCCCTTCACGAACCGCACCGCGCGCACCGCTCCCGCCGCAAAATTCTCCCGGCTGCCCGCCCGGTGGGTTATCTCGATGCGTTCGCCCGTCCCGGCGAAGGTGACGGTGTGTTCGCCGACGATGTCGCCGCCGCGTAGGCTGTGGAAGCCGATCGTGCGGCGGTCGCGGGCGCCGGTGATGCCTTCGCGGCCGTAGACGGCGTCGGCAGCCAGGTCGCGGCCAAGGGTGTCGGCGAGGATCTCGCCCATGCGCACGGCGGTGCCGGACGGGGCGTCGATCTTGTGGCGGTGGTGGGCTTCGAAGACTTCGACATCGACATCGCCGCCCAAGGCGCGTGCGGCGAACTCGATCAGCTTGAACGCGACATTGACGCCGACGCTCATGTTGGGGGCCATCACGATGGGGATGGCTTCTGAGGCGCGGCGGATCGTGGCCAATCCCGCCTCGTCGAAGCCCGTGGTGCCGATGACCATGGCCTTGGCGTTGGAGACGCAGAAATCGAGCTTCTCCAAGGTCGCGTCGGGGATGCTGAAATCGATCAGCACGTCGAAGTCGGGCGCACAGGCGGCGATGTCGCCCGCGATGGCCACACCGGCTGTTCCGACCCCGGCCAGCTCCCCGGCGTCCGCGCCGATGCTCGAAACATCCGGACGGTCGACCGCCACAGCCAGGCGCAAGTCGTCGGCAGCGGCGATGGCAGAGACCAGCATCCGACCCATGCGTCCGGCGGCGCCGGCGACTGCCACCGCCGTGGTCTTGTCGGTCATCGCGTCAGGTCGTCGAGGAATTGCTTCACGGATTGGAACCAACTGGTTTCCTTGGGCGAGTGGGTGGTGCCGTTGGCTTGGAGGGTGGATTTGAACTCGCGCAGCAGTTCCTTCTGGTGCTCGGACAGGCGCACCGGGGTTTCGATCACCACGCGGCACAGCAGATCGCCCGTCGGTCCGCCGCGCGCGCTCCGCGACCCGCGTCCGCGCAGGCGGAAGAGCTTGCCCGTCTGGGTTTCCGCCGGCACCTTGAACTTGACCCGGCCGTCGAGCGTCGGCACATCGATCTCGCCGCCGAGCACGGCGTCGACGAAGGATAGCGGCACGTCGCAGTAGAGGTTGCTGCCGTCGCGACGGAAGATGGGATGCTCGGCGACCGTGAACTGGACGTACAGATCCCCCGGCGGCCCGCCGTTGAGACCGGCATCGCCCTTGCCCGTGAGGCGCAGTCGGTCGCCATCATCGATGCCTGGCGGCACCTTGACCGACAGCGTCTCGCGTCGCTCGACGCGACCGCCGCCCGCGCAGGCGCGGCACGGATTGTTGATGACCTTGCCGACGCCGCGACAGCGCGGACAGGTCTGCTGGAAGGCCATGAACCCCTGGGAGACACGAAGCTGACCACTGCCGCCGCAGGACGGGCAGACGACCGCCGAAGTTCCAGGAGTCGCGCCCGTTCCGTCGCAGTCGTCGCAGGCGTGCAGCGAGGGGACGCGGATTTCGACGCCGTCGCCCGCCACCGCCTGCTCCAAGGTGATCTCGAGGTTGTAGCGTAGGTCCCCGCCGCGCCGGGCCGAATTGCGCGTCCGCGGTCGCCCGGTCGAGAAGATGTCGCTGAAGAGGTCGCTGAAGCTGCCGCTGAAGCCATCGAAGCCGCCGGCCATGCCCTCGACGCCGGCATGGCCGAAGCGGTCGTAGCGCTCCCGCTTCTCCTTGTCGGCCAGGATCTCGTAGGCTTCGCTCGCTTCCTTGAAGCGCTCCTCGGCGGCGGCGTCGTCCGGACTCCGGTCCGGGTGGTACTTCATGGCCAAGCGGCGGTACGCCGTCTTGACCTCCGCCTCCGAGGCACCGTGATCGACACCTAGGACTTCGTAATAGTCGCGCTTGTCCATTTAGGTGTCGCCCTTGCGTTTTCGCCGCTTGCAACACCCCATGGATGTCGCAACCGACTTCATTCTACGGTGCCGAGCCTAGCCCGCATTTCTCACCAGGCCGCTTGTCGGCGTCAAAAAGCTCTTGGGTTTCACTAGTTTGACCGCGATGTCGATGATCGTGCCGATGGCGGACTGCGCTGGCCGCGCCCTCGCGGGTCTTTTGGCCCCGTGTACA
>JAKZRQ010000087.1:0-34279 GCA_047518105.1 Pseudomonadales bacterium | reverse complement strand
CTCACCAGGCCGCTTGTCGGCGTCAAAAAGCTCTTGGGTTTCACTAGTTTGACCGCGATGTCGATGATCGTGCCGATGGCGGACTGCGCTGGCCGCGCCCGCCCGCGCTTCGCGCGGAGGCCCTCGCGGGTCTTTTGGCCCTGTGTGTACGGGGCCAAAATCCTCCGCGATCATCACGGCCCCTGGTGAGAAATGCGGGCTAGGCGTCCGACTGCAGTCCGAGGAGGTAATCGTAGAATCTCTCTTTCACGTCCGTACCAGTAAGGTCGTCCTCGTCCCCTTCCGGCTCCCAATAGGCCAGCAACGGCGAGTCCAGAACGACGAACCCCGGATGGGGCAGCTCTTGTTCCAGACAGAACTCCAGCAGCCCGATATTCACTGCGCCGTGCGCAATCGCCCTCAGTCCCTTGCCCGTGCTGCCTCTCCTCTTTCCGTCGATCCGGAAGTCCCGGACATTTTCGTCCAAGTAGACGCGCTCCGCTTGCGGATAGTGCCAATCCGACAGGACCCTTTGCACCGTCTGGGCGAACGCGTCCAGCGTGGAGCTCGCGATTTCCGTCCGGGTGTCCGGGCGTTCGACGGCACGGTGACGGTGCTGCGCGACGGCCGGGAGTTGCCGGCGCCGGTGGAGGACGAGAAGACCGTTGTCGGACGCGTGGACCGGGCCAAGGCGGAGCAGCGGTCGCGGCCGACCTACAAGCCACGGCCGGACCATCCCTAGCCCGCATTTCTCACCAGGCCGCTTGTCGGCGTCAAAAAGCTCTTGGGTTTCACTAGTTTGACCGCGATGTCGATGATCGTGCCCATGGCGGACTGCGCTGGCCGCGCCCGCCCGCGCTTCGCGCGGAGGCCCTCGCGGGTCTTTTGGCCCTGTGTGTACGGGGCCAAAATCCTCCGCGATCATCACGGCCCCTGGTGAGAAATGCGGGCTAACGGTGGCCGTTCAAGCCGGAGGCGGCGGGAACGGCGGCCGGATGAGGACGCTGCGTCACGCCCGCCCCTTGGGCTTCGCTCCCTACGCCCAAGGGGCGCACGACCGCCGGGACGTCTTTGCCGATTTGCCGGCATCTTCGCCAGCGCCTCGGATCGGAACAGGACGGCAGGAATGCGAAGGGGACATTTCTGCTTTGCGTTGACAGGTCTGCGCGAAACACCTTGACTGCGCTACCCTCCGCGCGGACACTCGATTGTAGGAACTTGGCCACGCGGACTACGTCCAACCAGGTACCGTGACTGGTGGGCTCCAAGAAGTGTAGCGGGCATTTCCGGGCGGCACGCGACGACGGTTCGCCCCAAGGAGGGTCAGGCAAGCTTCATGCAAGTGCGCAAAACGTGGAACCAATCGGTCAAGACCGCATACCTAGGTGTTGCGGCGGCACTCGCGTGCGCGAGCGTTGCGCAGACGCCATTCGAAGGCGTGGGGTCCGCCAGCACAGGCGTCGCGCCAGCAACAGGCGATTCGGAGCTCGCCGTTGAAGACGCGGCTCGACGGGTTGCCTTGGGCGAATACGTCGAAGCGATCAACATCGTCGAACTAGAGATTGAAACCATCGAGCGGCGTTCGAATCGCTACGACATTGAATTGGTGGAACCGCTCGTGGTCCTTGGCGGTGCCCTTGTCGGGGTTGGCGACCGCGAAGGCGCGCTCGGCGCCTACGACCGCGCCCTGCATGTCAACCGGGTCAACCGGGGTCTGCATCATCCAAGCCAGGTGGACATCGTCTACCGGGAAGCGGAATTGCTGGCGGCCACCGGTGAACGCGCCCGCGCGAACCAACGTCACGAATACGCCTACGGACTTCTGCTGCGCCGCTACGGCACGGACGACCCGGCTTTGCTCCCAGGACTGTTCGCACTGGCCGACTGGTATCTTTCGAGCTACAACATCTTCTCCGCGCGCGCCCTCTACGAACATGCCGTCAAGGTCGCGGACGACTCTCTCGCCGTCGACGATCCGGCGAGGATCCAGGCACTGCAAGGGGTCGCGGCGAGCTATCTGAGCGAGCGCTTCCCGCCGTACCACGAGTCCGGAATGCAAATCGCGCGGTCGACGGGAACCTACACCGGGCGCTTCGGATCAATGCCGTCAATCAACAGTTTCGCACGGGGAGAGCGCGCCCTGATCGAAGTCATCAATGTCCAGAAGGCGCGCGAAGGCGCCGACGACGAAGAGATCGGCGCGGCCATTTTGGAGCTTGGCGACTGGTTCCTCATGTTCGAGAAGCACGAGCGCGCAACAACCCTCTACCGTCGGGTGTGGCAGCTGCTAAGCCCGAACAAGGCGTTGCTCGCGCAGACGTTCGACTCGCCAACGCCGCTCTACCTGCCGTTGCCGGATGGACCCGCGAATTCCAAAGATCCCGTCGGCACGGCCAAGAACGGGGTCGTCGAACTGTCCGTGAGCGTCAACGAAGGCGGTGGCGTGAGCCGCATCGACACCCTGCGGTCGGTCCCCGAGGACCTGATGGATATGAAGGTCCGGCGCGCTGTGCGCCGGGCACGGTACCGGCCCGCCTTCGACGGCCAAACGCCTGTGGCCACCGACGGCGTGCGCATCAGCCACACGTTCGTCTATTTCTCGCCCGCTTCCGCCAACGACGAGTCCATCGACCTCGGCGAGGCCAGCGTTTCGCCATCGCCCAACGCCGTTGTCGGGCAGGCCGACCTCGGGACGTTCGCGGTTGCCGGCAAGGCGCTTCAAGACGTCGTCGAACCGGTTTCCGACCGCCCTATTGGCCAACTCGACTAGAATCTCCGAGCGCGCCGAATGTTGACACTTGGGTTGTATTTCGAACGAGGCCGGGAGAATGCGCAAGCATTCCCAAACGCGCCGTCAAGCGCGCCGATGCATATGCAGCGCGCCTAGACCCCCGTCCGAGGGGCGTTGCTGGCGAGGAGACACGCGGATGCACGAAGCACATGATTCTCGACATCACGAGTTCACGGCTATCCCGCTGGTACGGCAAATGACCGTCGCGCTCGTCTTGGCCGGTCTTTCCCTGGCCCTGGTCGGTTGCGCCGTCCGGTTGCCAACCCAAGGCCGCGGCATCCCATCGCCGTTTCCCACGCTTCCGAGCCCATCTACCGGTTCCGGATTGCCCGTGCCATCGTTGCCTGGCCCATCGTCGCCGAGCCCGTCATCAGGCGGGGGTTCTTCCGGTGGCGCATCCGGACCGCCCAGCGTACTCCCGCCAAGCGGCTCCGGTCCCTCGCAAGGAGGAGGTGGCGGCGACGGTTGGCCTTCTTCCGGCGACGGCCAAGAGTCCGACGGCCAGGGCCAAGAGTCCGGTGGCCAGGGTCAGGAGTCCGACGGCCAGGGCCAAGGCTCCGGTGGCCAAGAAGGCTCAAGTGGCGGTGCTTCTGGCGGCGACCCGCGCGACAGGGGCTGGTCAGTGGGCAACGAACTCCCCGATGCAACCGGATCAGGGGACGAAGGGACCGGCGACGACGGGACCGGGACTTCGGATCAGCCGGTGGGCGACGGTGGCCACGGGAACGACGCCGTGCTCTCCAGGGTGCTGGAAGTGCTCGATGGCGAGATTCTTGAACAACGCGTCGCGGGGGGCCAAAACGCGGGCGGCTCGGGAAGCGGGAACGGCCCAGCTGGCGCATTGCCTGGTTCCGCATCGTCTGCCGCCCTCCCCGGCCCACCACCCGTAGCGCGGGCACCCCAGCCGCTGCCGCCCGACACGCCCGATGCCCGCGACGACGACGTGGTGGCGCGCCAGATTCGCGAGGCCGCGATGGCCGAAAAGGATCCCGAGCTTCGCGAGAGCCTTTGGGAAGAGTACCGGCGCTACAAGTCCGGTCTGTAGTTCCGCCAAACCGCATGGAACAAATGCCAATTTGTTGCTCCGTGCCGTCGGCGACGCTTCCCGCCGGGAGATTTCGCGCGGCGAAATCCCGACCGATCGCCTGCGGTCGGCAGCAACATCGCGAAGCGGTCGCGTCTTCCGGGCGTTCCGTGCGTTCCGTGCGTACCATGCTTTCCAGATCCGCAATCGTCGTGTTCGGGGCTCTCGTGGTCGGCTGCGCGTCCCATACCGAGCGCATGGTGGACATGACGCCACCGCTGCAACTCGAGAACATCAACGAGAACATGCTGCTCGATGTCGGCGTCTCGGTCTTCGATGCCAACGTGCCGATCGCTTTCGACGACCAGGTCGCGCGCGCCATCACGCCGGAAGTGCGCCGCGCCGAGGCCAACTACATGGCCTATTTCGCGAAGAATCTCCTGCAGTCGACGGGCAACTGGGGCGCGGTGCGGGTGGTGCCCAGCGCGACCCATGCGGTTGACGTTACCGTCACCGGCGTCATCGTCCACTCCGACGGCGAGCGCATGATCCTAAGCGTCGAAGTTCGCGATGCGCGCGGGGAACGTTGGTTCGCCAACACCTACGAGACGCTGGCAAGCAAGTACGCCTACGGCGACACGATTCCGCCCGACATCGATCCGTTCCAGACGATCTACCGTCGATTGGCCGACGACATGCTGGCCCACCTCAAGACCCTTTCGCCCGCCGAAGTACGTGCCATCCGCACAACCGCGGAGATGAAGTTCGCACGGGACCTGTCGCCCGACGCGTTCCAAGGCTATGTCGCCGAGGTCGATCCCGGGGTGTTCGAAATCCGCAGGCTGCCTGCGGAAGATGACCCGATGCTGAATCGGGTGCGCAAGGTGCGCGAGCGGGAATACATCTTCATCGACACCCTCGACGAGTACTTCGGCAACTTCTATGCGCGTATGTATCCCACCTACCAGGGTTGGCGGCTAGCCACCTACGACGAAGCCATCGCCTATCGCAACCAACGTGAAAAGGTGCGCCGCAAAGCGATCGCCGGCATCATCGGCATGACCGCCGGCGCTGCCGCTCAAATGAGCAGTGCGCAGATATCCCGCTACGCCGGTGCCGTGTCCATCATCGGCGGTGCCACACAGGCGATCGGCGCCATCAAAAGCCTGGACCGGGCCCGGGCGCATGCCGGGGCGCTGCGTGAACTCGGCATATCCGCCGAGTCCGACATCGCGCCCCACACCATCGAGCTCGAGAACCGGACCCACACGCTTCAAGGAACCGTCGAAGCCCAGCTTACGGAACTGCGCCGCGTCCTGCGGGAGATCTACCACCAGGAGATGGGATTGCCGCCGCCAGAGAGCGACTCCGTCGAGAACGAAGGCGGGCATCCCTCACGGACACCCGATTCCGACGCCGTGGCGGCTCGCACAGTGTTGATCGAAACCGTGGAATCGCACGTCGCCTCCGACGAGGTGTCGGCGCATCCTCGGGAACCCGCCGAGTGAGCCAACCGACGGCGCAAGAACCGGTGCATATCGAGCCGGTCGAAGCCCCGTTGTCGAGTCGCGGGCGGGCTACGCCGGAGCGCGCCCGCGCCGGCAGGCGGCGCCCGAGAGCGCGCTCGCTGGCGTTCGGGGCCACCTTGGCGATTCTCTGCGCTGCCCTGGCGTGGGTCGTCGTCTACGTGCCCGATCGAGTCGACCCGACCCGACCTTCGGCGAATTCGTCGCCCGCGAGGGCGCCAACGCCGGGCACCGCAGGCCAATCGCGCACGGGGCGAACGGACATCGTCGCGCCATTCGAGGCGGCGGAGATGGCGCAGGCCCAAGAACGCGCCAAAGCCCAACTCGCCGTGTTCGTCGAGACCCAATTGAAGCTCGAGCAGGAACTCAACGTGGCCTCTTGGGGCGAGGCGGAACTTGCCGCCATCAACGCACGCGGGAATGCCGCGGACCAGCTATTCGTCGCGGGAGACTATCTGGCGGCGTTGGACGAATACGCTGGCGCGACGGAGGACCTCCAGGATTTGGTTGCCAAGGGCGCAGCGCTCTTCGACAGCGCCCTGGCCGAAGGCGCCCGGGCAATCGAGGCGTTGGACCACGCGCGCGCAACGGACGCGTTCGAGCGCGCCGGCGCCATCCGCACCGACGATCCGCGCGCCGCCGCCGGTGCGGCACATGCCGCCAGGATTCCCAAGATCGTCGAACTGCTGCGAGAGAGCGACCGTGCTGTGCTGCGCGGCGACTACGGCCTCGCCGACGAGTTCCTCGCCCAAGTAGGCGCAATCGATGCAACAACGCCGGGTTTGGCCCGCAGAACCGTTGCCGTCGCCATAGCCCGCGCCATCGAACGCCGACGATCGACCTTGTCCGAAGGGTTCTCGGCCCTGGACCGCCATGACTACGACGTCGCTATCGACGCCTTCGGCCAGGTGCTCGCCCAAGATCCCCGGGACGCCGACGCCCTTGCCGGAAGCCAGCAAGCCCGGCAAGCCAAGACCTTGGCCGAGATCGACCGCCTGCGCGGCGTGGCGGAAAACCACGAACGTGAAGACGAATGGACTGCGGCGCTCCTCGCCTACGATCAAGCACTCACGATCGATCCGACCCTGCAATTCGCCATCGACGGCAAGGAGCGCATCGCCGACCGGGTGGCGCTCATCGGCGCCATGGCAAGATTCATCGACGATCCCGGGCTGCTATCGGCAGACACCGAGTTCGCCCGGGCGCGCCAAGCCCTCGCCCGGGCCGCGTCGGAGGTCGGCGCCGGCCCGAAATTCGCGGCGCAACTCGCCGAGTTGCGTCGCATCGTCGACGAGAGCACGGTACCTGTGCCCTTGGTGCTTGTCTCCGACAACGCCACCGAAGTCGTCATCCAAAAGGTCGGCCCCATCGGCGTGTTCGCGCGCAGCGAACTTTTGCTGCGGCCAGGCCGCTATATCATCATGGGCAGTCGCGACGGCTGTCGCGACGTGCGCAAGGAGATCATTCTGGCGGAGGGAATGGCACCCGTGGATATCCGTTGCGCTGAGAGCATCTAGTGCCGTGTCCCGCAAGTTTCTGGTGTTTCAGAGTTCGCCATGCGCGTCAATGCAAGGCGTGGTCCGCAGGGAATATCGGGCATATTGGCAAGGACCGCAACGCGGCGGTGGCGCGCATGGCGAACTCCCGAAGGGCGCGCCCCACGGGGCCTGTGGCCGCGTTGCGCCCCTTGGCAATGGGTCCACCATTCCCGGCGGGGACGCGCCTTGCCACAGACCCCGTGGGACGCGCTGAAATACCAGAAACCTGCGGGACACGACACTGGATTCACGGCGTTTCGGATCGGCTAAACTGACGCGCGTTGGGGTCGCTCAAAGGAAGTCGAGCTGTACAGTCTGCTTCGGCCGCTGTTGTTCGCGCTACCTGCGGAGACCGCCCACGCCGCGGCGCTGGCGGTATTGAAATGTCTTGGCGCTTTGCCCCCGAAGCGGCCATTGTCCGCACCGGGCATCGAGTTGCTCGGCTTGTCTTTCCCGAACCGCGTGGGCGTTGCGGCGGGCCTGGACAAGAATGCGGTGGCCGTCCGCGGATTGGCGCGGCTCGGATTCGGCTTCGTCGAAGTGGGCACGGTGACGCCGCGCCCGCAACCTGGAAATCCAAAGCCACGCCTGTTCCGGCTGACTGAAGATCGGGGACTGATCAACCGGCTGGGCTTCAATAGCGAAGGTGCGCAGGTGGTGGCCGCGAGGCTAGCCCGGCTGCGAGGTCGCCTGGACGTGCCCGTTGGCGTCAACATTGGCAAGAATCGCGAGACCCCCAACGACGAAGCCGTTCGGGACTACCGGGCTTGTTTGGCTAGGGTGAACGACTTTGCCGACTATGTGACGGTCAATCTGTCATCGCCCAACACCCCTGGTCTCAGGGATCTTCAGGCGCCGGCGGCAGCGGGAGCCCTGGTCTCCGAACTGGTGCAGGAGCGCGACCGGCTGGCCGCCAAGGGATCCGGCAGGACACCGTTGCTGGTCAAGATCGCCCCGGATTTGGCACCCCAGGACCTCGCCGCCACCGTTGTCGCGGTGCATGAAGCAGGGGCGGACGGCATCGTGGCGGTCAATACGACGCTCTCGAGACCGCCCGCGCTGCGTTCGAAGCAAGCGGCCGAGGCGGGTGGCTTGTCGGGCCGGCCCTTGTATCCACTGGCGATCGACACCGTCCGTCGCGTTCGCGCCGCAGTTGGCGAAGGGCCCGTGGTGATCGGGGTCGGAGGAGTAGCGAGTGCGCGGGAGATCGACGCGATGCTCGATGCCGGCGCGGACCTGGTGCAGGTGTACACGGGGTTCGTATTCGAGGGCGCCGCGTTGCTGCGCGGGGCCGCGTCGCGCTGGCCGCAGTAGATCATCGCTATGCTCTTGTGTAACTTATGCGAAACAAGTGCCGCCTGTTGCGCTGCCCCACGAGCTGCGTAGCTCCGCTGGCGTCGCCGGGTGGGGAGGACGAGAAATGAAGACGTTTACGCAGGTTGTGCAAAAGGTCGTCGGAACGGCGTTGGTGTTGGGCTGCGCGGCTGCGTACGGCGATTCGCTCGACAGCGGCGACAGCGCGTGGATCCTGACTTCAACGGCCCTAGTGCTGTTCATGACCATTCCGGGACTGTCGTTGTTCTACGGCGGTCTGGTGCGGTCGAACAGCGTCCTTTCGGTGCTCATGCAGTGCTTCGCCATCACTTGCCTTGTTACCATCCTGTGGCTCGTCATCGGCTACAGCCTGGCATTTGGCGAGGGCAACAACCTGATCGGAGGACTGGGCAAGATCCTCTTCAACGGCGTGGGCGAAGACGCGCTCCACGGCACCATCCCCGAATCCCTGTTCGCGGTGTTTCAGCTCACCTTCGCCATCATCACGCCGGCATTGATCGTGGGCGGACTTCGCCGAACGGATGCGTTTCTCCGCCGTGCTGTTGTTCACGACCTTCTGGTCGCTCCTCGTCTACGCGCCGATCGCGCACTGGGTGTGGGGCGGCGGCTTGCTCAGCAGCGATGGCTGGTTCGGTGAGTGGTTCGGCACCGGCGTGATGGATTTCGCTGGCGGCACGGTTGTGCACATCACCGCAGGCACCGCGGCCCTGGTGGCGGCGGTCGTGCTCGGTCCGCGGCACGGTTTCCCCGCCCAGACCCAGTCGCCCCACAACATGACGCTGACGGTGGCGGGCGCCGCCATGCTCTGGGTGGGCTGGTTCGGCTTCAACGGCGGCAGCGCCTTGGCGGCCAATGGCGATGCCGCCATGGCGTTGACGGTCACCCATATCTCCGCTGCGGCGGGGGCTCTCACCTGGTTGATGATCGAGTGGTTCCGCTATGGCAAGGCAAGTGCCTTGGGAGCGGTAACCGGCATGGTGGCGGGCTTGGGCACCATCACCCCCGCTTCGGGCTTTGTCGGCCCCGCAGGGGCGCTGATCATCGGCACCTGCGCGGGTACCGTGTGTTTCTTCGCCACCAACTTCATGAAGCAGAAGCTCAAGATCGACGATTCACTGGACGTGTTCCCGGTGCATGCCGTCGGCGGCGCGCTAGGCACGATACTGACAGGCTTTTTCGCGAGTACGGCCCTCGGGGTCTTCAGCGGACAGGAGGCGATTTCGATTCCGAGCCAGTTGGGCGTCCAGGCGCTTGGTGTCGCGGTGACGTTGGGCTACACGGCTCTCGGCACGTACATCATTCTGAAGATCACCGACGCCCTGGTCGGCAACCGGGTATCCGTCGAAGAGGAGACCGAGGGGCTGGATCTGGTCTCCCACAACGAACGCGGCTACATCCTCTAGAGTCCTTGGGCGCTCCGAATGTTGACACTTGGGTTGCATTTCGAACGAGGCCGGGAGACTGCGCGCCCTAACGGGCGCGTTTGGGAATGCGCAAGCATTCTCGATCGCGCTGCATATGCAGCGCGCCTAGCGCTGGGCGGGGGTTGAAGGTGGCGGGCAATATTCGGGAACTTCCCAAGGGCTATACCGATACGCCCGTCCTGCCAGACTCGAAATGGCGCGTCCACGATGGCGCGCGACCGGCACCTCCCGTGGTGCGACCGCCTTCCTTCTCGACCCAGGAACGTGCCGGCGAGCCGCCTTCGGACGCCGTCGTCCTGTTTGACGGCTCGGGCCTTGGCGCTTGGGCGGGTCGGGACGGCCAGCCGCCGAAGTGGAACCTGGTGGACGGCGATGCGATGGATGTGGAACCGGGGACCGGCGATATCCACACCCGGTCGTCATTCGGTCCTTGCCAGTTGCACGTCGAGTGGAGTGCACCCACCGAGATCACCGCCGACAGCCAGGGCCGAGGCAACAGCGGTGTCTTTCTGCTGGGTCTCTACGAGGTGCAGGTTCTCGATGGCTACCAGAATCCGACCTACGCCGATGGCTTGACGGCAGCCATCTACGGCCAGTACCCGCCCTTGGTGAACGCCTGCGTACCACCGGGAGAGTGGCACGTCTACGACATCGTGTTCGAGCCCCCGGTCTACCGGAACGGCGAACTCGCCGTCCCGGCCTTCATGACCGTCTTGCACAACGGTGTCTTGGTGCATCATCGCCAGCGAATGCAGGGACCCACGCAGCACCGTCTTCTGGCCAGCTACGCACAGCCTCACGGTCCGGAAGGTCCGCTGACCTTGCAGGACCACGGCGACCGCGTGCGCTTCCGTAACATTTGGATACGTCCTCTGGAGCGTACCCAAGCCGAGTAGGCGCGCCTGGCGGCGCCACCAACGATCTTTCTAGGGCACCTGCCTCGCTCTAGAGGAGACGCTCGCTACCGGTTGGGTCCGCGCATTTGCGGATAAGGCTGCCAGCGTTTCAGCTTCGTGTTCGGCAGCACCGCCGGATTGACCGCGCTGCGTGGCCACATGCCCTGCAGGCAGGTTGCCAGTTCACGACCGAGGCGGCGGCGGGTTTCCGGCGCCATGCGCGCGGTTGCGGAGGCGATGTGCGGGGTGCAGATCACGTTGTCCCGGTGCAGCAGCGGGTTGTTGGTGGACACTGGTTCCTGTTCGAACACGTCCAGCGCAGCGCCGCCGATCGCCCCTGACTCCAAGGCGCGGATCAACGCCTCTTCGTCGACCGTGGGCCCGCGCCCGTTGTTGATGAAGAGCGCGCTGGACTTCATCCGCGCGAAGTGCTCATCGGACAGCATGTGGGTGGTCTGCGCGTTCAGGGGCGCATGCATGGACACGAAGTCCGATCGCTCCAGGAGTTCGAACAGACTCGTCACCGGCTCCACATTCGCGCCGGTCATCTCCAGTTCGCCGACGTAGGGGTCATAGGCGATCACGCGCAAGCCAAACGCGTGGCAGCGGCGGGCGACTGCTTTGGCGACGTTGCCGAACGAGATCAATCCGATGGTCTGACCCCAAAGACGCGGGATGTCGGCGTGGTGCGGACGGCCCTCCGACCAACGACCCTCCTGAGTCATACGGTGCATCAAGAGCAACCGTCTGTGGGCGGCGAGGAACATCATCATCGTGTGGTCGGCGACCTCGTCGATGAAGACGTCGGGAACGTTGGTGACGACGATGCCATGGTCCGTAGCCGCGTCCACGTCCACGGTGTCCGCGCCGACGCTGCCTAGGCCGATAACCACACAGTTGTCCAGGTTCGCAATGATGTTTCGGGTGATGCGGCGGCCCCGGGCGATCAGCGCGTCGGCATTCTTCGCCGCGGCAATGAACTCCTCTTCCGTCTTCGCCCGCACTTCCACGATCTTTGCGCCGATGGGGTCGAGTGCCTCCCGTTCGATTGCGTATTGCGAATCCGCAAGATCGTAGGAAACGCCTACCTGGGCCTGGACCATTACCGTGTACTTCGGTTCCGCCATTCGTCGCTCTCCAAGATTGTCTTCATGGTTGGGAAGAGCATCAGTATAGGGGGACACCCACCCGCAGGGGACACCCACCCGCAGGGGACACCCACCCGCAGGGGACACCCACCCGCAGGGGACACCCACCCGCAGGGGACACCCACCCACGCACCCACCCGCAGGGGACACCCACCCACGTAGGGGACACCCACCCACGTAGGAGCATCCGCGCGGTCCCCCGCCAACTTGGAGACGACGCACGGGTCATTTGGTCGAGAACAGGAGCGAGCCCAAGGTGGACGTTTCGGGTGACGCGGATCCGCGTGAGTTACCTCTCCGTGCGTTCGGTCCCCCGTCGCAAGGCGCTCAGAACCAGTCGTTCCGCCACCTCGGCGAAATCGATTCCAACGGCGCGACAGGCATCCGGATACAGGCTTGTCGATGTCATCCCGGGCAGGGCGTTGACTTCCAAGAGCCAGATCTCGTCGCCGACGACGAAGTCTGCGCGGGAGAAGTCGCGCAGACCGAGACAGCGGTGGGCGCGTAGCGCGTAGTCTTCGAGCCTGCGCAGGCAAGCTTGGGGAAACGGCGCCGGCACCAAGTGCTCGCTTCGGCCGGGGGTATAGCGGTTGTCGAAGTCGTACCACTCGCCGGTTGCGACCTTGACCTCGATTACCGGCAACGCCACGGCTCGGGAACCGTGTTCGTCGAGCACGCCGACCGTTGCCTCCCGGCCGGAGACATGGCGCTCGACCAATGCGCCGCCGCCGAATTCCAAGGCGTCGCGCAGAGGTTCCACCAGATCGCCGCCGTTGGGCAGCAAGGTCACGCCCAATGCCGAACCCTGGCGGCGTGGTTTGATCACGACCTGATCGCCGAGCCTCTTCCGCACGTCGTCCGCCGCGGCTTCGGCTTGGGTTCCGGCCGCGATCAGGACATCGTCCACGATCGGCAGGTCGGCGGCCTGGAACAACGCCTTGGCGAGGTACTTGTCCATGGCCGCTGCACAGCCCTGCACGCCGCTGCCGACGAACGGCAGACCCAGCATGGCCAACAGGCCCTGGACGGTGCCGTCCTCGCCGGGTGGCCCGTGCAGCATGGGAAAGACCACGTCCGGCCGGAACGCCCGCAAGGCGCTGACCACTTCGCGGTCCAGTTCGATCACAGCCACCTCGTGGTGCCAGGTTCGAAGGGCGGCCGCGATGCCTCCGGCGGATGATCTCGACACTTCGGCTTCGGCCGAAGTGCCGCCAGCCAGCACCGCGATCTTCAGGGCTGTCGGCACGGACGCTCCGAGTCGGGAAGCAGGTTGTCGATGGCGATGTCCGGCAGGTCATCGGCGGGCTCGATGCCGAACACGCGCGCGAAAAACGCGTACTCGGCTTCGATCACGCGGCGCACGTTCTCGGCGCGCCGAAAACCGTGTCCCTCGCCTTCGAACAGCAGGTAGGCGACTGGTATGCCCTTCGCGGCCAAGGCGTCGCGCATGGTTTCAGCTTGGTTCGGTGGCACGACCTTGTCGTCGGCGCCCTGAAAAAAGATCACCGGACAGTTCAAGCCCTCGACATGGTTGATCGGCGAACGGTCTCCAATCGCGTCGCCGCCGCCAGTCAGGGTATGGAGATAGCGCGACTCGAACTTGTGCGTATCGGCGGCGAGGGCGTTGAGGTCACCGACGCCGTAATGGCTTGCGCCGGCCTTGAAGGTGTTGCCGAACGCCAAGGCAGCCAATGTCGTGTAGCCGCCTGCGCTGCCGCCTCGGATCGCGACCCGCGCCGGATCCACACGGCCCTGGGCGACCAGTTGGCGCACGCAGGCCGCGCAGTCTTCCACATCGACCTTGCCCCAGGCGCCGTTCAGCCGTTCCCGGTAGGCGCGTCCGTAGCCTGTGCTGCCGCCGTAGTTCACGTCCGCGACCGCCCAGCCGCGCGATGTATAGAACTGCACACCCCAAGAGAGGTCGGCGGAAGCGCTCGCGGTAGGGCCGCCGTGGGTGGTCACCAGCAACGGCGGGAGCTCGCCATCCGGCACCGGCGTCTCGGGGCTGGTTGGTGAATAGAAGAACGCGTGGGCTTCCCCGCTGTCCGATGGGAAGACCATCGGCTCGGGTCTGGAGATCGTTGTCTCCGGGATGGGCGGGTCCGGAGGGCTCGCGATGGTGGTGCGCGTGTGCGTATCGAGTGCGAATTCCACGATGCGGCGGGACTTGGTGGGGAACCCGGCGATATAGGCGACGCCCTTCTGCGTCCGCACGAGATCGCTGTAGGACGAGCACTCGTCGTCCAAGGGGCTCGCCAGACCCTGGTCCAGGTCCACGAGAACCAGCGAGGGCACCGCGTCCTGCAGCCGCCGCGCGACAACGTGGCGCGGGCCGACCGCCACGTAGTACGACGAGCCGAAGTTCCAAGCTGGCCCGGCGTATTCGGCGGCTTCCTCGAGCACCACGAACACCCCGGAATCGTCGTGGACGTTGAGGTTCCAAAAGCCGCCCGCATCGGAAACGAACACGAGGCGTTCGCCGCACCATTCCGGTTGAACGATGGACTCGTTGGCGCCGCCCGCCACCACCGTCGTGTCTTCGGGACCGCCCGACCCATCGTTGTAGCGGGCGAGGAAGAGCTGGGTACCGTCGAAGGGCATGTTGGGATGGTCCCATGCCAGGAAGGCGAGCCGCCCGTCCGCCGACGGCCGCGGGCTCGCGTAGAAGTCGTGGCCGCTGTGCAGGACCGATACCGAGCCGCGCTCGATCTCGATGCGCACGAGATCATTGACGGGTTCGGGACCAATGCCGTGGCGCTCGCGTACGGCGAGAAGGGCGGTCTTGTCCCAGACGAGGTCGGCGAAGCGCTCGCTGTCGTTGCCAGTCGTGATGCGGCGCGGTGCCGCCGAGGATTCCACACCGACCTCGTAGACGTTCTGGTCGGCGAAGTTCACGAAGTATGCCCGGTCTTCGGCGACGCAGTAGGTGCCGCCGCCGTATTCGTGGATCCGACTGCGCGGGTTGAACGGCGTCGGAGTCAACTCCCGCACCGTGCCCGCTCTATGGTGCACCAAGGTAGAGCGTCCGGCTTCCTCGGGTCGGGATTCGATCCACAGCAGGGCGTCGTTCGCCGTCCGGAGCTCCGCGTATCCCTTCGACCCGGAAGCCACCAGGTCCGCGTTGATTGGAGACGGCCAGGTGCCGTATGCGGTTGTCACGTCAACCCCACGCGGTTGTCGACGGCCGTCCAGCGCTCGTGGTCGCGCCAGGCACCGTCGATGTATAGAAACTGCCGGGATATGCCTTCGCGTTCGAACCCGCAGCTCCGTACGAGACGGATGGACGCGCCATTGCCGGGCTGGATGTTGGCCTCCAGACGGTGCAGGCCCAATTCGCGGAAGGCGTGTTCCTTGACGTGGGTCAGGCCCTCTCGCATGTAGCCTTTTCCGGCGTGTATCCTTGCCACATAGTAGCCCACCGATGCCGACCGGAACGCGCCCTTGACCACGTTGTTGATGTTGATGACGCCAACCATCTCGTGGGTTTCGCGCAGGAAGATGACGTATCCCTCGTGGTCGTCCCGTTGGGTGCGGCGCAAGTACAGCTTGAACATGTGCGGTGTCAACGGCGGTTCGATCCAGGGGTAGTGCAACTCGCGGCTGGCGAGACAGAGCGCGAGCAACTCCTTGCGGTCAGATGCCTTGATGGTGCGGAAATAGGTTCGCCGCCCAGTCATTCCGCCTGCCTTGCCGCATTGGCGCGGTGAGATGCCGATCGCACTTCCAAGGCGAAGATCTCCCACATGGCCGGCGGGGTCATGGCGATTCCGACCACGAGGAAATGGAGCGGATGCGGTCGCCAGCCGTTGTCGTAGAGCAAGACGCCGTCCAGGGTGAACGCTTCGTACTGCCAAGCGGCGAGCCCGTAGGCCACGAGCGCGACAGCCGCGGTAAGCAGCAGAAAGTGCAGCAACAATCGTCGCGCCGACCGCGCAGAGGAATCAGAGTCGGTTTCCATGTTGGTGCCCGAAAGCCGGCCCCGGCGCGCCGACCCCATCCGAAAGGCGACCGCGAAACGGTCGTTTGCAGACTTCGCTGCTGGTGTGGTCATTTCGGACCGGCGTCGTCGAGCGTTTGCGGCGAAGTCACCAGTGTAGTCCATCGCTCGCCCGCATCAGGACTTCGGCAGCCGGAAGAAACGCACAGCGTTGTCGTGGGTCAGCCGCTCGATGGCCGTCGGCTCCTGGCCGCGACACTCGGCAACGCGGCGCGCCACCCAAGGCAGGAAGGCCGGTTGGTTGCGTCGCGAACGCGGCTTGGGATTCATCGTGCGCGGCAGCAGATAGGGCGAGTCTGTCTCGATCAGCAGACGTTTTGCGGGAATTCGTTTGACCAGTTCGAAGAGGTCGCGGCCGCGACGTTCGTCGCAGATCCAGCCGGTGATCCCGATGTGGTAGTCGTCCTCGAGGTAGCCGTCGAGATCGGCGGCCGTGCCGGTGAAACAGTGGATGACGCAATCGGTCAGCCCGTGCCGATAGTCGGCAAGGATGCTGCGCGTGTCGCCGTTCGAGTCGCGATCATGGACGAACAAGGGTTTGCCGGTCTCGACCGCCAGCTCGATTTGTCGGCGGAAGATCCGGCGTTGATCCGCGCGCGGCGACATATCCCGAAAATAGTCGAGGCCGGTTTCGCCGATGGCCACGACTTCCGCCGCCTGGGCGATGGCCGTGACTTCCTCGCGCCAGCGTGGGCCAACGGTGGCGCTTTGGTGTGGGTGCACGCCGGCAGTGGCGTACAACCGCGGAAGCGGGATCGACGTTTCGAGTTCGGGCCCAGTGGCGACGTGGTCCTCGGGCCGCCAGGCGAGGTCCACCGCAGTTCGGCTGGAAGCGATGCAGGTTCCGGTAACGATGATGGTCGTGACACCCGCTGCCATGGCGCGGCGCAAGACG
The DNA here is from genome assembly GCA_047518105.1 of Pseudomonadales bacterium. Lineage (GTDB taxonomy): Bacteria > Pseudomonadota > Gammaproteobacteria > Pseudomonadales > Azotimanducaceae > VXYL01. The sequence continues at coordinate 17,726 of JAKZRQ010000087.1, read as the reverse complement.
TCCTGGCGGTCTCCATCGAAATCCCTGTCGGCGAGGTTCGCGCCGATGTCGATCACGGGATCAGGCGCTCGTGAGTTTCGAGGACCGGGCCCGGCTGGCCCGTCTTGTGTGCGTAGATCGTATTGGCGAGCAGCACATTCTTGACGTAGTCGCGGGTCTCCCGGAACGGGATGCGTTCGATCCAGACAGCGGTGGGCATGCCGCTTGCGTCCTTCAGCCACTGTTGGACCCGGCTTTCGCCCGCGTTGTAGGCGGCGACGGCGAGCGCGCGGTTGCCACCGTACTTGCCCATCAAGGCTGCCAAGTGGTGTGCGCCGAGACGGACATTGGTATCGGGATGGAGTAGGTCGTCGATCGATGGACGCTTCTCGCGGAGTCGATCGGCCACCAGATTTGCCGTGGTCGGCATCAACTGCATCAACCCTCTAGCGCCGGCAGGCGAGCGCGCCCGTGGGTTGAAGGCGCTCTCTCGGCGAGAGATGGCGAGCAGCAGGCTGATGGGCAGGTTGGCGTTGACAGCCCCCCGGCGAAATGCACCGAGATGAGGCGTGGGAAAGCGGATCGGCGTCAGATCGATCAACTTCGCGTCCCAGGCGCCGGCGATGGCTTGATCCACCCAGCCGAGGGAAGCGGTCAACTCTACCAAGTGCTTCCGTTCTTCCTGCGTCATCGAAGGTAGCGCGAACTGCCACTCGCGGCGCGCGTTGGTCGGGTCGTCGACGGCGAGGAGTTCCACCATGCGGCCCACGGCGGGGATCTCCAGCAATGCGCGCCACGCTTGCTGGTCGTTGTGCGAGGAGACATCGGGGATCGCGGTGGACAAATCGAGATCCGCGGCCGCGAGCAATCCGTACCAATTCGACGAGCCGGTGATCTGCGCCAAGCTCTTGCGCCCCGCATCGGGCGCTTCGCCGCTGTCGATCAGCGCGCGCCCGAGCCAATACCTCCAGCGAGGCTGCGCCGCGATCTCGGCGGGCAGAGCGGAGATCCACAGCGCCGCCTCCGCCCATCGCTGGTTGCGCACCATCGCCTCCGCCACCCGTTCGGCATCTTCGGCCGCGTAGCCGACGGGACCGTGCGCGGGAATGCGTCCCTCGTCGGCCGCCGCCACGGCCAACCGTTCGCCGATGGATCGTCGTTCCGCATCCTTGAAATCGTATTCCTTCTCGATCCGGGCCCACAGCGCGTGGGCCTGTTCCGCGTCCTTTCGGGCATAGCGGATCAAGCCGTGGCGAAGCGGACGCCGACCGACCCGGGTGTCGGGGAAGCGCGATAGCGAGCGTACGATTTCCGGACGCAGGTGCACGTCGTAGCAAAGGCGGCCCGCGGCTTCGTTCGCGCGGTCGAAGAATCGCAGCAGATAGCGCGCGAGCCGCGTCTCGTTTGCCTCGAGCGAGAGCGTGAGGCGCTCCCACACCGTTTCCTGATCCAAGTGTCCCGCGCTGATCCAGCTATGGAATACGGGGTCGCAGGCCTCGGGCTGCGACCGCGGCACCATCCACAACTCTCGCACTTCGGCGAGTGCCTCCTCTCGTTTGCCGGTTCGGATCAGGGCACGCAGATAGTGACAGCGCCCGACGGTGTCGTCGGTGGGCTCGAAGTGATCCGCGTAGGTCTTCCACCGGCCATGTTGTGCCTGTGCATCGAGCCACTGCCGGAAGAAACGATCCGCGATCGGTGTCCCGGCGAACTCGTCACGCAGCGTCCTTGCCTGGTCGGGGCCGATTCTCGACAGCCGGCGACGCGCATCGAAGAATACGAGATATGGGCGCAGCGGATAGTCGTCCAGTTTGGGGAGTTCACGCTGGAATTCGGTTTGCCGCCCGGTGCGGACTGCAAACGCGGCGCGTCGGTAGACGATCCGACTGGCATAGATCGTCACATCGCCGGAGAGGATTGGATGGATGATCGTGGCGCCAGACGAGCCAGCGCTCGGGCTGCTGGCGCCGTCGACGGCGGCAGCCGTCAATGTCCCGAGCAACGCAAACCCCACGATCAGGACTCCGGCGGTTGGGGCGCTGCCGATCACATGCAGCGGGCCTAAGCCGAGCATCAGCCGGCCGAACAAACCCCAACATCGGCCCACGAAGCGGCGATCCCTGCTCTGGAACCTGCTATTCGTCGTCGTCAGCGACGTCGGGTCCGACGCGAACGGCGAGCACATCGCATGACGCACCGTGCAATACGCTGTTTGCCGTTGACCCCAAAAGCAGTGCCAAGCCGTGTCTACCGTGGCTGCCGACGACGATCAAGTCCATTGCCTCGTTCTCCGCTATGTGGTGGATTTCGCTTTCGGGTCGTCCAAACACCAGGTGCCGCCCATGTTCGGGGACGCCGATATCGGCTGCGAACGCGGCCAAGTGCGCCGCCGCCTGTTCGTGGATCTGGTCCTGTACCGAGGAGAGGTCCATGGGGATGTCCCCGCCGTAGGCCAGGCTCAAGGGTTCAATCACGTGGACGACATGCAGATCGGCGTTCGCAGCGGCTGCCAGGGCGAGGGCCCGTTTGGCCACGCGACGGCACTCCTCGGTCAGGTCGACAGCGAGGAGGATACGACGGTAGTCACCCATTCCCAACTCCCGGTGTTGCCCACGGCCTAGTTCAGCGCGACCATACACACTCTCCCAAACGGGCTCAACAACCCTTCAGACAACGGACTACTGCATGGTTTGGATCATCATAGCCGTCGTCGTCGCTGCGGCGCTCGGCCCCCTGTTATGGCTGCTCCCGACCGAACGCGACCGGGTCCTCGGGAACTTGAGAACCGCAGCGCGGCGCGCCGGTCTCGTAGTCGAAGTCACTCACCTGCCCAAGCTGAACGCCGCCGCAGAGGAGCGTGTCTCCTCGGGCGGTGCGGCACGCGAGGCGAAGATCGACTGCACCGCCTATCGGCTCACCCTCCCGAGACGGCTGCCCAACGCGCCGCGCTGGCTGCTGCTGCGGTCCGATCAAGAAAATCGCCATGTTCCAGGGTGGTCGACGCTCAAGCCGCCGATGTGCTTGCCGACGGAGCAAGCCCCCTACTGGCGCGAGATCGGTGTGCTCCTCGATACGCTTCCTGGGGGCTGCATCGCCGTGGAAGCGGGCGACCGGCACATCAGCTGGTATGGTAGAGAACGCTTGGACGGTGCCACTGCGGCGGAGGTTGTCGGCGGCGTCCGCGACGGACTCGCGGCCATTGGCGAGCTTCACCGCGCGCTCGGCTCGGGACCGCCGGACGACAGCCAATGACCCGAGCGCGACGGTCACCACGGTTGACAGCGGGTCCAACCGGCGTATATATGCGCGGCCAAATGCACAATAGCGCAACGAAATGCGCATCCACCGGGATTGGTCAGCCGGTCCGACAGACCGGTTGCCTCGTCTGAGACCGAAAACAAGGAAGCCCATGGCTCGTTCGCTGGTCATCGTGGAGTCGGCCACCAAGGCACCCACCATCAACCGCTACCTCGGTCGCGACTTCGTCGTCAAGTCGAGTGCGGGCCATGTTCGCGACCTGCCGGTTCGCCGACAAACCGCAGATCCCAAGGAGCGCGCCCAGCAGCGGGCCAAGGAAGCCGCGAAGACCCGCAAGCTGTCGCCGGCGAAGCGGGACGAATACCGAAAGCAGCGCGCCCGATCGCAACTCGTTCGAACCATGGGCATTGATCCGGACAACGGCTGGGCCGCTTCCTACGAGGTGATTCCGGGCAAGGAAAAGGTGGTTCGGGAATTGAAGAGCCTGGCGGCTCGATCCGAACGGATCTATCTCGCCACGGACCTCGACCGGGAGGGGGAGGCCATCGCATGGCACCTCACCCAGGTTCTCGGCGGCTCGCCGGATCGCTACCGACGCGTGGTTTTCAACGAGATCACCAAGACCGCCATCGACGAAGCCTTTGCCAACCCCGGCGTTGTCGACGAGCATCGCGTCAACGCGCAGCAGGCTCGGCGCTTCCTCGACCGCGTGGTCGGCTTCGAGCTTTCGCCCCTGTTGTGGGCCAAGGTGGCGCGCGGACTCTCGGCCGGACGCGTGCAGTCGGTGGCCGTGCGCCTGGTCGTTGAGCGCGAACGGGAGATCCGCGCGTTCACGCCCGAGGAGTATTGGGAAGCGTTTGCGGACCTGTTGCGCTCGGGATCGCGTGCCGACCAGGCACCCGTGCGGTTCCAGGTGACGAAGGAGAACGGAGCCGAATTCAGGCCTGGAAAAGAGGCTGCGGCAAACGATGCCGTCGGTCGGCTGCGTCAACGCGCGTTCACCGTTCGCAATCGAGTGGACCGGAAGACCACGACCCGGCCCGGACCGCCTTTCATCACCTCCACCCTGCAGCAAGCCGCGTCCAACCGTTTGGGTTTCAGCGTCCGCAAGACCATGACCATCGCCCAACGCCTTTACGAAGCGGGCCGCATCACCTACATGCGCACCGACTCGACCAACATCGCCAGGGAGGCCCTCGCGGCGGTGCGGGCGCTTATTGCCGACCAGTACGGCGAGGGGTATCTGCCGGCATCGCCCAGGGTCTTCGCCAGCAAGTCCACGGCACAAGAAGCGCATGAGGCCATACGACCGACGGACTCGGCCGGGACTGTCACGCTGCCCGGCGGCGACGCGGACTCTCGGCGCCTTTACGACCTCATCTGGCGCCAGTTCGTCGCCTGCCAAATGGCCCACGCGGAATACCTCGCGACGAGCGTGACCGTCGAGGCCGGCGAGTTCGAACTGGTGCGGCGCGGTCGGATCGTCCAGTTCGACGGATTCACCCGCGTCCTGCCCACGGTGGCGCGCGGCGACGACGACAAACCACTGCCGGATTTTGCGGTGGGCGACGGTCTCGGCTTGGTGGATGCACTGGCGGTGCAGCACTTTACGCGCCCGCCGCCGCGCTACGGCGAGGCCAGCTTGGTGCGGGAGCTCGAGAAGCGCGGCATCGGCCGCCCATCCACGTATGTGCCGATCATCTCGACCATCCAGGAACGTGGCTACGTTTCGCTTACGAAACGCCGGTTCCACGCCGAGCGCATCGGCGAACTGGTAACCGACCGGCTGGTCGAGAACTTCCCCGACCTGCTCGACTACTCGTTCACGGCGGGCATGGAAGGCGACCTCGACCAGGTCGCCGAGGGCAACAAAGACTGGCAAGGGCTTCTCGACACGTTCTACGAAGGATTCTCCGGCAAGCTCGAGAAGGCGCGGGGAGAGAACGGGATGCGCACCAATACCCCGACTTCAACCGACATCGAGTGCCAACGGTGCGCCCGGCCGATGCAGATCCGGACCGCAGGCACCGGCGTCTTCCTTGGTTGTTCGGGCTATTCGCTACCTCCGAAGGAGCGCTGCAGCAACACGCTGAACCTGGTGCCAAGCGCCGAAGCAGTGGATGTGGAGCAGGATGTCGAAGGCGAGTCCAAGCTGTTGCGCGCCAAGCGCAAATGCACAATCTGCCAGACGCCGATGGACAGTTTCTTCATCGACGAACACCGCAAGCTGCACATTTGCGGCGACAATCCGGACTGCGAAGGCTACCAAGTCGAGACCGGCGAGTTCCGGATCAAGGGCTACGAAGGCCCCATCATCGAATGCGACAAATGCGGTGCCGAAATGCAGTTGCGTTCGGGTCGTTTCGGCAAATACTTCGGCTGCACCGCAGAGGACTGCAAGAATACCCGCAAGCTGCTGCGCAGCGGCCAGCCGGCACCGCCGAAGGCGGACCCCGTGCCCATGCCGGAATTGCGCTGCGTGAAGGTGGACGACCACTATGTGCTGCGCGACGGTGCCGCTGGCATTTTCCTCGCCGCGAGCCAATTCCCGAAGCACCGCGAGACCCGCGCGCCCTTGGTTTCCGAGCTCAAGTCGCATAGCAACGAATTGGATCCCAAGTTCGCCTACCTGTTGGCTGCGCCCGAGCAAGACCCGGAAGGCAACCCGACGGTAGTGAAATTCTCGCGCAAGAGTCGGGCCCAGTACGTGGTCTCTGAACAGGACGGCAAGCCCACGCGCTGGAGCGCCTACTACCACGATGGCGCCTGGGTGGCGGCGCGCCCTGCAGAGGAGAAACCGACGCGCAAGGCGACGCGCAGGAAGGCCACGCCCGGGAAGCCGACTTCGCGCAAACGGGGGGTAGGCAGACGGCCATCCGCGAAGCCGCCTCGATAGTCCCGGCCATACGGGGCCTTACTCCTTGGATCCCATCAGCCAAGGCGCGCTCGGCGCGGCGGCATCGGGCTTGTTGGCACCGGCGGCAAGGCTCCGAGCTTGGGTATTGCTGGGGTGCTTGGCTGGAATGGCACCGGATCTCGACGTGTTCATCGGCTCGACCGAGGATCCGTTGCTTTTCCTGGAGTACCATCGCCAGTTCACCCATGCCTTGGTTTTCATTCCCGTTGGCGCATTGGTCGCCGCACTCGTCCTGCATTGGTTCGTACGCCGCACGCTGCGGCCGGTCGAGTCGTATCTCGCCTGCTTCGTCGGCTATTCGACTCACGGCGTGCTGGACGCCTGCACGTCATACGGCACGCAACTCCTGTGGCCGTTTGCCGACCACCGAATTGCCTGGAACAACGTATCGGTAGTCGACCCGCTGTTCACCTTGCCCCTGGTGGCGTTGGTGATTGCCGCGGCCCTGGGGCGTCGGCGCGTCTTCGCCGCCCTCGGCGTCGGTTGGGCGGTCGGCTATCTGCTGCTCGGCGTGGTCCAGACGCATCGGGTCGAAGCCGCCGGGGTGGCGCTCGCGAACGCGCGCGGTCATGAGCCCGGTCGCCTGACGGTCAAGGCGGGGTTCGCGAACTTGCTGGTGTGGAAGGTCATCTACGAACACGCAGGCCGCTACCACGTGGATGCGGTTCGGGCTGGCGTCGAGGTGACCGCTTGCCCCGGCGAGAGCTTGGCGGTGCTCGACACTCGCCGGGATCTGCCGTGGCTGGATGTCGGCAGCCAACAGGCACGCGACGTCGAGCGCTTTCGCTGGTTCTCCGACGACTACCTCGCGCTCGCGCCGGATCATCCGAACCGCGTGATCGACATCCGCTACTCGGTGGTGCCGAACCAAGTGGATCCCTTGTGGGGCATCGGCTTGGCACGCGGCGTGCCGTCGGGCCAGCACGCGGAGTTCTTCGCGAGCGAGGCAATCGGTTCTCGGCAACGCCATGAATTCTGGCGACTGCTGACAGGGGCGGAGTGCTGCGTTACGATTCCGCCCGTATCGATTGTGCAAGCGATGGAGTGACCAAGGGATGAGGATCGGCATCTTGCTGCCCGCGCGAGCCCTCGCTGCCCTGGCGGCGTCGATGTTGCTGTCGGCGTGCCAGGTGGCGCGGTTCGCCGATCGAGAGTTCTCCGACCTCGAGCTTCTTGCCGGTACCGTAGTCTTCGGCGAGCCCGTGTCGAGTTCCGAGCGGCCGGATGTGGACATTCTTGCTACCAGCGACGCCATGCGCGCGTTCGCTGCCGAGGCGGCCCGCCCGCCCCGGCCGGTCGACCGTTTTCGGGCCCTGCTCGCCCGCATGCGCCAAGGCGGCTACGTGTTGAACAACTACGAACCGTATCTCAACCTGCCGGCACCGCAAACATTCCTAGAAAAGCGCGGCAACTGCCTTTCGTACACCAGCCTGTTCGTAGCGCTGGCTCGGGAGGTGGGTTTGGATGCCAGTTTTCAGATCGTTGACGTGCCGCCCGAGTACGACAGCGTCAATGGAATGCTGGTGCTGAACAAGCACGTCAACGTTTTCGTCGGTGATGTTCCCGGTCGTCGAGGGGCGACCGTCGAGTTCAGCGAGGAGTACAAGTCCGGCATCTACGACCGCGAGGTCGTGGACGACGACTATGCCACCGCGCTGTACTACAACAACATCGCCTTCTCGCATGCATTGACCGACGATCCCCGTGGCTCGTTCGTCTATCTCAGGAAGGCCATCGAGGCGATGCCGGCCAACCCGGACTATTGGGCCAACCTAGGCGTCTTCTATGCGCGCGGGGGGCATCTCGACCATGCCGTGGCGGCCCATGGGCGTGCATTGGCGCTCGATGCCGATCACGGCGCAGCCATTCGCGGCTTGGCGAACGCCTATGCTGCGCTTGGTCGAGATGCCGCCTCCGTCCACTACAGGAAGCGTGTCGCCCACTCGCGCGCCCGAGACGCCTACACCTACTTCACGTTGGCCCAGCGTGCCCTCGACGCCAACCGTCCCGTGGACTCTCTCGAGTTGCTGTCGAGCGCCATTCGCCTCCATCGCAAGGACCATCGGTTCTACCGCCTTCAAGGGCAGGCCCACGATGAACTCGGCAATGACCGCGCTGCCGAAGCGAGCTTCGCGCGAGCACGCGCCGTGGCACGAAACAGCGACAGGCCGGCCCGCCGACGGTCGGCGGTTGACCACTATCCGCCCACCCGAATCGTGTTTCCGTCGGGCAGGTCGACAGGAATTTTCTAGATTCCTCGAGCACGCCGAATGTCGACGCTTGAGTTGCATTTCGAACGAAGCCGGGAGAATGCGTAGCATTCTTCAACGCGCCCGTCAGGGCGCCCATTCTCGATCGCGCCCGTCAGGACGCGCATTCTCGATCGTGCCCGTCAGGACGCGCACTAGCCCGCATTTCTCACCAGGGCCCGTGATGATCGCGGAGGATTTTGGCCCCGTGTACACACGGGCCTGTGCGCGTGCTCGCGACCGAAAGCATAGCGGGGGACTACGGTTGAGGGAGCACGTGCGCGCACGGCCCGTGTACACGGGGCCAAAAGATCCGCGAGGGCGCGGCCAGCGCAGTCCGCCATCGGCACGATCATCGACATCGCGGTCAAACTAGTGAAACCCAAGAGCTTTTTGACGCCGACAAGCGGCCCGGTGAGAAATGCGGGCTAGCACTAGCCGGCCCACTTCTCGTTCGGCGCGAACGCGTCGATGCCGGTCTCGACACGCAACTCCACGGAGGCCGATGCGGTGTGGGGATCCAATCGAATGCCGATGGCGTCGGCTACCCGGGTGATGCCGTTGAATCCGGCCGCAACGAGGACGGCGTCGCGGACTCCGCACCTGCCGATCAAGTCGTTCCCGCGTTCGCGCAAGGTCGCCACGGTGTCCCATTGCCAACGCGCCACGGATTCGGCCAACGCAACGAGGAATGCGCCGTGGGGTACATTGCCGTCGCCGCTGGCGAGGCCCGTAACGACGCCGAGGTCGGGCTCTGCGCCGGCCTCGGCGTCTTCTACTCTACGAACGCTCTCCCGAAGCGCCACCGCATGGGAAGTCGTTCAGTAGAAACACTGGTTGACTGCCGACACCCGGGCGGCGATCAGTTCGACCTGCGGGCGTCCGAGCGCAAACCGGGAGTCGGGACGCATGTAGTAGGAACTGCCGAAGGCGTTGAAGAAGAGCCTCGGCGCACTGGGGACCAAACTCAGTGAGCGCAGAATATTTGCCCGGCCCTCGCGCGCGAGAGGCAGCCACGCCCCCGCATCGACCACGTCGTCGGAGCGCTCGAAGGAAGGCGACCCGGCGGCGGCATCGGGAAGCGCCGGCAGGTCGTGCCCAATGCCTTGAGCGAAGGTATCGACGACCACCGAACTGGCGCTAACCGCGACCAGCTCCACGTAGGCTTCGGTGGGCATTCCCATGTCGATGACGTGGTCGAACCAGCGCCGGGTGAGTCGGCCGGAGTCGTTTCGGATGCTGTGCACGGCTTCGATGGCGATGGGCGGCAGTTTGCCGTCGTCGTCGTGTTCGCCACGCACGTCGCCGGGGGAGAGTGCTTCGCCCCGTTGGACGCAAAGCGAGCAGTGCGGTGCTTTGCGAGTGGCGCGAACGATGGCCAAGCGGTCTTCGCCGCTCCACCACGCACCGGGTTCGCCGAAGGCTCGCAGGGTCGCCCGGTGGGCTTGGGGAGTGGTTTCGTCGACCGGGAGGGTCACGATGCCGCCTGCGAGGCGGCTTCCTGCGCGGACGCTTCCTGCGCGGACGCTTCCCTCGCGGAAGCTTCCCGCGCGGAGCGGACCTTGTCGTGGGTCTGGTTGAACAGCAGTTCACGACGGGCCTTCTCTTCGGCTTCGGTAAATTCGCGTCGACTGAGATCGCGTCCGACGCGGCGACCGATCTCAACCGCCGGCCGCGCATGAACCTGATCCACCCAACGTCTGAGATTGGGAAAGGACTCCCACATGGCTTCGTCGATCGTGTGTCCAATGAGGAAGGCCCAGGGGTAGCTGATGATGTCGGCAATGGTGTATTCGGTTCCGGCGAGGTATTCGTTGACGGAAAGCTGGGCGTCCATGACGCCGGACAGGCGGCCCACTTCGCCAACGAATCGCTTGATCCCGTATTCGAGTTGCTTGGGATCGTCGGCGAAATTCCTGCCGTAGTTCTTGAAGTGGTTGGCGTTGCCCATCATCGGTCCGAGGTTCGCCATCTGCCAATGCACCCATTGCAGGGTCTTGTACCGCTCACGGGGGCTCTCGGGCAGGAACTTGCCCGTCTTCTCCCCAAGGTACTCGAGAATGGCCCCGGACTCGAAGATGGCAAGCGGCTCGCCGCCCCCCAAGGGTTCGTGATCGACGATGGCAGGCATCCGGTTGTTGGGCGAGATGCGCAGGAATTCGGGCTTGAATTGGTCGCCTCCGCCGATGTCGACGGGAATGATGTTGTACGCTAGACCACACTCTTCGAGCATGATGCTGACTTTCCAACCGTTGGGGGTGGGCCAGAAGTGAACGTCGATCATCGGGGTCTCCTATTGAACCTCTTGAACCTATTGAACGTGGTGACGTGGTGAAACAATGAGTACTCGGGATCAGCCTGTCGAGCCGAACTTCCTCGCATGCGGTGGATTGTAGTTCACGATTGATCGCAGGTGGCTTGCCTTTCATACTGCGCGCTTCGGCGTGCCCTGACGGGCGCGTTCGAGAATGCTGACGCATTCTCTACGGTCGGCGGCGCGCTGCATGTGCAGCGCGTTGGAGAATGCTGGCGCATGCTCTCACGGTCGGCAAGACGACGGCTTCTCAGGAGCGTTGGGGAGATATGCCCATGATTCGACCTTCGGTGATCACGAGCTTGGCGGCGTGCCTGCTCACTGTCAACGCAGCGGGCTTGGACGCGGGCGAGGACGTCGACAACTTCAAGCTGCTCGACGGCAACGGCCACGCGCACGAACTACACTATCTTTCCGATGCCCGGGCGGTGGTATTGATGTCGCATACCGTTGGTTGCGGCGAGTTGACAGACGACTTGGCCCGGTTCGAGGCGCTTGCCGACGAATACGGGGACCGTGGCGTCGAGTTTCTGATGATCAACGCCGACGGCTTGGCGGACCGGCGGATGATCGACGTGACGACCAAGACGCCGGTGCTGATCGACCAGACCCGAATCGTCGGCGAGTCGCTCGGGTTCACCGCCGCCGGCGAGGTGCTGATCGTCGACCCCGGGACTTGGCAGGTTGTGCATCGCGGCGACGCGGATGCCGGTTCGGCGTTGGAAGATTTCCTTGCCGGGCGTGACGTGGCGCCCAAGGGCAACTCGGCCAACGCCTGCGCGTTGACCTTCGAGCGCGACCCCACCGACATCTCCTATGTCCGGGACGTGGCGCCGATTCTGGCGGCGAACTGCGTGACCTGCCACCGCGCCGGCGGCATCGGTCCGTGGGCGATGACGGACTACCACATGGTGCGCGGTTTTGCGCCCATGATCCGCGAGGTGATCCGGACCAAACGCATGCCTCCATGGCATGCCGACCCGGTCCACGGCAGCTTCTCCAACGACCGTTCGTTGTCGGTGGAGGAGATCAGGAAGGTCGTCCATTGGGTCGAAGCCGGCGCTCCTCGGGGGGATGGCGAGGATCCGCTGAAGGCCATCGACCGCGACTGGCCCGAGTGGCCGCTCGGCGAGCCGGACCTGGTGCTCGACATTCCGTCTTTCGATGTGCCTGCCTCCGGCGTCGTCGAGTACAAGTACCGGTACATCGAGAACCCCCTGCCGCACGACGTTTGGGTGCGCGCCACGGAAATCTTGCCGGGTGACCGTTCGGCGCTGCACCATGTCATCACGACTTGGGCATTGCCGAACGAGGATGGATCCTTGAGGCGGCCGAAACAGCGCGGCGGGCTCGGCGGCTACGTCCCGGGCTCGGTGACGGACGAATTCCCGGAAGGTACCGGCCGCTTGCTGCCCAAAGACGCGTTCCTCGTGTTCCAGATGCACTACACGCCCTACGGCAAGGCGGTGACCGACGCCTCGCGATTGGGACTCTACTTCCACGAAGCACCGCCGGAACACCACTTGCGCGATGCCGTGCTGTTGAACACCAAGATCCGCATTCCGGCGAACGCCAAGAACCACCGCGAGTTCGCCGAGCGCACCTTCAGCCGGGATATCCTGGTCTACAGCGTGCTTCCCCATGCCCACTACCGGGCCCGGGCTTCGGAATTCCGCGCCTTCTACCCCGATGGCGAGGAGGAAGTCCTGTTGTCGGTCCCGGCCTACGACTTCAACTGGCAGACCAGCTACGTGTTCGAGGAGCCCAAACGGCTGCCGGCGGGAACCCGGGTGGTGCATACCACCTGGTGGGACAATTCGGCACAGAATCCAGCCAATCCGGATCCCAACCGCGAGGTTCCGTGGGGCCTGCAGTCCTGGGACGAGATGCTCTACGGAGCGATGGAGTTCCGTGTTCTGGACGAATCGCCGGAGGCACGCGCCGAAGTCGCGGGTTCGGAATAGGAAGCACATGCGGCGCTGTTTGGATCGTACGGGGTAGGTGGTCGTCAGAAAACGGCGAGCCGTTCGGGCGGTCGTGCTGTCGTGGCCCGGCGATGAAGTGCTGATGTTGCGGTTCCGCAATCCCTTTGGCGGCAAAGATGTCTGGTTGACGCCCGGCGGCGGCATCCATCCCGGCGAGGAAGACCTGGCCGCGCTCCGTCGCGAAGTGTGGGAGGAGACCGGGCTCGAGCTGCCGGCGGGCACACCGCTGGTGTGGCAGCGGGAGCATGCCTATCCGCTCAATGGCGAACAGATTCGGCAAGCGGAGGACTTCTACCTGGCGCGGGTCGCGCGGTTCAAGCCGACGTCCGCCAACAATCCCGAGCCCGGCGAGCGCGCCATCTTCCGCGAGTTCCGCTGGTGGTCCTTGGCGGCTGTCCGCGCGAGCCGGGAGCTGTTCGTGCCGCGCGGCTTGGCGGATCTGGTTGAGGATCTGATGGCCAATGGACCGCCTGCGGCGCCGATCCTGTTGATGGGGTAGCGGCATGTCAGGACCGACGTTCACGACCTTCTCGCGCGCGAACTGCTCCGAGTGGGCCGAAGCCGTTGCCGCGTTGCCCGGTGAAGTGGCGGCTGTCGATGTCGCTGCCCGCATGGGATAGCTGGGAAGATCATGGAACCGGACAAGCCGTCGGTCGAGCGTCTCGGCGACGGCCCCATCGTCTCTCCTTCGTCCCATCCGAGCATTGGGGCCAATATCCAGGGGCCATCGCTCGTCCGGGTGCAGGACTGGGTCGACGCGCCGCTGGGCCGGTACTACCTGTACTTCGCGGACCACAAGGGCAGCTACATCCGGCTAGCGTACGCTGATCGGCTGGCCGGACCGTGGAAAGTCCATGTTCCCGGCACCTTGCATCTTGGAGACACGCCCTTTCCGAGCGAGCAACTCGAAGTCTCGCCCGAGCGCGTCCGCCAGTTGGAGAAGGGGATGCGTGCCGATCCCGGTCGCCGGCTACGCCACAGTGCGGCTTTCGAACTCACGGCGCCGCACATTGCCTCGCCGGACGTCCATGTGGATGCCGAGAACCGTCGATTCGTCATGTTCTACCACGGGCTCGAGAGTGCGGGGCACCAGGTCTCGCGCGCGGTCGTGTCGCCCAATGGGATCGATTTCGAGGCGCGGGCGCCGATCCTGGGGCGCACCTACATGCGGGTCTTCCGCTACCGGGGCACGACCTACGCCCTCGCCATGCCCGGCCAGTTCTACCGTTGCGAACATCCGTTGGATGGCTTCATCGAGGGGCCACGGCTCTTCAACCCGGACATGCGCCATGCGGCGGTGCTGTTGCGCGACGACACGCTGTACGTGTTCTGGACTCAGGTTGGACATGCGCCGGAACGCATCCTGCTGTCCACCATCGATTTGCGTGGAGACTGGAGCACGTGGTGCGAATCGGACCCTGTCGAAGTCCTGCGTCCGGAACGACCTTGGGAAGGGGCCGACGCACCGGTTGAACCGTCGGTACGCAGCGTCGCCTACGGCACGGTCAACCAACTGCGCGACCCGGCGGTCTACCGGGAAGGGGAGGAGGTCTACCTCTTGTACGCGGTCGCAGGCGAAAGCGGCATCGCAATCGCCCGCGTCCTATTCCAGACCTGAACAGCCGCCGTACGTCATGGAACGTATACACTTAACTACAATGTCTCGCCCACCTTGATTTACTCAAGCTCGAAGGCACCCATACGAATCCACCCAACAGCCCCGCCGTCCCTAACGGCTCTTCCGGCACTGTTGCTAATCTCGTTGACGGTGACACACTCGCTCTTTGATATGGTCGATATGGCGTCTACGGGTTTGGTTTCTTGGTTGGAGTAGAAAGGGGTTTTTCCCTTCGCGCAAGCCGTCACAGGAAGCGTCACACGTCCACATTCCCCCGGTTTGGGCCTATTTTCGAGCTTCTTAGAAATTCTAAACAAACTGTCTTTGTCGAACATTTTCAAATTGCCTGTAGACGGGTCGATACGATAGTGTTCCCCACTGGAACTGTTTACTGCCACGTAGGTTTGTTCCCCATCTCCAGCCTTAATCTTCAGTTCTTCCGTTCCCCTTGACCCATCTCCGAATTCCGTTTTCAGTTCTGCCTTCCCATCGGCAAGCGCAAACAACTCCATAATGTTGTCGGCCTCGGGGAGTGTGGACAGAGGTTGATCACACCATCTCCCAACAAGGATTCCGTCAGCGGCGGCAGGATAGTCCATCATCACCAGAACAAGTGCCAATATCATTGCCTTCATGTTTCTTTGTCCTTTATTCAAGGTCAAGGGCTAGGAAAACCGCAAATCCCGATCCTTATCGAGCGAGGACGACATTTGGCGGTTCCTGAGCCACTTGCGTCGATGTGGTGGGTTGGGGCGTGAACAAAATCTCTGCGCCGTTGGGAACACGCCCGGTGTGCGAATGCCCTTGTGGCCCGAATGTTCTCCGAACTTGTCAACGAAGTTCAGCACACTCCATGTTTATGCATGCCCAAAGACTGTGCAAAAAACGATTGTTGTTGCCAATATCAGTCTGAGTTTCGTTTCAATTCCTTGTGCCCAATTTAGAAACGACTCTTTTGTAGTCAAGTATATGATTCCCTACGTTATGCGGTATTCGCGAACACCTTGTCGGCGGTGGCCGCCGCAATGAAATTCTCTTTGAGAATGGCGTAGTTCTGGATGTCGGCGTTGACCACGTCCATACCGTTGGCCAGCACATAGGCGTAGCTGCGCTGGAAGTCGGAGAGCGCTGATTCCAGTATCGCCGGGTCGTAGAAGCGGTCGAAGACCTTGCCGTTGGCGCCGCCGCCCCAGCGGCGTCCGGCGAGGAGCCTGCCGGCCTTCATGGCGACCAGGCCGATGCCCGCCTCCTTGGCCCGATCCAGGAGCGGCGCCAAGTGGGTCATGTCATCGCTGCCTTCGAGGATCTCGCGCTTGTTCCAGTCGTACCAGCCGGCTGGCGTGATGGCGATCATGGCGAGGTCGTACCAGCCGGTCTCGATCGCGGCTTCCAGTACGCCTTGGGCGTTCTCGTGGGTGGACAGACCCAGGTAGCTCACCTTGCCGGCGGCCTTGGCGTCTTCGAACGCCCGGTGCATCTCCTCGGCGCGGACGACGCCGGGGTTGTTCGCAGACATCTGGTAGTAGGCATCGACATGCTCGGTGTCGAGTTCGCTCAAGCTCTTGTCGAGCAGCATCGTCCAGGCGCGGGCTGCCCGCTGTGCGGTCTGGGCGTCGACATCGTCGTCCGCACCGACGGGTACCGGGGCCTTTGAGATCAGGAAGATATCGTCTCGGTGTTGCCTGGCGAAGGCGCCGAGGTTCCGTTCCGCATCGTTGTAGTAGCCGCTGTAGCCGACGTCGAAGACATTGACGCCGGCTTCCAGGGCGATGTTGAGCAGGCGGTCGTTGGGCCTTCCGGACAACGCGGCCCCGCAGCCGTAGACCAGGCGGCTGGCGCGAAAGCCGGTGCGGCCGAGGGTCCGGTAGGTCATGCCGGGCCAGGGCTCGGCGTCGGCGGACTCCTGGGCGGTGGCGGAGGCGGCGCGTACGTCGCGCGTCTGCAGCAACACTTGGCTGCCGACGCCGACTAGGGTCAGGAATTCGAGGAAGGATCGGCGGTTGGTCTTGGGCTGCGCCATGTGGTCTTCTCCGTAGGTGCGCGACGGCCGCATAGACTGCAATGAATGAACGCGATTTACAAACGTGCGTCCACCCCCACTGGACAGTGGTCGGAACCGGTCACGTCGGGCCAGATGAAGGCGTCTTCGATCCGCCGCTTTGCGGACGGCGATGCCAGCACGTAGTCGATCCGCCAGCCGACGTTGTCGGCGCGGGCATTGCCCCACTGTCGCCACCAGGTGTAGTTGCCCGCCTCCCCGGGGTGTTGCAGTCGGAACGTGTCGGACCAGCCGGCGTCGATCCAGCGGCTGATCGCTGCGCGTTCCTCGGGAAGGAAACCGCTGGTCTTGGCGTTCGACTTGGGCCGCGCCAGGTCCAGTTCGGTATGGGCGGTGTTGTAGTCGCCCATCACGAGGACCGGTCCACGGCGCCGCAATTGCTGCAACCGTTCGAATAGCGCTCGGTAGAATCCCAGCTTGTAGGGTACGCGGCTGTTGTCGCGATCCTTGCCGCTGCCCTTCGGGAAGTAGACGTTGACGATGGCGAAGCGCCCGAAACGGGCGATGAGGAGCCGACCCTCCACATCGTACTCTTCGATGCCGAGGGCGGTCTCGATGCGATCCGGCGCTGTCCGGGAGAACAAGGCGACGCCGCTATAGCCCCGGCGCACGGCGGGCGAGAAGAACGCGTGCCAGCCCTGTGGTTCGCGGGCCTCGGGAACGAGTTGGTCGGGCATCGCACGCAGCTCCTGGATGCCGACCACGTCTGCGCCGGAGGTTTCCAGAAAGTCGAGAAAGCCCTTCTTCACGCACGCGCGCAAGCCGTTGACGTTCCAACTCACGATGCGTCGCACGGGTGTCTCGAGGGGTGGGTTCATCTGCTGCGTCTCTTTGGTCATCGAGTCGTATTCCCTGTCCGAGCTTGGTTGATCCCCATGGGCGATGGACCCAGGTTGCGTACGTCTACACGCTCTCGCCTCGCCGCGCGCACACCACGATACCGGCGACGACGATCTCGTGGCGGTTGTTCGCTGCATACGAATGCGCCATTCTCGTCATCTCGGAGAGGAGGACGACAACCGATGAACCTACGCCCTGTTCGTCCTTGCCGCGCTTTGGCGATTGGCCTTGCCTTAACTTCACCATCAGCATCGCCAACGCCCGCGGCGGTTCGTACGACCTGCCTTTGAAGGTTGCGCAATAGCATCCGTCCGCAGCTTGGGCTGGCCCGCATTTCTCACCAGGGGCCGTGATGATCGCGTAGGATTTTGGCCCCGTGTACACACGGGGCCAAAAGACCCGCGAGGGCCTCCGCGCGAAGCGCGGGCGGGCGCGGCCAGCGCAGTCCGCCATCGGCACGATCATCGACATCGCGGTCAAACTAGTGAAACCCAAGAGCTTTTTGAC
>JAKZRQ010000086.1:0-10036 GCA_047518105.1 Pseudomonadales bacterium | reverse complement strand
CGTGCGGAACGTGCGAAGATCTGCTGCTCGAATGTGCATGCAACGACCCTAATGGCGCACGCGAAGTGAAGAACTACGTCAGGGAATCTGCACGCGGACAGGATCTCATTGGACGAGATACGCAAACGCGTCATGGATAATACGGTGCCTTGGTCGTCGGAGGGACCGGTTAGTACGTCTTGCAAGTCCGCATCAGCGTGCAGTCCGGCAGAAGGGAGTCGAGGAGTTGCGCTAACAGTGCTTGCACGAGGCATCTTCCTCCGAGACGCTTGATCGCCATGGCTGAACGGGAAACCGCTCGTCCTCGCAGTTGCGAGCAGTCGTCCCATGCGCTTGCAACTTGCGTGCGCGAGTTGGTCCGCGCGAGCCTGTCCCGATGACACGCCTGCGACGCTCCCTCCACTTCGTGCCGGGCGGCAACGATCGGATGCTGGCCAAGGCGCTCGGCACCAACGCCGACACCTTGATTCTGGACCTGGAGGACGCGGTCACGCCCGAGCGCAAGGACGAGGTGCGCGGGGTCGTGGCGTCGTGGCTTGCCGACAACGACTTCGGCGCCAAGGAAAAGACCGTGCGCATCAACCCCTTGGATACGCGATGGGGTCATGCCGACCTCGAAGCGACCATGGCGTCGCCGCCGGACGCCTACATGGTGCCAAAGGCGGAGACCCCGGAGGGCTTGAAAGCCATCGACGCCGAGTTGTCGAACCTGGAGCGAGAGCACGGTCATCCGGTCGGCGGCGTCGGCTTGATTCTGGTCGTGGCCGAGACGCCCTTGGGTGCGCTCAACGCCCCGACGCTAGCCGGATGTCCCCGAGTTCAAGCCGCGTCCTGGGGCCCCGAGGATCTCTCCGCGACCCTGGGCGTGCCGGGCAACCGCGACGACGCCGGCAACTACCTGTCCGTATACCAGCACTGCCGCATGATCACGCTCTTAAGCGCCGCTGCCGCGGGTGTGCAACCCATCGACGCGGTGTACCCGGACTTCCGGGATATCGATGGACTGAAGCAGGAAAGCGAGGAGGGCGCCCGGCTCGGCTTTAGGGGCAAACTGTCCATCCATCCCGACCAGATCGACGTGATCAATGCCGCCTTCACGCCGGCACCCGAACAGGTTGCCCAGGCGCGGGCGCTGATCGAGGCGTTCGACGAAGCCCAGGCGCAAGGCCGGATGGCCTTCACCTTCAACGGCCAGATGGTGGATGCGCCGCATCTCAGCCGCGCTCGGGCGCTCGTCGAGCGGGCTCGCCAAGTCCAGGAGAACTCGTCGTGAAGATCAACCTGCCCACGGACCGCATGCATGCTGCGATCGACGAGCACGGCGTCGGCCGTTTGGTGTTCAACAACCCCGCCAAACACAACGCACTGTCCCTTGAGATGTGGCAAGGCGTGGCGGACGCCCTCGAACACTTCGAGGAAGACGACAGCGTCCGCGTCGTGGTGATGTCCGGCGCCGGCGGAAAGTCCTTCGTTTCCGGGGCGGACATCGGCGAGTTCGACTCCAAGCGCTCCAACGCGGAGCAACGCCGGGAGTACGGTCGCATTTCTGCCCGTGGCGGTCACGCGCTCGCCACCTTCAGCAAGCCGCTGATTGCCGAGATCACCGGCTACTGCATTGGCGGGGGACTCGCCACGGCGCTCAATGCCGACATCCGCTTCGCCACGCCGGACTCGACCTTCGGCATACCCGCCGCGAAACTCGGCCTCGGGTACGGCTACGAAGGTCTCGCGCAACTCGCCCGCGCCGTTGGCCCGGCGCAAGCCAGGGACATCATGTTCTCGGCTCGTTTTCTCGACGCGGCGGAAGCGCTGCGCATCGGCCTCGTCAACTTCGTCGAACCGCGCGAGACGATGGCGGCGACCGTCACCGAATACGCCTGCCGTGTTGCCGACAACGCGCCTCTGACGGTACGGGCCGCCAAGGCGGCCGTGGACGCGTGGGAGGCGGGCGAGCGACCGGACGACCTCGCCAAGGTCCGGCAACTCGTAAATGACTGCTTCGAGTCGGAGGACTATCGGGAAGGTCGGCGAGCATTTTCGGAAAAGAGGAAACCGGTGTTCCGGGGTGCTTGATGAGCGACAAACGAGCGTTTACGGCGATTGGTGTCGACGGCTGCAAGGGCGGTTGGTTCTTCGTCAAGATCGATCCTTCGGGTGCTTTCCGCGCGGGCGTTGTCACGCACCTTCGCAAGTTGGTCGAAGAAGCGGGCAACACGGATCGCATTTTCATCGACATTCCAATCGGGCTGCCCAACGGACCGCCGGATTCGGCGAATTGCGAGAGGCAATGTGACAAAGAAGGTCGCAGGTTCATTGGACGACGACGTTCAAGCGTCTTCCCGGCACCATCTCGCGACGCTTTGGACTTCGCGCACTCGTACTCCGAGGCCACCAAAGCCAACAAACGGGCTTTGGGCAAGGGTCTGACGAAGCAGACGTTCGCTATCGTCGCCAAGATCAAGGAGGTCGATGAGTTGATTTCTGGAGACGAGAGAGCAAAGCGCCTCGTTCGGGAAGTACATCCAGAAGTCTGTTTTAAAGCATTCGCGTGCATCGAGCTCAAGAACAGCAAGAAGACACATAACGGGTTCTGGGAACGCATGAGCCTGTTGAGAGAGTTCGGTTCCTCAGTCGAACAAGCCATCACAAACATTCGAATCTGCGATCAGTTCTCCAGTGAAGTTGCGCCTGACGATGTCCTGGACGCAATGGTCGCCGCCCTAACGGCGACGGTCGAGGAATGTGCGTTGCAGACCTTGCCATCCAATCCGCCGAGCAACTGGCTTGGCTTGCCGAAAATGGTCTTCGCGAACAGAGCAGACGTTGACATTTGAGGCTGGCTTGACCTCAAAGGGCGGCGCAGTCACCACTGTCTTGAATTTTGATTTAGACGACCCTGGAACGGTGCTAGGGCTTCGGCCTTCGGTCGCTTCGCGGACCCAAGAAGCGGTCGCCGTTGAAGTGGATCAAATGGTCCGGAGTGTCGCAGAGCCACACTTCCGTTTCCCAAGCGATCTGCTTCATGTGCTTTCGGAACTCTGCGAAGTCCGGAAATGCGCTGACGTAGACAGGTCCAGCAGGGCATGCGGCGAGCATGTCTTCGAGGTCGACCAATCTCGTCGGTGACACCGGTCCGTGCGACGTCACTGCCTCGATGAGAAATAGCCAGTCTCGCCTGGCATCATGAAGAACAACGTCCGGCAGCTTGCCATGATCGGTGATCGGAATACCGAGTTCATCAAGACCGGCAACGTCTACGATCAAGTTCTTCTTCGCCGTATCGCCAAGATAGAGTAGCTGTGCACCAGGCGCGAAACGTGGCCCAAATACTTCGACAATAGCCTTCTGAACTTCATTGTGCCTACCGGGAGAAAGTCGAAGCTCATCTCCTTCGGGTATCTTGATCGGAACCTGGTTGCGAGTCCGCTCGCGCGCGTAGCGCCGCACGAGAACACCCTGCTCGCGACGGAACTTGTCCACGGCAGGATGCCAAGCCTCGGAACTGTAGAGCCGAACCGTTTGCAGGGCCGCTTCCGTGATGGCGTAGTGGGCGCGCGGGCTGTTGTTGGCAGATCCGGCTCGAACGGGTTGTAGTCTGCGATCCGTGCATGAACGAATTGATGCAGGACTTGGCGACGGAAGGTTCCCTCGTGTTGGGTGCGTACTCCGTGTCGAAGTGTTGTTTGAGATAGTCCATAACACCTTTGGTGATCGTGCACGGTAGGCGTTGTGCGGTTGACCAAGAGGCGTCCGGCGCCAGTCGGCACAGGGCAATGAGCGTCATGCCGGACATCCGGTTGCGCTGGGCTCGCGGCATCCCAAGGGCACCGAGTATTTCCTGGGCCTCTTCAACGCTAGCCAATGGCCACCTCCTTCAATCCGGTGGTGGTGACCAAGTTCATTGCAAGCACGTCCAGACCCTCCATGGGGTTGGCGAGATGCTTAACGCGTTGGCCGAGAGCGATGATCGTCTGCCGCGCAGGAAGCGGCATCGCGCGCAATTCGGTTGCGCTTACCTGGGTGTTGCCATTCACCGCGCGGAAGTAGGTGTCCAGGAGGCGGCTGTTGTAAAGAGCTGCCAAGCCCCAGGTCTCGTCCTCGGAGAGCGTTCCGCCAGGCCGATGGATGTAGTTGAGGTGGTTCTCAAGGCCGACTTCGGGAACCACGAAGTCGGTCGCAAGGTAGGGTGCCGCAGTTAGCCGGCGGGCCTCTTCCTTGGCGCTGAAGCGGCGTATCAAGACGTAGTTCTTGTTCGGAACGACAAGCGCTTCGGTGCCGGAGCGCAGGATGTACTCCGGCTTGTGGGTGTCGATGGGCCATGTGGTTCGCATGGGTCGCACATGGCTCATCCACAGGAGGGGCACGTGGCTCGATGGCACGTCGCCCTCGTTGCCAATCCATCGCATTGCGCGAAACGGCACCACAGGTCCGGTGGAGATGCTTAGACCGAGCTTGTGGAGGCTGCTCGGCCAGGAATCCACCAACGACAGCGCAGCGGCGGCTTCATCGGAGATCGGCAAGCGGAGAACCCTGTCCATGGAATCGCAATCGAGGGCCGTTTTCGTTGCGACCTTGCGGCTGCCGCCCTCGGCCAGGTCGCGGATCCCGCGGCTCGACGAGACCACCAATGGTGCGTTGGCGCGCCTCCGATGCCAGCTGTCCCGACGCACACCGCGGAGGATGACGTTCTCCTGCAGCACTTCGTCGCGGCTGAAGGCGTCCCGGCGCGAGTCGAAGACATGGACTGAGACGGGCTGGATCATGTCGAAGAACACCGTGCGGAACTGGCGGAAGTACGGCCCGGACGCGAAGCTGCGCGGCGTGATGAAGACGAAATCGCCACCCGGGCGCAACAACGCGGCGCCGACGGCCATGAACAGAGCGTAGATGTTCGGTTGGCCGTGAACCACACAGGAGGCCGCTGCCGCCCGCGGGTCAGCCTTGCTGATCTTGAAGTAGGGCGGGTTCGAGATAACGAAGTCGAAGTCTTGTTCTCCGACCCGAGGGGGAACGAGGTCGTTGGCGTGTTGCAGAGCCTCGGCGTTCGCCATCACGAAGTCGGTCGCTTCGACCCGAATGGCGACTTCCACCCCATAGCTTCGGCGACACCAATTGGCGAGCCAATCTAGGACACAGCGCAACGGGGAGGTGAGGTCTTGATCGACTTCGTACGCGACCACCTCGATGCGATCCGGCTTCGGGTCTTGCAGCACAAGCCTCTCGACGGCCGCGCAGCAGAGAACGCCGGCACCGGCAGCGGGGTCGAGCAGCCGAATCTTGCGCCCGCCGACCCGGGTGCAACTGGCCATGAAGTTGGCGGCAGGCACCGGCGTGAGAAAAAGACCGTGGTCTTTGCGGTGCCGATCGGAGCGCTGCGATACGTACCACTCGCCCACGCGATCAGCGTAGGCAACAGGGCGCTCCGCCTCGTGGGGAACCGGCATCCCCGAACGGTCGACCGTGTTCCGCAAGCGTATCTGGAGCATGTTCGCACCGTACCACGGGGTGTCTTGGCTGTCATTCGAGGCTGGCTTTTGTAGTGTTTTCTTTGGTGTTTCGTGGTTTTCCGAGTGTGGTTGCCAATGGTCGATGTCTTGGAGGCACGCTAGTGACATCATGTTCTCGACTCGTTTTCTCGACGCGGACGACGCGCTGCGCATCGGCCTCGTCAACTTCGTCGAACCGCGCGGTACGATCGAGGGGACCGTCACCGAATACGCGCGCCATGTGGCCGGCAACGCGCCGCTGACGATGTGGGCGGGCAAGGCGGCGGTGGAAGCATGGGAGGAGGGCGAACAGGCGGTCGGCCTCGCGAAGCCCCGGCAATTCGTCAATGACTGCTTCGAGTCCGAGGACTACCGGGAAGGTCGACGGGCGTTTGCGGAGAAGCGCAAGCCCGTGTTCCCGGGGTTCGTGGCGGGAACCAAACGGTAGCGTTCATCTATCGGTCTCGGTGGGCGTAAGGAGGTCGGCAATCGATCCCACGGCGGGTCCTGTCCGGAGGTGGGTGGGCGACCGCGTTCACACCGAATCGACTGTTTGAGTCGGAGTGTTCCTGACGCCCAAGGTGTACGATTCGGATCGTGTGCAGAACATGAGCCTGCTTGAAGACACTCGCATTTCCAACACGATGAAGTGATGTAGAAGCGAGTGGCTGCCGGTGGGCACCACTATAACGAAAGGAACGTCACCGAAAGGAACGTCACCTTTGGAGACAATCGCCTGGGGCCTGCTGGCCACCTGCATCGGAGGCGCCACCCTCGCGGGTCTTGTCGCCTATCACGCCGCGGCAGGCTACTACCACTACCGCTACTACGTGCTGCGGCGCCATGAGCCGGAAACGTGGAAGTGCCAGCCCAAGAGCTTCCCGACGCCCCGACAGCACCGCACCGCCGTCCTTGTCGGCACCCGCAACATGATCCTCAGCGGCGTGCTAACTGGCATCCTGGTGTACGGCGTGGTTACGGGCGCTTTGAAAACACCCATCTACACCGACGTGGCAGAGTACGGCTGGGCGTACACGCTCGGCATGACGGTCGTGCTGTTCGTGGTGACGGACTGCATCAATTACTGGGTGCACCGCGCGCTGCACATCAAGTTCCTGTTCAAACACGTGCACCGCTTCCATCATCGCTTCGTTGCAACCTCGCCTTATGTGGCGACCGCCCTGCACCCGGCTGAGCTCTTCGCGCAGCAAGCGGCGTCCTTCGCGCCCCTGTTCTTCATCCCCTTCCATGGGGCATCGGCCGCCGGCGTACTGGTCTACATCCTGATCTACAACGTCGTTGACCACTCCGGCGTGAAGCTCGTCTCCGTCCTGCCCTGGCAACCCCCCTCCCGCTACCACGATGACCATCACGCCTACTTCCATGTGAATTTCGGGCAGCATCTGATGATCTGGGACCGGCTGCACGGCACGCTGCGCAGGCAGAATCGACGTTACGGCAAGGAGGTTTTCGGCGGTCGCGGCGTATCCGTTGGCAAGGACGGCAGCCGGACCGAGCTCGAACCGTTCGTCCGTTACTGAAGAACGGCGCAAACGATGGGAACGCTTCCTTGGGACACGGCGCCGCACCTTCCGTGGCAGATGTTCATGGCGCCCGTCGAGCAGTGGGCGAACCAGCCCACGTACCTGATCGGTGAATACGTCATCATCGCGTGTGCTCTCGTCGCGTTCTTCCATGCGCGCCGCGCAGGGGGCGCAAACCTGCTGATCTGGGTGGCAGCCCTCGTCGCGGGCACCGGCAACGATCTGGTCTTCATGGTGCTGCCCGTGGTCGACAACTTCTGGCAGGGTCAGGCGACCATCATGCTCACCCCACGCCTGCCGCTGTACATTCTGGGCGTGTACGTGGTCTTCATGTACTGGCCGACGGTGGCCGTCCGTCGACTCGGCCTCCCGCGCTGGTCGACTGCGACGCTCACGGGCCTGGTCGCGTGCATGTTCTACGCACCCTACGACATCGTGGGCGCAAAGTTTCTTTGGTGGACCTGGCACGACGGCGATGCCGCCATCGCGGCGCGCCTCCTGGGGGCACCGGTTAGCAGCAGCCTGTGGGTGCTCACGTTTGTGGGTTCCTTCGCGCTCCTGCTCGACATCGTGCTGCGGGACAAGGAAGTGTCCGGGAAGAGCTTCGCGATTGGCTTGGCACTGGTCACCGGCCCTACCACGGCGATAATGATGGCGCAGATCACGGTCCTGCAAATCATCAACGGCGGCACGCCGGGCTACCTTGCCTTCGGCATCGGTCTGGCGATCTACGGTACCGTGGCTTTCCTCGGCCGCCGGGCGGTGAACCCTAGCGAAAGGCCCGTCGACTGGCTGGGTCGCACAGCGGTCGCCACCTACCTGCTCATGCTCGCTTTCAACATGAGCTTCTTCGCACCCGAGACCCACGTCAGCACCGGCCTGCACCAGTTGCCCGGTTCGTGCGATGCGCAAGACACGGACATCACCGGCGTCCGACGCAGGAAGTTCCTGTGCGTCGACGACTACGAAGAGGACTTCACCTTCGCCTGCACCGCGCCACCCGCGGTCGGGGCGCAGTGGTTCACCATCTGCGGCAAGGCACACACCAACTACGCTGCGTTCGCTGCCGGGGTGGGCGGTCTTGCACTCGGGGGAATCGTGGTGTTCTCCATGTTGTTTGGCGCCATCAGACGTCGCGGTTGAAATGCACGACCGGTCTCGGCAAGCCGGTCGAGAGTTCGTACGCGTTCCTCGGCTTCGCCCAGGGTGTCGACCAGAACCTCGCGCACGGCTGAAGACATCGAGTCGGCCAGCCTTTCGCATCTCTTCAAGATCCGACCAGTCTTTTTTCGTACGGTTGAAGAACGCCTTGAAGATGGTCGTGTCGAGGCAACTCGGGAACGGCATGCGAGACGTGGCCGCTTCGCGGTCGGGCGAACTGATAGCATGAAGCCGCATTGAAGCGACCAAACGGAACCATGCCAGAACGCGTTGTAACCGCCTGCGTGCTGATCATCGGCAACGAGATTCTCTCGGGCCGCACCCAGGACACGAACCTGAACCACATCGCCAACGTGCTCGGCGAGAACGGCGTTCGCGTTCGCGAGGCGCGGGTCATCCCCGACATCGAAGACGCCATCGTCGGCGCCGTCAACGAAGCGCGGGCGAACTACGACTACGTGTTCACCACGGGCGGCATCGGCCCCACCCACGATGACATCACCGCAGACTGCATCGCCAAGGCTTTCGGCGTCCCGCTCGTCGTAGACCAGGTCATCGCGACCCGCATCGGGGCCCGGCCGTCGCCGCCGGAGATCATGGCGTCTCGCCTGCGCATGGCGCGGATTCCAGACGGCGCCGACCTGATCGAGAACGCCACTGGCGGACCCCAGGGGTTCAGCATCGGCAACGTCTATGTGATGGCCGGCATCCCGGCGGTGATGCGGGCGATGCTGTCCACGGTGAGACTCGAAGGCGGTGCGGTGATGCGTTCCCGTTCCGTCACGGGTTATCTAGGCGAAAGCCAGGTGGCGACGGGACTTGAGGATGTCCAGAACCGCTATCCGGACATCGACCTCGGCAGCTATCCGTTCATGGACGACGAACGCTATGGCACCACGCTCGTGATGCGCGGCACCGACCCGGTCGCGTTGGACACGATGCTCGAAGAGGTGAAGCGACTCATCGTCGAGGCTGGTGAAACGCCCCATAACGTCGTCGCGGAATAGATCGAACCTGAGGAGCAGGAACATGAACCTTGAAGGCAGACGCGCCATCGTGCTCGGCGGAACGTCGGGCATCGGCTTGGCCGTCACCCGTCAACTCGAAGCGGCAGGTGCTTGCGTAGTCGCAGGTAGCCGCTCCCAGTCGAACATCGAGCAAGCCGAAGCCGCGACCGGGGGCAACGTGAGCTTTCATGCCATCGACGTGCTCGACCGTGCGGCATTGACCGAACTGTTCGAAGCGCAGGAGGGTTTCGACATCCTGGTCAACGCGGCCACCGGCGGCGAACGAGCCTCCGGGCCGTTTCTGCAAATGGACCTCGACGGATTCCAGGGTTCGTTCCGCAAGCTCTGGGGCTATACGAACAGCGTACGCTTGGGCACGGACCACATGGCCCCCGAGGGCGCGATCACGCTGGTCAGCGGCTATCCGGCCCGCAAAGCCAACCCCGGTTCTTCGGCGTTGTCGACGGTCGGCAACGCGGTCGAGGGTTTCGTCCGCGCCGTCGCCCCGGAGATCGCACCGCGCCGCATCAACGTGGTCTCGCCGGGCATCATCGACACGCCGATGTTCGCCGCGCGAGGTGAGGCCCGGCAGCGGTTTCTCGACAACGCCACGGGCAATATACTGATCAAACGAGCGGGCACCGCCGACGAGGTGGCGTCCGCGATTCTGCTCACCTTGCGCAACGACTACATGACCGGAACCACCATCGACGTGGACGGCGGTGCGCTACTGCCGTGACGTGGGCCTAGAGTCGCATTCGATGCCCCGGTTGCGGCGAAGAGCGCTCGGGGATGGATGAAGCAGGGCGTCGTCGCCGATGGCCAACGACGAGTCATC